>NZ_JBIAQV010000009.1:0-259628 GCF_042889305.1 Streptomyces sp. NPDC002619 | reverse complement strand
CGTCCTCGCCCCGCTCGTTCCTCGCGGGGCTCCGGGCGCTCCAACTGGACCCCTCCCAGGCGGCGGTCCCACAGATACACCGCGAGGAAGCCCTCACAAGGAAAACGCCCCGGCATCCCATCGAGAGGCCGCAGGCGGTGGCCGTCTACGCCCCTTGACAGGCCCGGCCCTCATGGGTGCGGTGATGCCAACAACCATCAGCGGGCTTCAACGCGAAGGAGGCAAGATGGATGGCACATTGGTACAGATTTCTGCACCGTGCCCTCCTTCGCGCTCGGCGACCACGAGTGGCTACCGGCCTTCGAGGCAGATGAGCCGTACCGCATCGTCGACCTCATGCGCCATCTGCGCAGCTCCGACGCCCGGCTGCACGTCCGCGAGGAGGTCCCGTTCTACACCGGCCGCCGCAAGCCGGTCGCGGAGCTCATCGCCGGTCCAGCCTGAGCCGAAGCCACCTGGGAGGGGGCTGTCCAGCTTCTCGGCTCTGACGCCAAGGTGACGGCCGCACCGAGCCCTGAAGCAAGCCGCATCGCTCCGCCCACTCCCCCAACCGATCAACGAACCAACACAGATCAGGCACCTGGAGGTACGCCGACGAGACCGACTCGGCGGAACGCTCCACGAGTACCAACATGCCGCGTGACCAGGCCGGATGATTTATCGGCACCCGCAGACTCGGTCGCCGGGCTCCAGCGCTTCCTTCGAGGTGGTCTGAGTCAACTGCTCGACGAGTCAGGGGTACTGGGCGCCCTTCGGGTCCTGGAAGGGGTCGGAGCACCGCAGGCTGTCGTGCGAGTTTGTCGGTGGCATCACGGGCGTCAACGTCTACAACGTCTGGGCCGAGCACCGAGCGCGCGCCGAAGGTCCCTCGGCCGACGTCGTTGCGCAGGACTGCGCGGCGCATGGCGCCCAGTGTGACAAGCCGATCACCTCTGCCCGGACAACTGAGCGGACCGCCGTACTCCTCCTGATCAAAGCCCAACAACTCGGCCGCGCAGGCTGGACGATCCGCGCATCGTGCGCCACGTCGCGAGGAACATCGATGGGTGCACCTGTGGCCGTTGACTCACGGTTGCAGGGCGAGGGGGACGCCCACCCTTGGAATCGGTGGTGAGAGAGGCGGACAGACGGGCCCGGCGACGAACGCGCTGTGCAGTGCGCGAACGGCGTCGAACAGGCGGGACGGAGGGCACAGGAGCGAGATCCGCGTGTCCGTCACGGTGATGGGCGTGTAGGGCACGCCGATCTGGGTCAGCGTCCTGCGCAGCATGGCGGCAATTCCAGGGCAACCGGACAGGCCCGACCCGACGAGCGAGGCCGTGGCGGCCTGGCTGTCGCACATGATGTGCTCGTATCCGATCTTTGTGCGATGTGTACGCAGTGCGCACAGTCCGGTGTCCGTGGCGGTCCGCGGCAGGGCCAAGGTGATGTCGGCGCGCCGTCCGTCCGATGCCGGCGCGGTGCGGAGCTCGGCGGCATGGATGCCAGCGGCGGCCATGGCCTCGCGGACTGCCTGGGCCGCTGCGATCGGCTCGGGGACGCCTGGCAGGGTGACTGTCGCGACGCATGGGTCGTGGGTGACCGAGATGACCGGCGGGCGGTGTGCCGTGATGCCGGGCTCGCCGGACACGACGGTCCCGGGACGGTCGTGGTAGGAGGACCGGACGTGGAGAGTCACCGCGTGCCTACCGGCGTAGTCCACACTGGGCAGTGCCAGAACCTTCGCGCCGCCGGCGGCCATCTCCCGCATCTGCTGATGAGTGAGGTGGTCCAAGAGCTCGGCTTCCGGTACGACTTTCGGGTCGGCGGTGTACACCCCGCTGACGTCGGTGTAGATCTCGCAGATATCGGCCTCGAGCGCGGCGGCCAGTGCGACCGCGGTGGTGTCGGATCCGCCGCGGCCGACCGTGGTCACTTCGGCGTTCTCGCGGCTCAGCCCCTGGAACCCGGCGACCAGCGGGATGACACCGCGATCGAGGGCGCGCCGGATCCGGTACGGCTGGACGTCGATGATGTCGGCCTCGCCGTGCGCCGGGGACGTCATCACGCCGGCCTGCCAGCCGGTGAAGGAGCACGCCCCGGCACCGAGCGCTTGAATGGCCATCGCGGTCAGCGCGTTGGAGGCCTGCTCGCCCGTCGCCAGCAGAGCGTCCAGTTCGCGCGGGGGCGGGTCGGCGGCGATGTCCCTCGCACGCCGCAGGAGTTCATCTGTGGTGCCGCCCATGGCGGACATCACCACCACGACGTCCTGACCCTGGGTGCGGGCCGCTACGACGCGTCGGGCGACGCCCTTGATCCTCTCGATGGTCGGTATCGAGGACCCACCGTATTTCTGGATGATGAGAGCCACGGCTTCCGGGCCTCCTCAGTTGTGCGATCCGTCATCGAGGGGAGAGGCGCCGGGCGTGGTCCGATCGGATCCGGCGAGCGCTTGTGAGCTGCTCACGTGGATGGCGTCCAAGAGGATCGCGCAGGCTGTGTCGATCACATCCGCGGTGACATTGAGCGGGGGCAGGATGCGGATGACGGCGTCCTCGCGCCCGCCGCGTTCGACGATGAGGCCGTGCCGCAGTGCGTGGGCCTGTACGGCTGCCGCGAGCTGGGCGGCGGGTCGGCCGCTGCCGGGATGGGCGAGCTCGATGCCCCACATCAGGCCGCGCCCTCGCACGTCACGGACCCAGGGGTTGGAGAGGAGTTCGGCGAGCCTGCTCGCGACCTGCTCGCCCCTGCGTCGTACGTTCCCCAGGACGTCGTCCCGCCGGATGATGCGGATGGTCTCGACGCCGGCGGCGAAGGCCAACTGGTTGCCGCGGAAGGTGCCGATATGGGCACCGGGGGCCCAGGTGTCCAGCACGCTGTTGTACAGCAGGATCGCGGCCGGGATGCCGATGCCGGTCAGGGCCTTGGACACCACGATCACGTCCGGCTCGATGCCGTACTGTTCGAAGGCGAACCAGGTTCCCGTGCGCCCACAGCCGGTCTGCACCTCGTCGACGATCAGGGGAACGCCCAGGGCGCGCGTGAGTTCCCGTACGCGCCGCAGAAATTCGGGATGCGCGATGACCACGCCGCCTTCACCCTGCACCACCTCCAGGATCACCGCCGCGGGCAACGGAATCCCACCGAGCCCGTCGGTGAGGGCGCGGTTCAGATACTCGGCGCATTCTGCCGGGCCGCTGTCACAGGCCGGACCCGCGGGGTAAGGGCCGAGGGAGCCGTAGGGGAAGAAGTGGACGCCGGGCATGCCGTCGGGGACGGGAGCCTTCTGGGACACCAGCCCGCTGACAGCCATGGCCGCGTGCGTGCTGCCGTGGAACCCTCCGTGGAAGGCGATGACACCGCCGCGGCCGGTGGCCGTCTTGCAAAGCTTGATCGCGGCCTCCACGGCGTTGGCCCCGGTCGGCCCACAGAAGTGCACCTTCATCCTCGTGCGCAGGCCGGGCGCCAGCATGGACAGCTGGGCCTGGGTGAAGGCGTCCTTGACCGGTGTGGGGAAGTCCAGGCCGTGACTGAGACAGTCAAGTTGCTGGGCCACGCTCCGGACGACCTCAGGGTGGCTGTGCCCCAGCGAGAGCACGCCGGCGCCGGCGAGGAAGTCGATGAAGACGTTCCCGTCGACATCCTGGACAAAGCTTCCCCACCCCTTGGCGAGTGCGACGGGCAGACTACGGGGGTAGGTGCGGGCCCGTGACTCCCACTGTTCCTGGCGCGCCAGCAGCGCCGCGGAGCGGGGACCGGGCAGGTCACCGGTGACGTGCGGCCGTACCGACCGGGGCGTTCCGGTGTGCGGTGACGATGTCATGGGGTGCCTCATTCGCATGCTGGGGGACGCGAACAGGGCCGGGGCTGCCGGCTGGTCCGCGGTCGTGGCGGGGTGCGGCGGGGATGCCCCGCCAGCGGGTGCCGTCGGGCAGACGCTCGCCCTTCATCACCAGGGACAGCGCGTCCAGGGATGCGTCGGCTCCGACCCTCGCGTGGTAGAGCACGACGGAACGGATGCCGACCGAGCTGCCCGCGCCGACCGTGACCCGGTCCATCTTCATCACCCGGTCCTCGAACAAGTGGGTCTGCAACGAGGTGAACTCTCCGACGGCGGCGTCGTCGCCCACGTGGACCAGGTCGAACTCGGTCATGAAAGTGGTGGTCAGCCAGACCCGCCGTCCGATGTCGGCACCGAACAGACGCATGATCACGGCCATCCAGGGCGTACCGGTGAGGAGATTCACCAGCACCGGCACCACGAGGTTCTCGTACAGGCCGGTGACCAGCTCCGTGCGCCGCACCCAGACGCTCCACAACGGCTCGACGCGCGGCCGGTACCGGCCGACGACCGACCACTTGACCGCCACGGCGGCGAGGGTGCATCCGAGGGCGGCTCCTAGGAACAGCGCGGGGCCGAGCAGCATCACCACGGCGGGTGAAAGGTTCCTGACCAGGTGCAGCGCGGCGAACAGAACGCCGAGGACACTCAAGGCGCTGATGGTCGCCGGGAGAGTGACGCGGAAGTACTCGATGGCCAGACGCGCGGCGATCAGACCTCTGGTCGGTGCGTAGGTCAGCTTCGAGGGGAAGTCCTGGCTGGCCTCCCGGCGGGGCAGGAAGATCGCCGGGGAGCCCAGCCAGGTGGTTTCCGGATCGGCCGGCCTGGCCGGCGCCAGCGAATGGACGCCGAGGAGGCTGTTGTCTCCGAGGCGGCACGAACCCGGCACGAGCGCGCCGTTTCCGACGAAGCTCCGCTGTCCGATCTCCGCGGGCGCCAGGGCGGTTCGGCCCCGGTGGAAGACCGCCGGCCCCACGACGCTGGCATCCGCAAGGAAGCTGCCGTCGCCGACGACGAGCATGTCGGGGTCGACGAAGTTCACGGTCGCCACCTCGGCCCACCGTCCCGTCCGCGCGCCCGTGGCACGCAGGAACGGGACGAGATACAGCGTCGAGTACAACGCCTGGGTCGCGGTCAGACTGATGATCATCAGGCCGTCGCTGACCCACTTGCGGAGCCCGAAACCACCGCGCTCCCGATGGATCCCGGCGTGTGCCACCGGCATCACGAGGCGCTTGACCACCAAGACGAACGCACAGGTGGCCAAGGGGACCAGTGCTCCGGCCACCGCAGCCGATGCAACGGCCGGTCCGAAGCCGTACCGCCATGCGGAGTACTCGACCAACGCCGAGGCGCATCCGAAGATCAGCACCGGCGCCAGCACGAGCATCAGCGCGCCCGCGACGTGCCCGGCGAGTACCCAAGGCGGCCACGGCCGGTCGTCGGCCTGGCCCTCCATGTCCCGGAGCAGCGCCGGCGCGGCCTCCTGACGGGTCACCGGGGCGCCGGCCCAGTGCTCACCCGGCGGCACGACGTGGTCCTCGGGCACGAGCGACTGCTCGCCGACACTGGCGCCGTCACCGATCACGGCGCCGGGCAGTACCACACTGTTGGTGCCGACGAAGCACTCCGAGCCGATCCGGACCGTCCCCAACCGCAGCCAGCCGGCCTCGACCACGTAGGTCTGCAGCCGGGCCCCGTAACCGATGCTCGTCCCCTCGCCGATCTCGAGCAGGCTGGGAGGTGCGAGAACCGCCTGAAGGTGGCAGTTCCGGCCGACACGAGCGCCGAGCAGCCGCAAGCACGGAGCAAGCAGCGGGGAACCGGCCAGCAGCCGTAGCGGTGTTAGCGCGAGCACCTTGCTCTGCAGCCAGAAGCGCCAATACGTGACACCCCACAGGGGATAGCGCCCAGGGCGCACGCCGGCCAGCAGCAGTCGGCTCACCGGCAACGGCAGCACGAACAGGGTGATCGCCAGCCACCCCGCCTCCAGCAACGTGAACGTCGAGACCGGCATCTGGACGAGGTGGCCCAAAAGTCCGGCTGTGGAGGTCGGCTGCAGGACGTGCCACGAACGGAACAACCGATAGAGCAGCACGACCATGGCGAGGCTGGGGAGGAACAACCACAGGTACAGTCCGGTGATCTGTGCCGCACCGCAGGCCATCACCCGGAACGTGGAGTGGTGGAGGGGAGCCGGGGCAGCCTCCGAGGCGGCTCGCTCGGCTGTCGGCTCCGTGGCGCGGGCCGTCTCCACGAAGGAAGCCAGGCTCTCGAGGGTGGGGTGGTCGTACAGATCTCTCATGGCCACCTGCTGGAGCTGCGGGTCCAGCCGCATCCGAGAGATCAGACGGGCGGCGGTCATGGAGTGACCCCCCAGATCACAGAAGAAGTCGTGCTCCAGGGAGACCTCGCGGCAATCGAGAACCTCAGCCCACAACGCGGCCAGCCGCCGCTGCAGCGGTGTCACAGGGTTGATGCGCGGTCGCGAGTGCCGGGCGAGCGGCGGCGAGACCGGGGCCGGCAGCGCCGCACGGTCGACCTTGTCCGCGGCCAGCAGGGGGAACGCAGAAAGGACCTCGACGAAGGCGGGGACCATGTAGCCGGGGAGTCTGCGCTGCAACCGTGCACGCAGACGCTCGCGCAGGTCCTCTTCGGACACGGCGTCCGACGTGTCGTCGAGGGTGATGTAGCCGACGAGATTCTCTGCGCTGCCTTGGCGCTCCAGCGGGGTGACGACGGCGTTCTCGACTGCCTCGTCCTCGCGCAGTACCTCCTCGATCTCGGCGAGTTCGATGCGGTAGCCGCGGATCTTCACCTGGGTGTCGACGCGGCCCAGATATTCGAGCTCGCCGGTCGTGGTGCGGCGGCCGCGATCTCCCGTGCGGTAGATCCGGGGGGCTTCCGCGCGATCCCTCGTGATCGGATTGGGGATGAACCGTTCCGCGGTGAGGTCGGGGCGGTTGACATAACCGATGGCCACGCCGGGGCCGCCGATGCAGATCTCTCCGGGCTCCCCCTCGGGGACCGCGTGCAGTGCCTCGTCGAGGAGGTAGACCCGATACGTGGGCAGTGGGGTGCCGATGGTCACGGGCCGGTGCGGGTCCGGCTCACTGCAGGTGGCGGTGACCGTGGTCTCGGTCGGACCGTAGGCATTGAGGATGCGCAAGTCCGGGCGCCACCAGCGGTTCACCAGGTCGGCGGGGCAGGCTTCTCCGCTCAGGAGCAGGGTGCGCAGATGGGGCAGGTCCGGTTCGAGAGTGGTGAGCAGGGTGGGCACGCAGCACAGCACTGTGATCTCGTGCTCGGTCAGGAAAGAGCCGAGGTCGGGCCCGGCGATCCGGCCCCCAGCCGACCCCGCCACCAGCGTGGCTCCCGCGATCCACGCAGGCCAGATCTCCTCGAGCGCGAAGTCGAAGGCGATCGACAGGCCCTGGTAGACCCGATCCTCGCAGTCGATGCGGTAGATCGGGGTGACCACCCGCAGGAAGTTGACCACGCTCGCATGGGAGACGGCTACTCCTTTCGGGCGGCCGGTCGTACCCGAGGTGTAGACGACGTAGCACGCCGACGATGAGTCGACCCCGACACCCGGTCTGGTGTCCGGTAGCGCGGCCAACTGGTCCCCCGCGTGATCGAGGTCCAGAACAGCGCAGGGCACACGCCCGGTGCGGTCGGCGAAGGCCGACGCCGTCACGAGTTCTCGCAGCGCCGAGTCCCGCGCGATGAACTCCAGGCGGTCGGCCGGGAAAGCCGGATCGAGCGGCACATAGGTCGCTCCGGACTTGATCACCGCGAGAAGTGCCATGTAGATGTCCATCGACCGGTCCAGCAGAATGCCGACCCGGTCGCCCGGCGCCACCCCACGCGCCAGGAGGAACCGGCACAGACGATTCGCCCGCCGGTCGAGCTCCGAGTAGCTGACACGCTCCGCGCCGCACACCACGGCCGTGCTCGACGGGTTCGCGTCACAGGCGCGCTCGAAGCACTGGCTCAGGAGCCGAACACGGGACCATGCACGGTCACTGCCCGACGGACTCTTAGCAGCAGTGCCGACCCCGTCAACCAGGGAGAGTTCCGCCTGTTCTGTCATCGCCACCGTCTCCTAGCACAGCAAATTCGTGGCTTGCTGCCCGACGACCGGTCGGCGGCGCCCAGTCGGTCCGGGTTCCATCGACAATCACCACGTTAAGAAGAACGGGGTTAGCGTCCGCTGCGCGGAAGGCTAGGCAGCGGTTAAGGCTTGAACGGCTGCCGACTGCACCCGAATGGCGGCGGCGTACGCAGGTCTTACCGTGCAGTGCCGCTCCCGTCACTCCTTCGGAGTATGGTCGGGACGGGATCCGAGGGCTTCAGGGCCTGTCGTCGCGGCGATGAGCCAGGTGAAGCAGGGACGCGGGGCCCGACGGGAGACGAACAACCGTCCCCCCTCGGCCTCCACCAGTGAACGGGCCAGCGTCAGCCCGATGCCGTGCTCCTCTCCTGCGGGACGGCGGGCGAAGACGTCCTGATCCTCGGGCAGGCCCGGCCCCTGATCCTCGACATCGACGGCAAGCACCCCGTTGGCATCCCTGGCCCGTACGGTCACCGCTCCCCGGCCATGGGTCGCTGCGTTGGCCAGGAGCACATCGAGCACCTGGCGAGCGGCTTGCCGCGAGCCGACCGCGGCAGGCAAGTCGTCCTCGACGACGACCTGCAGCGAGCGGCCCGCCGCCTCCAGGTCGCCCCGCCACCTCCTTCGGGTCTCCGCAAGCAGGGCAGCGACGTCGAGCGGAGCCCGTTCCGGTACGTCTCGCGCCAGGGCCAGCAAGTCGTCAATGGTGGTCGTCATGCGGTCCAGTGACTCCAGCGCCGCCCGTATTGCGGCGCGCGGGTCGAAGGGTGAGCCGGCGGCGAGTTCGCTCTCCAGTTCCAGGCGTGTGCGGGCGAGCGCCGTCCGCAGCTGATGAGATGCATCGGCGCTGAACGCACGCTCCCGCTGCAAGAGCCGGTCGAGTCGCTCAGCGGCACGATTCAGAGCGGTTCCGACCTCATCGGCCTCCGGCAGCCCACACGGCGCAGCCCGTGCGGTCAGATCGCCGTTCTCAAAGCGGCGCGCGGTGGCCGCCAGCGCCTCCAACGGCTGGGCCAGACGTCTGCTGGACCGCAGCGACACCAGAGCCGCCGCTGCGACCGCTACCGCTGCCAGCCCGCCCATACCCAGCCATGTGAGCACGGCCCGGTGCGATGGCCACGTGGCCGTGCGGCTGACCCGGACTGCCCCCCGCACCCGCTCCGCAGAACCCACCGGCACCGCCACGACGAGTCTCCCGCCCGTCTGGCCGGACTGCACAGAGCCCCTCAGCGCCGCTCGCACCAGAGCGTCACCGGCATCCGGCCCCGAACCGGTGACCAAGTGAGCGGCGGTGTCGTACACCGCGAGTTGCGTGCCGGGCCCCACGCGCGGCAACTCCCGAGGATTGAAATCCGGTACGAACGTCGGAGCGGTGAGCGCGGTACGGTTGGCGATCCGCTCCAGTTCGCCGATCTCGTCCTGCCGGTACAGGCGCAGCACCGCCACCGCCAGCGGGACGGCGAACAACAGCACGGCACACACCACCGCCACGACCGTGGCGCGCAGGATCCGACTGCGCACCTCAGCTCTCCGGTGGGACTTCGAGGCGGTAGCCGAAGTGCCGCAGCGTCGTGATGTGCACCAGGTCGCCCAGCTTGCGCCGCAACGCCGCGACATGCACATCGAGAGTCTTGGTCGAGCCGAACCAGTTCTCGTCCCAGACCCGGCTCATCAGTTCCTCTCGGCTCACCGCCTGCCCCGGCGAGGCGGCCAACACCGTCAGCAGGTCGAATTCCTTCGGCCGCAATTCCACCTCACCCTTCGGCGTCAGACAGCGCCGCGCCGCGCGGTCGATCACCAACTCGCCATGTGTGATGCGTGCCTCCGCCACTCCGCTTCCGTCCGCGGCGCGCCGCAGGTGCGCTGTGACACGGGCCTGCAGTTCGGCCAGCCGGAACGGCTTGGTCAGATAGTCATCCGCACCCGACTCCAGTGCCTGGATGACGTCCATCTCGTCGGTCCGGGCGGTCAGCACCACCACTACCGCGCCGGGCAAGCGGTCCCGCAGCCGCTGACACAGTTCAAAGCCGTCCACGTCCGGTAGCCCCAGGTCCAGCAGCACCAGATCGACGGCGCCTCCGGTGGTCCTGGTCAGCGCGGACTTGCCGTCCTGACACCACTCGGTGTCATGGCCGAGGGTCCGCAGCAAGGCCGCGAGTTTGGGTCCGATGGCGGCGTCGTCCTCCACGATCACGATCCGTGCCACGTCCATCACGCTAACCAGACAGCCGTCCACCCACCACTTGCGAAACCACTGTTTCTCGCTTCGACGGCACCCTCGGCTGCCCTTCCGAAATCCTGTGCCGTTCAGAAACTCATCGCGGCCGGTCAATCAGAAACTCATCGCGGCCGGTCAAGCGGCATACCCGTACTCGTTGATCAGCCCGCCCGGGACGCGGGTGCGTGGGAGCAGCCGCGCGGTACGCAGATCGGTACACAGCATGGCCGGGTTGTCGGCAAGTGGAGGTCGTTGCCCCCAGCCTGGTGGGGGCGATGGCCGTTGTAGTGGCAGGCGTAGACGTCGAGGACGCTCGTCATTCGGCCGGTCCACGACACAGCACACCGGCTCGGCTGGTCCAACTGGCCACGCCGCCACCAATCCCGCGCCCAGGCCAGTCACTACAGCCGACAAGCCGCGAATCAGGCATGAAGATCACAGTCTATGGCTGAGTACTAGCGGCCCTCGATCAGGGCCGCCAGGCCGTCCAGTACCCGGCGCAGGCCGAACTCGTAGGCGTGCGCCGGGCTGTACGCGCCACCGTGGGCTTCGCCCGCCGCCGCGCCCACCCGGGCGGCGGTCGGGCAGCGCTCGGGGTGCCATCGAGGCTGCGGTGGGCCCATCCGGCTCGTACTCGCACGCGAGTGAGGCGGAAGGCTATGGCGCCTCGCAGACGCGTGCACGGCCTGCGCCGCCGCCACGTCGCAAGCGTCCGTCGTTCCCGACACGTTCATCAACGCTGCGACAGCGCCGTCAGCACCTGCGGACACCTGTCGAAATCACCGCAGCCCTGGAGGCCTGGACAGACAGACCCGGGTACGCGAGATGCTCAACTACCTCGCCTCCGTACTGCCGGCTGAGCCCGGACCTGCCGCCCGACTGGTCGCCCTGCAATGCGCCTTGCGTACAAAACTCGGTCATAGGCGCCGTTACCGCCGCACCCGTGGCATCCCCAGCCCGATCCACGAGATGATCTCGCGCTGGATCTCGTTGTTGCCGCCGCCGAAGGTGAAGATCACCGCCGAGCGGTAGCCGCGTTCCAGTTCGCCGTGGAGGACCGCGCCCGCCGAACCCTCCTTGAGCGGGCCCGCGGCGGCGACGATCTCCATCAGCCAGCCGTAGGCGTCCCGGCGGGCCTCGGAGCCGTACACCTTGACGGCGGAGGCGTCCTGCGGGGTGAGCGTGCCCTCCTGGACGGCGCTGACCATCTGCCAGTTGAGGAGCTTCAGCGCGTCCAGTCGGGTGTGGGTCTGGGCGAGGCGGCGGCGCACCCAGGGCAGGTCGGCCACTCGGCGGCCGTCGGCGAGCTTGGTCTCCATCGCCCAGCGCTGGACGTCGTGCAGGGCACGAATGGCCATGGTGCCGTGCGCGGCGAGGGTGACGCGTTCGTGGTTGAGCTGGTTGGTGATCAGCCGCCAGCCCTGGTTCTCGGCGCCGACGCGGCGGGAGACGGGCACGCGCACGTTCTCGTAGTAACTGGCCGTCGTGTCGTGCGAGGCGAGGGTGGTGATGAGCGTGCAGGAGTAGCCGGGGTCGGAGGTCGGCACCAGGAGCATGGTGATGCCCTTGTGGGGAGGGGCGTCCGGGTCGGTACGGACCGCCAACCACACCCAGTCCGCGGTGTCGCCGTTGGTGGTCCAGATCTTCTGCCCGTTGACGACGTACGTGTCCCCGTCCCGTACGGCGCGCGTCTTCAGGGACGCCAGGTCCGTGCCCGCGTCGGGCTCGCTGTAGCCGATCGCGAAGTCGATCTCGCCGGAGAGGATCCGTGGCAGGAAGTACGCCTTCTGTTCCTCGGTGCCGAACCGCATGATCGTCGGGCCGACCGTGTTCAGGGCCATCAGCGGCAGCGGTACGCCGGCCTGCGCGGCCTCGTCGAAGAAGATGAACTGCTCCATCGCCGTCAGACCGCGCCCGCCGTACTCCTTGGGCCAGCCGACGCCCAGCCGGCCATCCGTGCCGAGCCGCCGCACGGTGTCGCGGTAGAACCGCTTCTGGGCGGCCGCGTCGGCGTACCGGGCGTAGGCGTTGTCCGGTACCAACTCGGCGAAGTAGGCGCGCAGTTCGGTGCGCAGCCGCTGCTGCTCGGGCGTGTGGTCGAGGTGCACGGCGCCTCCAGGCTCCCGATTCCCGGTCCTGACGGCGCACACCGTAGAACGTGTTACAGAAATTGGGAATGGCGCGCCGTGGGAAAGTCGTCGGAAGTCAGTCGAGCGACGCGAGGAAGTCGTCACAGGCCCGCGCGCAGGACCGGCAGATCGCCAGGACCTCGTCGGCGCCGGGCCGACCGCCGTAGGCCCGGGCGCAGTCGAGGCAGACCGTACGACACCACTCCAGTTGGACGCGGACACCGGACTCGTCCTGGCAGTTCTGCTCGGACAGCAGCCGGCACGTCACGTCGCACACCTCGGCGCACATGATCCCCTGCCGACGCACCCGCTCCTGTCCCTCACCGCCCTCCGGATCCAGGAGACTCGCCCGCAGCACGCACACGCGGGCACACTCGGCGCACGCCTGCGCGCAGGCGAAGCGGTCCTCCAGGAACCGGTAGAGGTCCTGCTGGGAGGTCGTCGAGGCCACGGGGGCCGAGTAGCCGGGTGCACGCGGATCAAACCCGGTTCGGGGGTAGCATGTTGTCGACCGGCGGTCACGGAAAGTGTCCGGTTCGCCCCGTTCTGGGTGGGGTATCCCAGTGCTATGAGTACCGCATCCATGCAGCTCGCTGCGGCGAGCGGTCTGTTCAGTCTTGTGCTCTTCGTGGTGGCCATGGCCGTCCTGGCGATGCTCGCCGGGAGCTTCTGGCTGGGTTCGCGCATCAGGTTCCGCGAGCCGCTGCGGCCACGCCCCGAGGAGCAGCCGCACCTGCCTGCCGAGGGCGCGGTACACGAGATCCGGGAGAACCGGGAGTCCGAAGAGGTGCCCAAGATCCCCAAGGGCGAGCGCCCGCTCACTCCGTACGAGCTGAGCAACCAGCAGACCCGCCCCAGCACGTCCAAGGACCGGCCGCGCTGGAGCAAGGGCTCGAGCGGCTCGTTCGGCGGCGGGGGCCTCGGCGCCCACTGACACCGGCCCCTGGTCGGTTCAGCTCCGCGAACCCGGCGCCTTGTGCACCTCGCCGGCATCCAGCGCGGCGAGGTGCGCGACGTTGCGCCGGTCCTCGGCGTCCTCGCCGGCTGTCGCCGCGAACCAGGCGTCCAGGATCTCGCCGAGGAGCGGTTCCGACGTCAGGCGAAGACTGAGCGCCAGCACGTTGGCGTCGTTCCAGCGGCGTGCGCCGTCGGCCGTGTAAGCGTCCGCGCACAGCGCCGCCCGTACGCCGGGCACCTTGTTCGCGGCGATCGAGGCGCCCGTACCGGTCCAGCAGCACACGATGGCCTGGTCGGCCGTTCCGGCGGCCACGTCCCGGGCCGCCGCCTCGGAGCAGAACGCCCACTGCGGGTCCGTCCCGGGTTCCAGCGCGCCGTACGCGCGCACCTCGTGCCCGCGCCGGCGCAACTCCGCCACGAGAGAGCGGGCGACGGGTTCGTCCATGTCCGAGGAGACGGAGATCCGCATGCCCGGAGCCTAGCCGGTAACGGGTGCTCCCGACCGCGCCGGCCGTGGACCGCGGCACCACCTCCCGGGGGAGATCACGAGGGCACCGACACCGCGCCGGGCAGTGGCTGAGTCTCGCCCAGGCCGTCGGGCTCGGCCGCGAGAAGGTGCCGGACGAGCGCCTCGCAGTTCCTGGCGTGCGGTTCGCGGTCGACGCGTACGTCGACTTCGCGCGCCGCCGGCCCTATTGCCTCGGCGACGGGATCCCTGGCTGGGACAACTCGCCCGGCCTAGTTGACGCATCAACTTGTTCGGTTTAGTGTTCAACAACGTTGTGTCAACGCGCGCGGCGCGATCCGCCGATCGCCCCCGCTCCCCGCACTCTCAACGGAGACCCGAGACATGAGCACGTCCGTCAAGCTGGCCGTCATCTACTACTCCTCCACCGGCTTCAGCGCCGAGATCGCCAAGGAGATCGCCGAGACCGCCGAGAAGGCGGGCGCCGAGGTCCGTCTCCTCAAGGCCGCCGAGCTCGCTCCCGAGGGCGCCATCGCCTCCAACGAGGCCTGGGCCGCGCACGCCGCCGCCAGCGCCGGCATCCCGGTCGCCACCGCGGCCGACGTCGAGTGGGCCGACGCGGTGGTCTTCGGTACCCCCACCCGCTTCGGCAACATCTCCTCGCAGCTCAAGCAGTTCATCGACACGCTCGGTGGCCTGTGGGCGCAGGGCAAGCTGGCCAACAAGGTCTACAGCGGCTTCGTCACCACTGCCACCACCCACGGCGGCCAGGAGTCCACCCTGCTGGCCCTGTACAACTCGATCCACCACTTCGGTGGCCTGGTCGTGTCCCCCGGATACACCGACCCGGTCAAGTTCGTCGACGGCAACCCCTACGGCACCTCGCACGTCGACGCCCAGGGCAACAACCCGATCGGCGACCAGACCCGCAACGCCGCCCGCCACCAGGCGCAGCGCGTGGTGCAGGTGGCCGCCGCTCTCAAGAACGGCCTCGCCGCCTGACGCCGTAAGGCCGACGGTCACACCGACTGCCCCCTGCCGGACGACGGCAGGGGGCAGTCGCGTCTCTCAGAGCACCTGGTTGCCGTACATCTCGCCGAGCGGATCGGCGATGAGTTCGATGCGGGCTCCGTCGGGGTCCCGGAAGTAGACCGAGACCTCGCTGTGCACCGTGTGGTCGACGCCGGCCCGGTCGAGGTTGGCGACCAGCTGGCGCCAGCGGTCGGGCTCGACCGAGATCGCCACGTGGTGCAGGCCGCCCAGGACCTCGGCGTACGGGCCCACGTCAAGCCCGGGGAAGTCGAAGAAGGCGAGCAGGTTGTTGTTGCCGATGTCGAAGAAGAAGTGCGAGGACCCCGGGTAGTCGCGGTTCTCGATCAGCTCCGTCAGCGGGAACTCCAGCACCCCCTGGTAGAACTCGATGGTGCGTTCCACGTCGCTGCTGATCAGCGCGGTGTGGTGCAGGCCCCGGGCGGACGAGGCGGGTCGCTCACCGCTCGGCCGCAGTTGCTTCTCCCTGATGCGCCCCCGCTCCGCCTCGATGGCCGAACGGTCCGGCTGCGCGTCGCCCTGCGTCTTGGTCATCGCTCTCCTCACCGGAGTGACACATGGTGTGTCTCTCCCCACCAGGATCCCGGCGGACGCCGGGCCGGTCATCTTGTGTGCGTCGACCTGTACGCCGTCGGCCTACTCGCCCAGTTCGTCGAGAACGCGCTGTGAGACGTCCGCGAGCACACGGATCTCCTCGGGGCTCAGATGGTCGATGAAGGCCCCGCGCACGGCCGCCACATGGCGGGGAGCGGCGGCCTCCAGTGCCTCACGGCCGGCGGGAGTGATGACCACAAAGGCCCCGCGGCCGTCGTCCGGGCACTCCTCCCGGAACACCAGGCCGCGCTTCGCCATCCGGGCGATGTGATGGGACATACGGCTCTTCTCCCACTCGACCGCCCGCGCGAGCTCCTGGAAGCGCCGGCGCCCGGCGGGTACGTCGGTCAGCTCGACGAGAACCCCGTAGTCGGCGAAGGAGAGCCCCGAGTCCGCCTGGAGCGCGCGGCCCAGCCGGAGCAGGAGCCGGTCATGCATGCGCACGAAGCCACGCCAGGCCTGCTGCTCCTCGGCCGTCAGCCAACGTGGTGTCTCCATCATGAAGCCAAGTTTAGCCAATTAGTAGACAAGTCAACTAGAGAGCGCGGCGCCCGGCGCCGGGGTCCGGGGCCGGGCTCGCGGGCCGGTGGTCAGGAGGCCAGTTCGGTTTCCAGCCACTGCAGGACCTGGGGCGTGACCGGGTCGGTGATGTCCTCGAACTCGTGGTGCTTCGTGAGGTACTTCGCCACGTAGGGGCAGACGGGAACGATGCGCTTGCCGCTCTCGCGCACGTCCGTGAGGGCCTGAGTGACGAGGACCGAGGCCAGCCCCTGACCGGCGAATGCGTCGTCGATCTCGGTGTGGAAGAAGACCCGCTGGTCGCCCCGGTCACGGTAGGCGGTGAGCCCGGCCGCCTTGCCGTCGACCGCGATGGTGTAGCGATGCCGGGCGTCGTCGTGCTCCACGACCGGAGCGGGGGTGATCTCTGTCATGACGTGCCTTTCATGCGTAGGTGAACGTGTTCGAGCCGTTCAGCGCAGGGGCGGGTTTCCGCGGGGCCTGATCTGGGCGTTCGGCAGTTCCGGGGCCGGCAGGCGGTCACCGTCGTACCCCTCGACGGCGCCGAAGCGCTCGGAGGCCGCCGCCCATTCCTCCCGCGCCCGGACGATGTCGTCGTGACTGCGGCCGATGAAGTTCCACCACATGACGATCTCCTCGCCGAACGGCGTTCCGCCGAGCAGCAGGACACGCGCGGTGTCAGCGGTCTCGTTCGTGAGCGTGAGGGTGGTGTGGCCGGGGCCGACGTACCCCAACTCCGCACGCTGTACGGGAGTTTCGGCCAGGCGGACGGTCCCCTGGTCGACGAGGACGCCGTGCTCGAAGCCGGGCTCCACACCGAGAGTGACGCCGGCGCCCGGGTCGAGGAGGAGTTCCGCTCCGAGCAGGGGCGTGAAGGTCCGGACCGGGGAGGTGTCCCCGGCCAGCGTCCCCAGGAAGACCCTGATCTCGGCGCCGTCCACCCGGACCGGCTCGGGCACATAGGTCTGGAAGTCGCGCGGCGCGTTCCGGTGCTCCTCGGGCAGCGCCACCCACAGCTGCGCCCCGTGCAGGACGGTGGTCCCCGGCGTCGACACCTCCGAGTGGCTGATGCCGTACCCACCCGTCATGAGGTTGATCGCACCCGGCCGCACGTACGCGTGGCTGCCCAGGCTGTCGCGGTGTTCGATCTCCCCGCTGAAGAGCCAGGACACCGTCTGCAGTCCCGTGTGCGGATGCGGCGGAACGTGCATGCCGCCCGTCTCGCCCACGTCGTCGGGACCGTAGTGGTCCGCGAAGCACCAGGCGCCGATCAGCGAGCGCTGCCGCTGCGGCAGGGTGCGCCGTACCGTCATCGCCCGCGGACCGCCCAACGGCACGTCACGCGCGGTCAGCACCTCCACGTCCGGTACGGCGCCCCCGTGCCCGTCGTCCACCGACGCCGGGCAACGCACCTCGGCCGGTTCCGTTTCGACGTTGCTCACCGCTCGCCACCTCCCGCGCGAGGCATGGTTGATGCATCAACTATCATATTGGGATCATAGGCCACCACCGACCGAACTGCACGGTGCGACAGACATCGCCATGATCACGAGGAGACCCGGAGTGAGCGACGCGACGACGGACCCGAGGAACCGCCGGGTCTTCATCGACAAGCAGAGCCCCAAGGCCTACGACGCCCTGGTGCAGACCTCCGAGGCAGTGCGCGCGACGGCCGCGGACGCCGGCCTGGACCACGCCCTCGTCGAACTGGTCAACCTCCGTGTCTCGCAGATCAACGGCTGCGCCTTCTGTCTCGACGTCCACACCCGCTCGGCGCTGCGCGGGGGTGAGACCACGCAGCGCCTCGGCGTCCTGGCGGCCTGGCGGGACACGGACGTGTTCACGCCCCGGGAGCGCGCGGCGCTCGAACTCGCAGAGGCGACCACCGCTCCCGCGCACGGCGCCGCGCAGGACGTCGCCTACGACGTCGCCCGTGGGGTGTTCGACGACGACGAGATCTCCGCCGTGATCTGGGTGGCGATCACGATCAACGCCTTCAACCGGCTGTCCGTGATGAGCGGGCACCCGGTCCGCAAGCCGCGCGCGCAGGCGGCCGCCCGGGCCTGAGCGGGGCCGCACCGTGCCACCGCGCCCTGAGCCGACCGGCTTCGACCGTCGCATCGTAGGAGCGCTCCCGCGCGGATCCCGAAACGTCCGCCCACGTGACCGGTGCTGCTCGAGCGCCGATACTTCCGAGAGTGGGCTGCGACAACGTTCAGCAGCGTATGTCGGGCGATTTTAGGTAGACCTGCCAGGCCGGCCAGGAGGTACCCATGAAAATGCTCATCAACGTCCCGGAGACCGTGGTGGCGGACGCGCTGCGCGGTATGGCGGCCGCTCATCCCGAGCTGACCGTCGACGTCGAGAACCGGGTGATCGTGCGACGGGACGCGCCCGTGGCCGGGCAGGTCGCGCTCATCTCCGGCGGCGGATCGGGACACGAGCCCCTGCACGGCGGTTTCGTGGGTCCCGGGATGCTCTCGGCCGCCTGTCCGGGCGAGGTGTTCACCTCGCCGGTGCCCGACCAGATGGCGCGTGCCGCGGCCGCCGTGGACAGCGGGGCGGGCGTGCTGTTCATCGTGAAGAACTACACCGGTGACGTGCTCAACTTCGGCATGGCGGCCGAGCTCGCCGAGGACGAGGGCATCCAGGTCGCGAAGGTCCTCGTCAACGACGACGTGGCGGTCACCGACAGCCTCTACACGGCCGGGCGGCGCGGCACGGGCGCCACGCTGTTCGTGGAGAAGATCGCCGGCGCCGCGGCGGCAGAGGGGCAGCCGCTGGAGCGGGTGGAGTCGATCGGGCGCCAGGTCAACGAGAACTCACGCAGCTTCGGCGTCGCGCTCAGCGCCGTCACCACCCCGGCCAAGGGCAGTCCCACCTTCGATCTGCCGCCCGGCGAGCTGGAGTTGGGCATCGGCATCCACGGCGAGCCGGGGCGCGAGCGGCGGGCGATGATGACCTCCGGCGAGATCGCCGACTTCGCGGTGAGCGCCATCCTGGACGACATGCCTCCGCGCAGCCCCGTCCTCGTGCTGGTCAACGGCATGGGCGCCACCCCGCTGCTGGAGCTGTACGGCTTCAACGCCGAGGTGCAGCGGGTGCTCGGCCAACGCGGGGTGACCGTCGCCCGCACCCTCGTCGGCAACTACGTCACCTCCCTCGACATGGCGGGCGCCTCGGTCACCCTGTGCCAGGTGGACGAGGAGTTGCTGCGGCTGTGGGACGCGCCGGTGAAGACACCGGGTCTGCGCTGGGGGATGTGACACGACGGCAGACGTGATCAACGTACCTACCATGCAAGGAGATCCAGTGCTCGACGCCGACTTCTTCCGCCGCTGGATGGCCGCGACCGCCGCGTCCGTGGACCGCGAGGCGGAGCGGCTCACCGCCCTCGACTCGGCCATCGGGGACGCCGACCACGGCAGCAACATGCAACGCGGGTTCAAGGCCGTGACGGCCACACTGGAGAAGGAGGCACCCGAGACTCCGGGTGCCGTCCTCATGCTCGCCGGACGGCAGCTCATCTCGACGGTGGGCGGCGCGTCCGGGCCACTGTACGGGACGCTGCTGCGTCGCACGGGCAAGGCACTCGGCGATGCGGCCGAGGTCGGCGAGGAGCAGCTCGCCGAGGCGCTCAGGGCGGGCGTGGACGGGGTCATGGCGCTCGGCGGAGCCGCGCCCGGCGACAAGACCATGATCGACGCCCTGGTACCGGCCGTCGACGCGCTGGCCGACGGCTTCGCCGCCGCGCGGACCGCCGCCGAGGAGGGCGCCCTGGCCACGATCCCGCTGCAGGCCCGCAAGGGCCGGGCGAGCTATCTCGGCGAGCGGAGCATCGGCCACCAGGATCCGGGCGCGACCTCCTCCGCGCTGCTGATCGCGGGACTCGTGGAGGCCGCAGGTGAGTGACGAGAAGCTGGTCGGGATCGTGCTGGTGTCGCACAGCGCCGAGGTGGCCGCGTCCGTCGCCGAGTTGGCGAAGGGCCTGGCGGGCGGCGCCACGGCGGTGCCCGTCGCCCCGGCGGGCGGTACGGAGGGCGGCGGGCTCGGTACGAGCGCCGAGATGATCTCCGCCGCGGCCGCGGCCGTGGACCGGGGCGTGGGGGTCGCCGTCCTCACGGATCTGGGCAGCGCGGTGCTCACCGTCAAGGCGCTGCTGGCCGAGGGCGACGAACTCCCGGACGGCACCCGCCTGGTGGACGCCCCGTTCGTCGAGGGGGCGGTGGCCGCGGTGGTCACGGCGTCCACGGGCGCCGACCTGGACGCGGTCGAGGCGGCGGCCGCGGAGGCGTACACGTACCGGAAGGTGTGAGGCCGGCCTTCTGGACACGACGGGACGGCTTCTGATGCCCCGTCAACTATCCAAAGGGGCCGGGGGCCTGAGCTCGTGTCGGCTCAGGTCACCCCGGCCGCCCCCGTCGGCGCGGGATCAGCGACGACAGCGTTCCGCGCGACAGGCATGAACTCCCCTGCCCTCTCGGCGAGTTCAGCCGTTAGGTGCATCAGCATACGTAACTCTGTCCGATGGTCACCAATGCGGCCCTCTTGATGTGCTCGCACCAACCGGTCCATATTGGTCCGGACCATTACGGTGGGCCGTCCCCGGGGAGGCAGAGCCGTGCGACGCGTCCGGTTGTCCCGCGTGCCGGGTCTCGCGGCCCTGGTGCTGGTCGCCGCCTGCGGGTGGGGAGGGGCTGCGGAGGGTGAGACCGGGCGGATGCCCGGCGCGCCGACGGGTGTCACGGCCGCGGCCGGAAGCGCGGCGAGCGTGCACGTCATGTGGAACGCACTGACCGCCGGGCCCGGCATCCGCGGGTACGAGGTATATCGCGGCACCACAAAGGTCGGGGAAGTGCCCGGTTCGGAACACATGGTGGACGTCACCAGGCTCAGGCCGTCCACCGTGTATGTCTTCACCGTGCGCGCCCGCGACACCGACGGGCGTCTCGGCCCGCCCAGCCGGGAGGTACGGGCGACGACACCGGCGGCGGTCGCGGCGGACGGCTCGCCGCCGACCCGCCCCCTCGGGCCGGAAGGGCGGGCCGTCGGCAGTCGGGCGGTGCAGTTGTCGTGGGCCGCGTCGACGGACGACCGGGTCGTGTCGTCGTACGACATCTACCAGGGCACGACGAAGATCCACAATGTGGGCGGGGCACAGACCGCGACGGTGGTCACCGGGCTGCGCCCCGGCACGCGCTACGTCTTCAGCGTCCGGGCCCGGGACGCGGCCGACAACCTCTCGCCCGCGAGCGCCCCGGTCCGGCTCACCACGCCGGGCACCGACGACGGCCGGGACACCGCCCCCACCGGGTTCCGCGCCACGACGCACCGCGCCGCCGGGGCGTACTACATCGACCTGTCCTGGCTCCCGCCACGCACGGAGGGCGTGATCACGGAGTACCGGATCCAGCTCGACGGTGCCCCCGCCACCTCCCTGGTGTGGGGCGGCACACCGCCGCGCGGCCGGGCGACGTACAGCTTCTACGTGGGCCGGGAGGCCGGGGAGGGGCATCGGGTGCGGATCCGGGCCAGGCTGCCGGACGGCACCTGGGGCGGGTTCTCGGCGGAGCGGAAGGTGACCACGGGCGCGGGTTCGTGAGAGGCCTCCGGGTTCCCCCGGACGGCGCAACACGTCACCTGACCGGGGGCGGTACGCATGCGGGACGGGCCGCGGGAACATTGGCTTCCCCTGAGGCAGCACGGACGTTTCCCGACCCTCGGCGGCGCATGGGACGTACCGCCAACCGTGCCGCTGGAGGGCACCTAAATGCGCACTACTCGACTCCTCCTCCGCTCCAGCCCGGTGCTGGCGGCCGCGGCGCTGCCGATCGGTCTGGCCGGTCCGTCCGGCGCCGCGACGGGCATCTCGGTGAGCACGTCCGGGTCCACCGTCTCGGTGGTCACCAGCGCGTGCGCCCAGAACAACGGCAGCTGGGGCAATGCCTCCCTGCTGAGCAACGGCCAGACGAACTTCGCCCAGGGACGGCAGACGGCGCTCGCGGGCACGACGGTCAGTCAGTCGGCCGCCTGGTCCAACACCAGCCCGGGCACGTACACCGTGGTCGTCGTCTGCTCCAACGGCAACACCGCGGGCACGCAGTCCGTCATCGTCTCCACCCCCTCCGCCCCGACGATCTCCTCGACGTCCATCCCGGCGCCGGCATCCTCACCGTCCCGCGGCGTCATGGGCGGCCTCGGCGGCGCCGCGCGCGACTACGGCCCGCTCACGCTGGGCATCGGCGCGGCGCTGGTCGGCACGGGGGTGATCGCCACGGGCTGGTACGTGCGGAAGCGACGGTCCAAGCCGTACCGGCTCTGACGGCCGAAGCCGTACAGACTCCGACGGCCGGGTCCACGGCTCTACCCCTCTCCCCCGGCCGCCTCCTCGAACTCCTTCAGCGCGTGCGTGAGCCACTGCGTCCAGAAGGTCTCCAGGTCGATGCCGGCGCGCAGGACCAGGTGCCTCAGGCGGTCCTCGGGACTGTCCCTGTCCGGCGTGAAGTCGCGCTGTTCGATCGCCTCGTACTCCGCCAACTGCCGCCGGTGCAGGTCGAGATGGCGGCGCAGGTCGGGCTCGAGGCCGGTCGTGCCGACGACCGCCGCGGCGCGCAGCCTGAGCAGCAGCGCGTCCCGCAGCGGCTTCGGGTCCTGGGACGCGGCGGTCCAGCGGGCCAGTTCGGCGCGGCCCGCGGGCAGGACTTCGTAGCTCTTCTTCTGCCCGCGGGCCGGCTGCTCGGACGGCAGGGTGCGGATCAGCCCGTCGGCCTCAAGCCTTCCCAGCTCGCGATAGATCTGCTGATGCGTCGCCGACCAGAAGTAGCCGATCGACTTGTCGAAGCGACGGGTCAGCTCCAGCCCCGACGACGGCTTCTCGAGCAGGGCGGTGAGGATCGCGTGCGGGAGTGACATGGACTCATCCTAGGGACGCGCGGGACGCCGCCCGTCGCGCGTCTAGAGCGTCGCCGCCAGCTCCGTGCCCTGCTTGATGGCACGTTTGGCGTCCAGTTCGGCCGCGACGTCGGCGCCGCCGATGAGGTGCGCGCTGCGGCCCGCGGCGACGAGCGCGTCGTACAGGTCCCGGAGCGGCTCCTGCCCGGTGCACAGCACGATGGTGTCGACCTCGAGGACGGTGCTCTCCTCGCCGACGGTGACGTGCAGCCCGGCGTCGTCGATCCGGTCGTAGCGCACGCCGGGCACCATCGTGACGCCACGGTGCTTGAGTTCCGTGCGGTGGATCCAGCCCGTGGTCTTGCCGAGACCGGCGCCGACCTTGGTCGTCTTGCGCTGGAGCAGGTGGACGGTGCGCGGCGGCGCGGGCCGCTGCGGCGCCGTCAGTCCGCCGGGCGCCCGGTAGTCCATGTCGACACCCCAGGCGCGAAAGTACGTCGCCGGGTCCTCGCTGGCCTTGTCGCCGCCGTCGGTGAGGTACTCGGCCACGTCGAAGCCGATGCCGCCCGCGCCGAGGATCGCGACCCGGTCGCCGACGGGGGCGCCGTCGCTCAGGACGTCGAGGTAGCCGAGGACGCGGGGGTGGTCGGCGCCGGGGATGTCGGGGGTGCGGGGGGTGACGCCGGTGGCGACGACGACCTCGTCGTGGTCGGCAAGGTCTTCGGCACTCACCCAGGTGTCGAGCCGTACGTCGACTCCGTGGGCGTCGAGCTGGTGGCGGAAGTAGCGCAGCGTCTCGTCGAACTCCTGCTTGCCGGGGACCTTGCGGGCCACGTTGAGCTGACCGCCGATCTCGCTAGCGGCGTCGAACAGAGTGACCTGGTGGCCGCGTTCGGCGGCGGAGACCGCGCACGCGAGGCCGGCCGGACCGGCGCCCACGACGGCGACGCGCTTGCGCCGCCGGGTCGGGGAAAGGACCAGTTCGGTCTCGTGGCAGGCGCGCGGGTTGACCAGGCAGGAGGTGATCTTTCCGCTGAAGGTGTGGTCCAGGCAGGCCTGGTTGCAGCCGATGCAGGTGTTGATGGCCTCCGGCCTCCCGGCGGCGGCCTTGGCGACGAAGTCGGGGTCGGCAAGCATCGGGCGGGCCACGGACACCATGTCTGCACAGCCGTCGGCGAGCAACTCCTCGGCGAGTTCCGGGGTGTTGATGCGGTTGGTGGTCACCAGCGGGACGGACACCTCGCCCATCAGCCTCTTGGTGACCCAGGTGTACGCGCCGCGCGGGACCGAGGTGGCGATGGTGGGGATCCGGGCCTCGTGCCAGCCGATGCCGGTGTTGATGATCGTCGCTCCCGCGGCCTCGACGGCCTTGGCGAGGGTGACGACCTCGTCGAGCGTGGAGCCGCCCGGGACCAGGTCCAGCATGGACAGCCGGTAGACGATGATGAAGTCCTCGCCGACCGCCTCGCGCACGCGCCGGACGATCTCCACGGGGAAACGCATGCGGTTCTCGTACGAGCCGCCCCAGCGGTCCGTGCGGTGGTTGGTCTGCGCGGCGATGAACTCGTTGATCAGATAGCCCTCGGAGCCCATGATCTCCACGCCGTCGTACCCCGCCTGCCGGGCCAGCCGGGCGGCGCGGGCGTAGTCGTCGATGGTCCGCTCGACGTCGGCGTCGGTGAGCTCGCGGGGCGTGAAGGGGCTGATCGGCGCCTGGACGGGGCTGGGGGCGACGAGGTCCTGATGGTAGGCGTACCGCCCGAAGTGCAGGATCTGCATCGCGATCTTCCCGCCCGCGCGGTGGACGGCCTCGGTGACGACGGCATGCCGCTCGGCCTCCGCGTCGGTGGTGAGCTTGGCACCGCCCTCGTACGGCCGCCCCTCGTCGTTGGGCGCGATGCCGCCGGTGACGATGAGCCCGACTCCCCCACGCGCCCGGGCGGCATAGAACTCCGCCATGCGCTCGAACCCGTTCTCGGCCTCCTCCAACCCCACGTGCATGGAGCCCATGAGCACCCGGTTGGGCAGGGTGGTGAAGCCCAGGTCGAGCGGATTCAACAGATGCGGGTAACGGCTCATCGGACCCTCCGTACGTGGCGTCGTCGCCTCCTTTGTAGAGGACACCCGTCACGTTTTGCAACTAGTTGCAAAACAGCTGGAGGTGAGCCCCACCACTCCGCAAAACGCAACCGTGCCCCGGCCGCAAGCGAGGCGGCCGGGGCGGTGCAGTCGGCGGGCTGGTCAGCGGCTTTCGAGCAGGACGTGCAGTTCCCTCTCCTGGTCGCCGGATGCCGACGAGAGGTCGCGCACCGTGAACAGGGAGTCCAGAGTGGTGCGGAGGCGGTCGATCGCCCAGTAGCCGCCCTGGGCGTCCGCCTCGACGGACGACGAGAGATGGGCGGGCGGGAGGCACTCGTGGGCGTCGGTGACCTCGAACGTTCCGAGCCACACCATCGGACGCGTCTCATGGAGCTGCTGCGGTACGTCCTCGACGCACCGATCGGACTCGAAGCACGTGCACAGCACGTCGAACACGATCCGGGCGTCTTCCTTGCTGCATCCGCTGATCTCGACGGATACGGGCTCCTCGTGCATTCGCTCACGGACCATCGTGATCGCTCCTCTCATGGCGATGGCGCGATACCGCGGGTTCCCCGCGAACCGCGCCATGCCCCCAGAAAACCACCACTTTCCGCACTGGTACCACCCGTCGCGCGAAACGGTGCCCTCAGCGCTCAGCCGCGCGTGAACTTGTACGTCTTGCTGTCCGTGAGGACGCAGAAGCCGGGCGACACCACGATCACACGCAGCGTGCCGGTACGGCGGTCGTAGTCGATGCCCTCGGCCTCGAACGTGCCGGAGCAGGAGCTGCGCAGCGGCAGCTGGCGCAGCGCCGTGACATGGCCGGACACGTCGGCCGTGCCGTTCGGCTCGGCCGACAGGTCGATCTGCAGGAGCGGCTTGGTGACGCCGAAGAGGCTGCCGTCCGGGTCGTCGGAGGAGCACAGCAGGGTGGTCGGGCCGGAGAAGTCGCAGCCCTGGACGTCACGCACGGCGTGGTCGAGGTTGACGGTGGCGGCCTGCGGCAGGTTGGCCGAGGGCGACGTGCTCGGGTTGACGCCGGGGGTCGGGAAGACCAGGAGTCGGCTCATCGTGCCGTACTCGCCCGCGAGCATCCACTGTCCGCCCGGCGAGACGGCGACCCAGGAGTTGTTGAGCGCCTCCCCGCCGCTGAGCGTGTGGACGTACTCCGACCAGGTCCCGCCCGGCGCCTGCACCCGGAACATCTTCGAGTTGCCGGAGTCCCGCTGGTACGGCTCGATGTAGTAGCCGTCATAGGAGGCGTCGGGGTCGCCGACGTGGTTCCAGCCGCGGCCGCGCACGTCGGAAGGAATGGTGCCGATGCCGGTGTACCGGTTGGGGCTGCCCGCCGGGACCTCGACCGAGGTCAGACCCTGGCTCTCGGTGAGGGGATCGGCGCGGTCGGAGCCGGTCTCCGTCCAGGCGTCGGCGGCGGAGGCGGGCACGGCGACGGACACGACGACGGTGGTGGCGAGCGCGACGAGTCCGGTCAGGACTGCGTGACAACGTTGCCGGGCGGAGACGGGCATGAGCGGGCTCCTGAGAATCGGGGGGTGGCAGGCATGTTCGGCGGACAGTCTGGCCCGACCGAGTGAGCATGTACAGACCAACTCGGGGAACGGGGAGGTGAACGCGCGTGCCGCGCCCCGGCTCGCCCGGACGGCGGCGCCGACGTGGTGACTTCCGCGTACACCCGCCGCCGTGTTGAGAGATGGTGGAGAAAGACGGCGGCGGCGTCGGAGTGTCTGGTGTGCGCGCGGTAGAAAAAGGGGAGTCGGCACCGGGGACGACGTGCCGTGCGGACGGTCGAAGGCGGTGCGTGGAATGAGTCCAGCCGAGGCTCCGGTGGCCGAGGGCGACGGGCCGGTTCGCCCGAGCGGGCTGCTCGACGTGCTCAACGTGGCCTCGGTCGTCCTGGACGACGCGGGACGCGTCGTGCTGTGGAGCCCTCAGGCGGAGGAGCTGTTCGGTTACTCGGCACAGGAGGCCCTCGGGCAGTACGCGGCCCGGCTGCTGGTGCACGACCAGCACGTCCCGCTGGTCGGCAAGCTCTTCGCCGACGTGATGCGTACGGGTCAAAGCTGGGCCGGGGCGTTCCCCATCCGGGTCAAGGACGGCAGCACGCGGCTGGTGGAGTTCCGCAACATGCGCCTGATGGACGACCGGGGCGACGTGTACGCGCTGGGGCTCGCGGCCGACCGGTCGACGGTGCGCCGGATCGAACAGGACGTGGCGCTGTCCGAGCGGATCGTGCAGCAGTCGCCGATCGGGCTGGCCGTGTGGGACACGGACCTGCGGTACGTCTCGGTCAACCCGGCCCTGGCCAAGATCAACGGCGTGCCGGCCGCCGACCACACCGGGCGCACGGTGCGCGAAGTAATGCCGCTGATGGACTCCGACGCGTTGGAGCGCACGGCCCTCCAGGTCCTGGAGACGGGGCTGCCGCTCGTCGACCAGTTCACCGTGGGCCGCACCCCCGCGGACCCGGACCAGGACCACGCCTGGTCGGTGTCGATGTACCGGCTCGAGGACTCCACGGGGACGGTGCTCGGCGTCGCGTCCTCGATCGTGGACGTCACCGAGCAGTTCCGGGCGGGCGTCGAGGCCGAGGCCGCGCGGCGCCGCCTCGCCCTCATCGCCGACGCCTCCGCCAAGATCGGCACCACCCTGGAGCTGGATCGCACCGCTTGCGAACTGGCCGACGTCGCCGTGCCGGAGCTGGCCGACGTGGCCGCCGTGGACCTGCTCGACGCCGTTGTGGAGGGCCGCCCCAGCACACTCGGCCCCTCCGAGCCCGCGATGATCCGCGCCCTCGCCGTCCGCGCCGAGCACGACGCGGACGCCGTACGAGCCGCCGACCCGCCCGGGCAGCTCGCTCTGTACGCCCCCGACCGCCTCGTCACCGAGTGCGTACGCACCGGGAGCCCGGTCGTCGTCCCGCACGTCAAGGACGACGATCTGCCCCGTATCGCCCGCTCCCCCGAGGCGGCGGTGCTGCTCGGCCGGGCGGGCCTGCACTCGTATCTGGCCGTGCCGCTGATCGCGCGCGGCGAGGTGCTGGGCGCCCTCGACCTCAAGCGCACACGCAATCCGGCGCCGTTCGACGAGGACGACGTCGTGCTGGCCCGGGAGCTCGCCGCCCGCGCGGCCGTGCAGATCGACAACGCGCGCTGGTACCAGAACGCCCGCAACACCGCGGTCACCCTGCAGCGCAGTCTGCTGCCCAGTCATCCGCCGGTGACGAGGGGGCTCGAAGTCGCCTCCCGCTACCAGCCGGCGGGCGCCGCCGGCGAGGTCGGCGGGGACTGGTTCGACGTGATTCCGCTGGACGGCGGCAAGACGGCGCTCGTCGTGGGCGACGTGATGGGCTCCGGCATCAGCGCGGCCGCCACGATGGGCCGGCTGCGTACCGCGACGGCCACACTGGCCGCCCTCGATCTGGATCCCGCCCTGCTCCTCGAACACCTCGACAAGATCATTTCGGATCTGGACCACTCCATCGCGACATGTGTGTACGCCGTCCACGACCCGCAGCTGCGCCAGTGCCGCATCGCCAACGCCGGCCATCTGCCCCCGGCCCGGGTGCGCGCCGGGCACCCCGCGGAGCTGCTCGACCTGCCCACGGGGGTGCCGCTCGGGGTGGGTGCGGTGGGCGGGGTCGCCTTCTCCACCACCACGGTCGGCTTCGGGCCCGGCGACGAGCTGGTCTTCTACACGGACGGGCTGGTCGAGACGCGTCGGCACTCGCTGGACGAGCGCCTGGACGCGATGCTCGCCCTGCTCGACGACCCGATGCGGCCCCTGGAGGAGGTCTGCGATCTCCTCCTGCGACGGCTCCACCACCCCGACAACCACGACGACGTGGCGCTGCTCATCGCGCGGGCGCAGGCGCTCGACTGAGGGCGGGCGCGGGCACGAGGGTGCGATTCACAGAGATTCATTACCGGGCCCTTATCGTCCTGATCGGACAATCACAGGGAGGTATGCGTACGGGATGCCGTGTGGTGCCGTGTGTGGATGCCTCGTGACATGGCCGAGGGGAGCGAGCGGTGATGCACGAACCGGACCATGAGCAACCGGACCATGAGCAGCGCTCCGACGGAGGGCCCGCGGAGCCGGTGCGGCCTCTTCCGCCGATGCCCGCGGAGCCGCCGAGAGCAGCCGCGCAGTGGGAAGTGATCGTCGGGCCGGGCGACGACCGCGGACGCCGTCCGCCCCTGCGCGCCCGTTGGCGTCTGCAGTCGGCCCGGGCGCGGGCCGTGACCGTCGCGGTGGCGGTCGTGGCCCTGGCGCTCGGGGGCACCGTCGCCTATGCCGCCACTTCGGGCGGCTCGGGCAGCGTCGCCGTACCCGCGGCCGCGGGCTCCGGTTCTCCGTCGCCCACGCCGGACCGGCACGGCCATGGCCACGGCCCGTGGTTCGGCCTCGGCGGTGACGCCGTGCACGGCGAGGCGACCGTCAAGGACCGCGACACCGGCCAGTGGGTCGTACGGGTCTGGCAGCGGGGCACCGTCGAGAAGGTGGACGGCGACCAGGTGACCGTCAAGAGCGAGGACGACGCCCAGTGGACCTGGACCGTCGGTTCGGACGCCCTGGTCCGCCGCCACGACGGCACGTCGGACTCGGACGCCCTGAAGAAGGGCGACACCGCTGTTCTGGTCGGCACGCGTTCCGACGACGGCACACGAACCGCGAAAGCCGCCCTCGCCGGAAACTTCGACGGCAGGGGCCGGCACGAGGGCCGGGGCGGATTCCCGGGCCACGGGCCGTGGGGCCGCCCCGACCACACCCCGTCGCCGCCGAGCCCGTCGGGGAGCGGGGCGACGACGTGAGGAGCCGCGTGCGCGTCTAGTTCCCGACGTCCCCGATCTCTCTGACGCCGATCAGCACGTTGGCGTACAGCTCCTCGGACACCGCCAGGTGGGTGCGCAGTCCGGCGCGGGTGAACTCCTCAACGGCGGTGGGTGCCTGGCGTTCGCTCGTCTCGACGAGGAGACAGCCGCCCGGGGCCAGCCAGCCCGGCGCGGCGGTGGCGACCCGGCGCAGCATGTCGAGGCCGTCCGGTCCGCCGTCGAGGGCGACCAGGGGCTCGTGCACACGGGCCTCGGCCGGCAGGAGGCCCACCTCGTGGGTGGGGACGTACGGCACGTTCGCCGCGAGGATGCCGACGCGGCCGCGCAGTTCGGTGGGCAGGGCGTCGAACAGGTCGCCCGCGTGAGCGTGGCCGCCGTAGGCGGCGATGTTGCCGCGGGCGCAACGCACCGCGGCCGGGTCGATGTCGGCGGCGTGCAGCTCGACCGGGCCGAGCGCGGCGGCCAGGGCCGCGCCGACCGCACCGGAGCCGCAGCAAAGGTCCACGACCACCGAGGCGTCCGGGACCTGGGCGAGGGCCTGGTCGACGAGGAACTCGGTGCGCCGGCGGGGGACGAAGACGCCCGGTTCCACGACGAGGCGCAGTCCGTGGAACTCGGCCCAGCCGAGGACGTGTTCGAGGGGCAGCCCGGAGATACGCCGGTCCACCATCATGGCGAGTTCGTCCGGCGTTCGGGCGGTGGCGAGGATCAACTCCGCCTCGTCCTCGGCGAAGACGCATCCGGCGGCGCGCAGCGCGGCGACGACGGAAGGCGGGGAAAGGGGCAAATCTTGGGGCATGGAAGCCGAGAGCCTTTCGGAGACCTGGGGCCGAAGGGCGCTCCCGCGGTCACACGCTAACGGTGTTCCGCGCCGTTTCGAGGAGAGAGCACCCGACCTGACACAGCGGTAATGGGTCTCACCTCCTGGACAGCAGGGCCGGGACGATCCACGGCCGGACGGCCACCCTACCCCAACGCCCGGACAGCGACGGTCTCTTCGACCGCATCCTCGTGAGCCTTGGCGCTCCGCCCACGACTCCCTCAAGTTGTACTCTGCAACCAGAGCGGCCGAGGAGGAGTTCTTGTGAGTGCAGCGCAGACGGCCGTCGAGACCATCCAGCGCGAGATGACGATCTTCGCCCGCCGGGCCAGGGCCTCGGCGGGCCGCATGCACCCCGAGCTGTCCCTGGTGTCGTACACCCTGCTCGGCCACCTGGAGGAGCGGGACGGCTGCCGGGCCACCGATCTGGCCGCGCTCTACGCCCTGGACAAGTCCACGGTCAGCCGCCGGGTGGCCGCGCTGGAGCGGGACGGGCTCGTGGAGCGGCGCCTGGACCCGGCGGACCACCGGGTCCAGGTGCTGCATCTGACCGACGCCGGGCGGGAGATCCTCGCGGAGGTCACTCTCAGGCACCGGGCCGCCGTGCGGGAACGGCTCGCGGACTGGCCGGAGCAGGACCTGGCGCGGTTCGCCCGGTATCTGGAGCGCTACAACGCGGGGCCGGACGCCGAGACCGACTGACCGACCGAGCCGAGCGGGCGGCCGCAGCGCGCCACCGCGCAGCTCACGCCGCGGCCCCGCCCCGCGTCACGCCACCGCGCAGCTCACGCCGCGGCCCCGCCCCGCGTCACGCCACCGGTACGGCCTCACGCCCGTCCGCCAGCCGCTCCGGCGCCCGGGCCGCGAGGAAGGCCGTCCTGCGCCGCAGCCGGAAACCGAGCGACTCGTACAGCCGGATGGCGTTGGTGTTGCCCGCACCCGTGTGCAGGAACGGGGTCTCGCCACGCTCCCGGATGCCGTGCGCGACAGCGAGGATCAGCCGGGTCGCCAGGCCCTCGCCCCGGAAGGCCGGGTCGGTGCAGACCGCGCTGATCTCGGTCCAGCCCGGCGGGTGCAGCCGCTCCCCCGCCATGGCGACGAGGGCGCCGTCTCGCCGTATGCCCAGATACGTACCGAGTTCGATGGTGCGGGGCAGGAACGGGCCCGGCCGGGTCCGCTCGACCAGGTCGAGCATCTCGGGTACGTCGTCGGCGCCGAGGCGGACGGCCTCCGCGTCCGGTGCGGCGGCGAGGCCGTCGTCGACGAGCTGGACGCCCTCCATCTGGAAGGTGATCTCCCAGCCGTCCGGAACCCGGCCCCGGAAGCCGGCCAGCGGGACCTCGGCGCCCGGTCCGGCCAGCGCGGCGAGGTCCGCCCAGTCGTCCGCGTCGGGCTCGTCGGGCAACGCCAGCCACGGGGACACGTCCACCGGGTAGCGCAGCACCCGACCGCGCCGCTCGGCGAAGCGGGCGTGCGGGCCGGTCAACGAGGCGAAGGCGGGGTTGTCGAGGATGTGCGAGGCGTCTGTCGGCACGCCGTTCTCCTGGTCCACGTCGGTCATGCGGCGGCCTCGATCACGATCTTGCCGCGGACGTGGCCGTCCTCGACGGCACGCAGCGCCTCGTCGGCCCGCTCCAGCGGGAAGGTCCGGGTGACATGCGGGTCCAGGTCGCCGTTGACCACGAGCCGGGCCACCTCGTCGAGGACGGCGGCGGTGCGGGCACGGGCCACGCGGGCGCCGCCCAGTTCGGCGACGGCCTCGGCCGAGGCTCCGGCGGTGATCAGCTTGGTCCGGTCGGTGAGCAGGGTGGCGGCCTCGGCGAGCACTTCGCCGCCGACCAGGTCGTACACGCCGTCGACGCCGTCGGGCGCGGCCGCCCGTACGCGGTCGGCGAGGTCCGGCCCGGACGGCACGTGCACGGCGCCGAGCGACTCCACGAAGTCCTTCTTCGCCTCGCTCGCCACGCCCACGACCCGCAGCCCGAAGGCACGGGCGATCTGCACGGCCGCCGCGCCGACGCCGCCACCGGCACCGGTGACCAGCAGCGTCGCACCGGCGGGCAGGCCGAGCTGACGGACGCCGTCGTACGCGGTCGCCGCGGCCACCGGAAGGGTGGCGGCGTCGGCGAAGGACAGCCCGGCGGGCTTGTGCGCGGTGACCGCGACGGGCAGCAGGGCGTACTCGGCATAGCCCCCGGCCACGGTGTTGCCGAAGACCTCGTCGCCGATGGCGAAGCCGGTCACGCCCTCGCCGGTCTCCTCGACGACGCCGGAGACCTCGTTGCCGAACACGACCGGGAAGACGCGCTCACCGGTCTCGCCGGGGCGGCGGTAGCCCGAGCGCTGCTTCCAGTCGACGGGGTTCACCCCCGCGGCGCGCACCGCGACCAGCACCTCACCGGCGCCCGGACGCGGCCGGTCGACATCCACGAGCGCCTCGGCCTCCGGGCCGCCGTACCGCGTGAAGACGTACGCCTTCGGCATTGCTCCCACTCTCCTTCGCTGTCACCGGACCACCGGCTGTACGGGCCACCGATACCGGCACTCCACGTCCAAGGGAGATCGCCGGGCGGCTATTCCCCGGGCGCGGGAGAGTTCACACGGCTTTAATGATCGCCGGGCGACCCGGGACCGAGGCAGGTCCGAGGCCCACGTACGGTTGAATGCGTAAGCAATCAGTGCGCGTCAGCGCAGCACTACGCGTCAGCACCTGGGCAGGCAGCACTTCAATGAGCGTCACCCGCGGCTTCACCGGCCGCCCACGCGTGAGCAACGCCGGGCTACCCCCCGGGCAGTACGACGCGGGCGACGACTGGCCCGTGCTGTCCGCGGAGGTCACGCCCGACCTGGCGCCGGCCGACTGGACGTTCCGCGTGGACGGGCTGGTGGCCGAGCCGCGCACCTGGAACTGGGACGAGGCGCACACCTTGCCCGCGTCGGCGTACGAGGGCGACATCCACTGTGTGACGAGCTGGTCGAAGTTCGGGGTGCGGTTCGGGGGCGTCTCGCTGGACGCGTTCCTCAATGTGGTGCGGCCCCATGGGTCCGCCACCCATGTCCTCGCCTACTCCCACACCGGCTACACCACCAACCTCCCGCTCGCGGACCTCACGGGCGGGCGGGCCTGGATCGTCTGGGAGTACGGCGGTGAGCCGCTGGCCCCGGAACACGGCGGCCCGGCGCGGCTGCTGGTGCCGCACCTGTACTTCTGGAAGAGCGCCAAGTGGATCGCGGGTATCACGCTCCTCGACCACGACCAGCCCGGTTTCTGGGAGCAGAACGGCTACCACGCGCGCGGCAACCCCTGGCAGGAACAGCGGTACGCCGGTGACTGAGACCTTCACTCCCCCGACGCGCTTCGCGGTGCCCGGACGCATCGCGGTCGGCGACCAGACCGCGTCGACCTGGCAGCCGGCCACCCTCACCGAGATCCGGCGCGAGACCCCGCACGCCGCGACCTTCCGGTTCGCGGTGCCCGCCTGGGCCGGGCACCTGCCCGGGCAGCACCTGATGCTGCGGCTGACCGCCGAGGACGGCTACACGGCCCAGCGCCACTACTCGATCGCGTCCGCGCCCGACGCCTCGGGGCACATCGAGCTGACCCTGGACCACGTCGAGGGCGGCGAGGTCTCCGGCTGGTTCCACACCGAGGCCCGGCCCGGTGACACGGTCGAGGTGCGCGGCCCGCTCAGCGGCTTCTTCGCCTGGCCCGGGGACCGGCCCGCGCTGCTGGTCGGCGCGGGGTCCGGAGTCGTGCCGCTCATGTCGATGATCAGGCACCACCGGGCCCAGGGACTCACCGTGCCGCTCAGGATGCTGGTGTCCGCGCGCGCTCCCGAGGAACTGATCTACGCGCGGGAACTCGGCGCCGAGACGACGGCCGTGTTCACTCGCAGTGCGCCGAAGGGTGTGCCGGTGGGACGTATGGCCGCCGCACATGTGGCCCCGCTCCTGGCCGCGCAGCCGCCCAGTGGGTGGGAAGCCTATGTGTGCGGCTCCAACGGATTCGCCGAGCACGCCTCGCGCCTCCTCGTCGAGGCGGGCCAGCCCGTGGACCGCATCCGCATCGAACGCTTCGGCTGAGGCCCGGCCGACGCCCGGACGCCTGGACGCCGCACGGACAGAGGGCGGCCCGGCGGCGGGCGCCGGATCACGGGTGGTGCGCAAGTCGGCGTCGAGCGCCGCTGTGGGCTCCTTCGCCACGCTGAAATCTCGGCGGTGTGTGGTTCGTGAGGTGAGCGAGCGGTGTCGTACGGGGTACGACATGGGTGTGGACGCTCGCATCCGTGCGCGGTGCGCGGGGAGCGGTGGACCGGCCCCCACAGGGTGCCGCCCGGCCCTCCGGCTCCGGTGACGGCGAGGAGGTCGACATGCGAACCCGGGTGCGCGGCTGGCGTTGGCGGCGCAATCCGCTGCGGCGCCGGTCGGATGTCGTGGAGGCATGGACGGCGGTGGTCGTCGCCGTCCTGCTGTGCGTGGCCGCGCCCCTGGCAGGGGCGCTGGCGGGCCTGTGGGCCCACGACGCGGCGCGGTCGATCGCCGCGGTCCAGCGGGCCGAGCGGCACCGTGTCCGCGCCGAGGTGCTCGGCAGCACACCCGACCAGCTCCCCACGGTGCAGGGCGGCAGGGAACACGCCTACCGAGCGACGGTGCGCTGGACGGAGCCGGGCAAGGGGACGTGGACGGCGGTGGCCCGGGTCCCGGCGGGGACACATCAGGGTGACGTGGTGGACGTGTGGTTCGACTCCCGGGGACGCGATGTGACCGCGCCACCGGGCGACGTCGCGATCTGGCAGCACACCGTCACCATCGGCGTCTTCGCCGCAGGCGGAGCGGCCGGCGTGGTGCTGCTCGGCCACGGCGTCGTACGACGGGTCTCGCTCCGGCACCGGCTGAACGAGTGGGAGCGGGAGTGGGCCCGTACAGGTCCGGACTGGACGCGCGGCCGGACGTGAAGCCCACTCGCACATGGGGCCCGCTCGCACATGGGGCCCACGCGCACCTCGGGCCGGGCCCTGGCGACCGGTCGGACCGTCCACGTACGGTGAGATCATTCGCAGTCATCCTTCGCAAAGGCGGTTGTCGATGCCCCTGTTCGACCTCTCTCCCGAGGAACTCCGCGCGTACCGCAGCGAGTCCCCGGAGCCCGAGGACTTCGACGCCTTCTGGTCCAAGACGCTCCAAGAGGCCCGCGAGCACGATCTGGACGCGCGTTTCGAACCGGTCGACACCGGCCTGTCCACGGTCCAGGTGTTCGACGTGACGTTCGCCGGTTTCGGTGGCCACCCCGTCAAGGGCTGGCTGCTGCTGCCCGCCTGGGCGGAGGAACCGCTCCCGCTGGTCGTGCAGTTCGTGGGCTACGGCGGCGGGCGCGGCCTGCCCCACGAGCATCTGCTGTGGGCGTCGACGGGCCGGGCGCACTTCGTGATGGACACGCGAGGCCAGGGCAGTGCCTGGGGTGGCGGGGGCGACACGGCCGACCCGGTGGGCGGTGCGCCCGCGTACCCCGGTTTCATGACCCGAGGCGTCGACGCGCCGGAGAACTACTACTACCGCCGGGTCTACACGGACGCGGTGCGCGCGATCGAGGCGGCCCGCTCGCATCCGCTGACCGACGCGACGCGGACCGTGGCGCTCGGCGCGAGCCAGGGCGGCGGCATCACCCTCGCCGTGGGCGGGCTGGTGCCCGACCTGGTGGCGGTCGCCCCGGACGTGCCGTTCCTGTGCGACTTCCCGCGCGCGACAACACTGACGGACCGGCACCCGTACCGGGAGATCGGTCTCTATCTCAAGACCCACCGCGGCCGCACCGAGGACGTCTTGCGCACGCTCTCCTACTTCGACGGCGTCCACTTCGCGGCCCGCGGCCGGGCTCCCGCCCTGTTCTCCGCGGCGCTGGAGGACCAGACCTGCCCGCCCTCCACGGTCTTCGCCGCGTTCAACGCCTGGACCCACGACAACAAGTCGATCGAGGTCTACGACTTCAACGACCACGAGGGCGGCGGCCCGTTCCAGGAGGCGGAGAAGCTGCGCTGGCTGCGTTCGTACGCCTGAGCAGTCCGGTGGCCGCGTGATTCCTGCACCATCACCCTTCCCTCCGGTCCGACCAGTCGGTACGTTCGGGGTGCCCGGGTCGCAGCGTCGCGGCCCGGGCTTTCCGGCGGACGACGGAGGGCCCATGCCCGAGCACGTGCCAGACGTTCACGGTCACTGCGACGCGCGCTTCGCGGCGGTGCGGCAGGCGTTCGAGGAGAACTTCCGGGACCGGGACGAGCTGGGCGCCGCGGTGGCGGTGACGGTCGACGGCGAGCCGGTGGTGGACCTGTGGGGCGGGTGGGCCGACGAGGCGCACACCCGGCCGTGGGAGCGGGACACCCTGGTCAACGTCTGGTCGACGTCGAAGGGACCGGTGGCGCTGTGCGCGCACATCCTCGCCGACCGGGGGCTGCTCGACCTCGACGCACCGGTGGCGGCGTACTGGCCGGAGTTCGCGGCGGCGGGCAAGGAGCGGGTCCTCGTACGGCACCTCTTGTCGCACCGCGCCGGCCTGTCCGGGCTGCGCGAGCCGCACTCGCTCGAGCAGCTCTACGACTGGGAGCTGACGACCGCCCGGCTCGCGGCGACGCAGCCGTGGTGGGAGCCGGGGTCGCGCTCGGGGTACCACGCGCTGACGTACGGCTTCCTGGTCGGTGAGGTGGTGCGGCGGATCTCGGGGCTGCTGCCGGGGGCGTTCCTGGAGCGGGAGGTGACCGGCCCGCTCGGAATCGACTTCACCATCGGGCTGCCGGAGAAGGAGTCCGGCCGGGTGGCCGAACTGGTGCATGCGCGGGGCGGGCTGACCAGTGAACAGGCCGCGATCTTCAGCCAGTTGGCACCCGCAGCGCTCGCGGCGCTGACCAATCCGGTGGTGGGCGCCGCGCAGGCCAACACCCCTCAGTGGCGCGCCGCCGAGATCCCGGCCGCCAACGGGCACGGCACGGCGCGGGCCGTCGCCGCGCTGTACGGCGTGTTCGCCGGGCGGGGCTCCCACGGCGGCCGGCTCGTCCTGTCCGCCGAAGCGGCCGAGCGGGTGCGCGAAGGGCAGGGCAGCTGCCGGGATCTGGTGCTCGGGGCCGGTTTCGAGAGCGAGACGGAGATCGGTCTCGGTCTGTGGCTCAGCGGACCGAACGGTTCGTACGGGCCGAATCCGCGGGCTTTCGGACACGACGGCTTCGGCGGTTCGTGTGGGCTCGCCGACCCGGAGGCCGGGGTGTCGCTGGGCTATGTGATGAACCGGATGGGGCCGCGCATCGCCGACGATCCCCGGAAGATGGCCCTGGTGGACGCGCTGTACAGCGCGCTGTGACACGGGGGCACGGTTCACTTTCGGCCGAACCGGCCGACCGCACTTCCCTAATGGTTTAGACCAATGCTAGATGTGGTCGCGCAATGAGCCCACACGGCTACGTCTTGTCACCAACAGGAGGCGCGGCATGGCCCGCACCACCCCCCACGAACACTCGCAGACCGACGACCAGTCCCCGCCGCTGTACTGGCGGATCGCCACGGAGTTGCTCGGCGAACTGCGCGACGGCACCATCCCGCCAGGTGAACGACTGCCCGGCGAGCGGCAGTTGGCCGGGCACTTCGGGGTCAGCCGGGAGACCGTCCGGCAGGCACTGGAGGTGCTGCGGCGAGACGGGCTGGTCGCCACCGACCGTCGGGGCAGCCACGCGAGTCTGACCGGTAGACCGTTGGAGGACCCGGTGTCCCTCGCATTCCCGGTGGGCGTACGGACCGCGGACCCCTGCGCGGTCGACCGGACCACCGTGACCTGGGAGGCTCCTCCGCCGGAGCACGCCGCCGCGCTGGGGCTCGCCCCGCTTCGGCCGACGCTGGTGCACCGCTACCAGTCGGCCGCGCCCGACGGCCGTACCCTGCGCACCGCGGTGACGTCGTTTTCCGCGGTGGCGCTGTCCGAGGTCGAGGAGCTGGGTCGCTACCGGGACCGCGCGGACGGTGCGGCGGCCGCGCAGTTGCGCCGGGCCTACGACTGGATGCGCAGGGCGGGACTGACCCTGCACCACCGGGACGCCATCACCCAGCTCGCGGACGCCTCCTCGGTACGGGTGACCCGACGCGTCCACGACCAGTACGCCCGCCCGCTGGAGATCACGGACCTGGTCGTGGACACGAAACAGGACACGCTGGTCTACGAGTTCACGCTGCCGGCGGCGGTCTGACAGAGTCGGCGCCGTGGAGATATCCCTGCGTGCGCTTCAGGACAGCGATCTGCCCGTCTTCTGGGAGCAGTTGACGGACCCGAGTTGCAGCGGATGGCGGCGTCACCTGACGTTGATCTGAACGGCCAAGCCGGTCAGGGCAGTCGGCGGGCCCTGACCAGGCGGGCCCGGGGCGTGCCGTCGTCGCGGTGACCGAACTCGGGAAGAACGAGCAGGTCCACCTCGAAGCCGGCGCGCCCCAACTCGGTGAGGACCGTGCCGAGTCGGAAGGCCCGGTAGTACATGACGAACGGCGGCCGCCACACGGCGTTGCGGACACGCATCGCCGTGTCGAAGCCGAGCAGCAGCCAGAAGCCCAGGCCCGAGGGGCGGGGCGGCGCGAGGACGGGGAACGCGAAGGTGCCGCCCGGCCGGAGCACGGAGTGGACCTGGCCGAAGAGTCCCGGGAGTTCGCGGGGCAGGAAGTGACCGAACGCCCCGAAGCTCACCACCAGGTCGAAGGCCGGCCCGAACGGGAGAGCGCGGGCGTCGCCGCGCACCCAGGCGACATGCGGCCCCTGCGGGCGGGGTCGGCGCCGGGCGACGTCGAGCATGCCGGCGCTGAAGTCGATCCCGGTGACGCTCCCCCGGCAGACGCGCGCCAGCACGTCCATTCCGGCGCCGGTGCCGCAGCACAGGTCGAGTCCGTCCTCGAAGGGGCCGGTGCGGTCGAGTGCCGTGGCGACGGACTCCAGCACCGACTCCGGGGTCCGGAAGGGGGTGTGGTCGAACTTCGGGGCGAGCAGGTCGTAGCCGTGCTCCACGGACGACATTGCCTGGACGGCGAGTTCGCGCAGACTGGGACCTTCGGGGCTGAACATCCGGTCAGCCTAGGGGAACTCGCTGTTCCAGGACGGCTAGAACCCGTTGGCACCAGCGCAGGTTCTCCTCCTCGAAGGCGATCCCGCCCATGAGAGTGAGGTACGGGCCGATGCGGTCGGCCGTGCGCAGGTGCTCCTCCTCGGTCCGCCCGTCCAGGAGGCGTTCGCGCACCCGTTCATAGCGTGCGAGCTTGCCGCGTGCCCAGGACATGCGTTCCTCGATCAGCGCGCGGGTCGCCTCAGGGTCGCCGCCGTCCATGGCCTGGATCTTGATGAGGAGTTCGTCGCGGATGGCGGTGGGCCGCCGGGGCGGCTCGTCGGCGAAGGCGCGCAGGTCCGCCCGGCCGGCCTCGGTGAGCGTGAACATCCGCTTGTCGGGACGGCGTTCCTGCCGCACCACCCGTGCCTCGATCAGACCGTCCTGCGCGAGGCGCTCCAGTTCCCGGTAGAGCTGCTGCGGGGTGGCGGGCCAGAAGTTCGCGAGGGAGACGTCGAAGACCTTCGACAGCTCGTAGCCCGAGGCCTCGCCCTCCAGGAGCGCGGCGAGGACGGCGTACTTGAGGGACATGTGGACACGTTAACAGCCGGTGATTATTCTCATCCGCACCTACTCAAATAATTGACTATGGGGTGATCCGATGCAGGCGTTCCGCAAGGCGGTCGAGGCGGGGGACCTTGACGCCGTCGAGGCGCTGCTGGCCGAGGACGTCGTGTTCTCCAGCCCGGTCGTGTTCAAGCCGTACGCGGGCAAGGCGATCACCGCGGCGATCCTGCGCGGTGTGACGCGGGTCTTCGAGGACTTCCGCTATGACCGTGAGCTCACCGGGCCCGACGGCCGCGACCACGCCCTGGTGTTCACGGCTCGGGTCGGCGAACGGGAGCTCAGCGGCTGCGACTTCATCCATGTCGGCGACGACGGGCTCATCGACGAGCTCACGGTCATGGTGCGTCCGCTGTCGGGCGCCCAGGCCCTGGCGGAGGCCATGGGCGCCCAGTTCGACCGGATCACCAAGGAGGCGGAGGCACGGTCCGCGTGAGCGGACGACCAGCCGCTGCCGGACGGCGGAGCGTGCTCAGCGGTCGGCGGGGATCCACTCCGCCGACCGGACGCCGTCCCGCATTCCGGCCTCCGGTCCGCCGCGGCGTCCGGGGTGCCGGGGCGCGATCGGACGGCGGCGTTTCGGAGGCACTGTGCACCGGGCGGCGGCGGCCCCGCGAAAGGGCCGCGGCGAGCAGGCGTGCGGCCGGTCGTACGAAGGCGGCGGTCGTGGGAGTCTCCCGTGCGGTCCTTCGGATCCCTTGCACCCCACCGACGAACGGCACTCAGCCGGATCGACACTCAGCGAGCCGCTTCTCCAGGAACCGGCGCTCCGCGTCGTTCTCGACGAGGTCCAGCGCCCGCGCGTACGCTTCGGCGGCCTCCCGGGCGCGGCCGAGGCGGCGCAGCAGGTCGGCGCGGGTGGCGGGCAGCAGGTGGTATCCGGCCAGTTCGCCCTCCCGCTCCAGCTCCGCCACCAGGGCCAGACCGGACTCGGGGCCCTCGGCCATGCCCACGGCGACGGCCCGGTTCAGGCGTACGACGGCGGAGGGGACATGGCGCCGGAGTTCGCCGTAGAGCGCCGCGATGTCGGACCAGTCGGTGTCCTCGGCCGTGGGCGCGGTGGTGTGGCAGGCGGCGATGGCGGCCTGGATCTGGTACGGGCCGGGCCGGCCGCGGCGCAGCGTCGTCTCCAGAAGGGCGGTGCCCTCGTCGATCTCGGCGCGGTCCCAGGCGGTGCGGTCCTGGTCCTCCAGGGTGACCAGTTCACCGGCCGCGTCGACCCGGGTGGCGCGGCGGGCGTCGTGCAGGAGCAGCAGGGCCAGCAGGCCGAGCACCTCGGGTTCGTCCGGCATGAGACGGGCCAGGACACGGGCGAGGCGGATGGCCTCGGCGCACAGGTTCGCGCGCACCAGGTCGGCGCCCGCGGTGGCCGCGTAGCCCTCGTTGAAGAGCAGGTAGAGCACACCGAGGACCCCCGTGGTGCGCTCGGGCAGCAGGTGCGCGGGCGGGACGCGGTACGGGATCCCCGCGTTGCGGATCTTGCGTTTGGCCCGCACCAGCCGCTGGGCCATGGTGGCCTCGGGGACGAGGAAGGCGCGGGCGATCTCGGGCGTGGTCAGACCGGCGAGGGTACGAAGGGTGAGCGCGACCCGTGCCTCGATGGGCAGCGCCGGATGGCAGCAGGTGAAGATCAGCCGGAGCCGGTCGTCCCGGACTCCGCTGTCATCGTCGTCGTACGACTCCCCGTCCCGCGTCAGCACGGCCACCTCCCGCAGTTTCTCCGCCCCCACCGCCTCCCGGCGCAGCACGTCCAGGGCCCGGTGGCGGGCGGTCGTGTTGAGCCAGGCGCCGGGGCGGCGCGGCACTCCGTCGCGCCGCCACCGGTCGAGGGCCTGGGCGAAGGCGTCCTGGGCGCACTCCTCGGCGAGGTCCCAGTCGCCGGTCACCCGGATCAGGGTGGCGACGACCTGGCCCCATTCCTCTCGGAAGGCGGCCGCGACCGCCTCCTCGACCTCGTCCGTGTCACTCACTCCCAGACCGGCCGCACCTCGACCGAGCCGCCGGCCAGCGCGGCCGGGTGCCGGGAGGCGAGTGAGATGGCCTCGTCGAGGTCGGCGACCTCGACGATGTCGATCCCGGCGACGTACTCCTTGGACTCCGCGAACGGGCCGTCGCTGAGCAGGACTTCGTCGCCCTGGACGCGGACGGTGGTGGCGTCGGACACGGGGCGCAGACGTGCTCCGCCCCGGCCGATGCCGCGGCTGCGCACCTCGTCGATGTACGAGGTGAAGCGCGGGTCGACGGCGATCTCGGCGGGGCTGAGCTCCTCGCCGCCGACCGGGGTGCAGACGAACAGTACGTACTTCATGACCGCTCCTTCGTGGTGCGGCTCTCAAGTGGCGCGGAGATGTGCTCGTGGGCGATCAGCCAGCCGAAGCCGGCGTCGCGGTAGCCGGTGGTCAGCCGGACCACGCGGTCGAGCGGCTCTCCGCCGACGCGGGTTCCGCGCAACTGGACGAGGGCGTGGCTGAAGGCGCTGCCCTCCCCCGGCCGTACCCGCAGTTCGAGGACGTCGCGGTGGAGGGGCCCGGTCAGCGTGGCGAACCACCCTTCCACCGCCTTGCGCAGGGCGCCGATGCCGATCAGCTCCTCGCCGCCCATGAAGTGGAACGCCTCGACGTCCGGGGCGTAGCAGGCCATCGTCCGGTCGATGTCGCGCTCGCGCGCGGCCGCGGTCAGCTCTGCGTCGAGCCGGCGGATGTCCGTCTCCGCGTCGGCGCCGCCCTCGTCCCAGAAGGGACGCACCTCCATCGCGCCGATCGTCGCCACGGGGTGCTGCGCGGCGATCGCCACCGCCTCCTCCAGGTTCGCGCAGTCCACGACGTCGAACCCGGCGACGTACTCCTTCGTCTCGGCGAACGGACCGTCGGTGCGCAGCACCTCGCCGTCGCGCACGCGCACGGTGACCGCCTCGACGGGCCGGCGCAGTCGGTGGCCGTAGAGCCGCGCGCCGCTGCGGACGCCGTGCTCCTCCACCCAGGGCTCGACGGGTGCCATTCCGGAGGCGTCGGCGGTGTCGTCACCGCAGACCAGCAGCATGTACTTCATGGTTCCTCCCGGTGTTCATGAGCTTCCTGCACCCCACCGACGAACGGGAACGCCCCGAATCGACACCTCGGTCGAAAAAACTACGCGCGCGGGCGGGCCGGGTCCTGGCGACACCCGCGATCACGCCTGATCGCCGTACCTCTGTGGAGGCACGGTTGCCTCACCGCAAGAGCGCCCTTCGCCGCCGCTCGGCTCAGGAGTTCAGCCGCACGGGAAGAGTCCGCACGCTGTTGCCGACAAAGCTGGCGTGGCGGGCGAGTTCGGCCTCGGGGTCGGCGAGTGCGAGAGCGGGGAAGCGGGTGAACAGTCGCTCCAAGGCCGTCGTCGCCTCCAACCGGGCCAGCGGGGCGCCGAGGCAGTAGTGGGCGCCGTGTCCGAGCGACAGGTTCCGTACGGCTCCGGGGCGCGCCGGCCGTGTGACGTCGAAACGGTCGGCGTCCGGGCCGTACGCGGCGGTGTCGCGCCCGGCGGCAGGGTACCCGGCCAGCACGGGCGTGCCCGCCGGAATCAGCGTCCCGTCGACGGTCAGGTCCCGCACCAGGTACCGGAACGGGAAGTAGCTGACCGGCGCGTCCCAGCGAAGTGTCTCCTCCACGACGTCGCCCCAGCTCGCCCCGCCCTCGCGCACGAGGTCGAGCTGGTCGCGGTGACCGCACAGGGCCCGTACGGCGTTGGTGATCAGGTTCAGCGTGGTCTCGTGCCCGGCGATGATCATCAGCACGAGCGTGCCGATCAGCTCAGGCGGGCTGAGCCGGTCGCCGTCCTCGTCGCGGGCGGCGATGAGCGCGCTGGTGAGGTCGTCGCCGGGCCGCTCGGTCTTGGCGGCGGCGATCTCACCGAGAACGGTCACGAGTTCGCGGTTTGCGTCGACGGCCCGCGCGGGCGTGATGTCGGTGGCGACGACCTGGTTGGACAGGTGATGCAGCCGGTCCCGGTACGGCTCGTCCACGCCGAGCAGCTCGCTGATGACGCCCATGGGCAGCGGCAGCGCGAAGTGCCGCCGCAGATCAGCGACTCCGTCATCCGCCTCGGCGGCACGGGACAGGTCGTCGAGCAGGGAGGATGTCAACTCCTCGATCTCGGGCCGGAGTTCCTCCACCCGCCGGGCCGTGAACGCCCGGCTCACCAGCGACCGCAGCCGCCGGTGGTCATCTCCGTCGGCCGTGGTCATGCCCTGCACGGTCGCGAAGGTCGCCAGCGGCCAGCCCTCGGGGATCCGCCCGTCCCGCAGCGCCCCCCACAGCCGCGGCTCTGCCCCGAGTGGTACAGTGCGGTCAGCACTTGTGTACGCCCTGCTGAGGGCGCCGGTGCCAGTTTCTCCTCGGCTCGCCGAACCGCCCACCGTTCAGGTCGGCGCGGCAGCCTTTCCGCACACCTCGTCGGCAGGGGTCGTAGCACTGCCGTACCCGAGGTGTTCACCGCCGCCGAGGCGCGCTCGTACGCCCTCGCTCGCGGCCCCTCCCCCTTCTTCGCATGCCTGATGCCAGGCCACCCGTCCATGAGAGGACCACCCTTCATGACCACCACACTCGAACACCCTCCCGTACAGGAGCAGCCCCAGGCCCCCCGGCTCGTCACCGGTGTCCTCGACATCGACGCGCACGGGAAGGGGCAGCTGCGGGCCGAGAGCTGCCTGCCCTCGCCCACCGATCCCCAGGTCTCCCCCGCGCTGATCCGCCGGTACGGGCTGCGCAAGGGCGACCTCGTCGAAGGCGCGCGCGGGGCGCAGCGCTCTCTCACCGAGGTCGCGCGCGTCAATGGCCGTGCGGCCGAAGAGCTGCGCGTGCGCCGCCACTTCCGGGACCTCACTCCGCTGCACCCGAGCGAGCGGATCCGTCTCGAACACCCCGCGTCCGGCCTCGCCGGACGTGTCACCGACCTTTTCGCCCCCGTCGGCAAGGGGCAGCGCGGGCTGATCGTGGCCCCGCCGAAGACCGGCAAGACCGTGCTGCTCCAGCAGATCGCGGCGGCCGTCGCCGGCAACCACCCCGAGTGCCGCCTGATGGTGGTGCTCCTCGACGAGCGTCCCGAGGAAGTCACCGAAATGCGGCGCTCAGTGCGCGGTGAGGTGTACGCCTCGACCTTCGACCGGGCGCCCAAGCAGCACATCGCGCTCGCCGAGCTCGTGATCGAACGGGCCAAGCGGCTCGTGGAGGAGGGCGAGGATGTCGTCATCCTGCTCGACTCCCTGACCCGGCTGTGCCGGGCCCACAACAACGCGGCCGCCGCCGGGGGCCGCACCCTGAGCGGCGGCGTCGACGCGACGGCCCTCATCGGACCGAAGCGGTTCTTCGGCGCCGCACGCCGCGCCGAGGAGGGCGGTTCCCTCACGATCCTGGCCACCGCCCTGGTGGACACCGGCTCGCGTGCCGACGGCTTCTTCTTCGAGGAGCTCAAGAGCACCGGCAACATGGAGCTCCGGCTCGACCGGGAGCTCGCCTCCCGTCGGCTGTTCCCGGCCGTCGACCTCACTCCGTCCGGTACCCGGCGCGAGGAACTCCTGCTGTCTCCGGCCGAGTTGACGGCCGTACGCGGTCTCAGGCGCGTCCTGCAGTCGAGGGACGGAGGGCCGGCGAACCTGGAGACCCTGCTGGAGCGGATGCGCGAGACGCCCGACAACGCGACGTTCCTGCGCCGGGTCCAGCCGACGCTGCCGACGGACTGACCGGCGGCGCGCCGGGACCGGCCACGTGCGGCATCCGGGTTGCTCACGGTCCCCGTTCGGCCCGGCAGCGTGGCTGGGGGGCGACCCCGTTCCTACGTTGATCGTATGACTATCGGATTCTCTTCTAGGGTGGCCGCGTCGGCCTGCGCCCTCTGTGTGGCGGGCGTCCTGGCGCTCACGCCTCCCGTGGCCGCCGCCCACTCCGGGTCGGCGGAGCCCAGCCCACCGGGCCGGCAAGGGGACGCGGTGCCGAAGGCGTCGCTCCTCTACGGTTCGGGGACACAGGTCAGACTGCGCCCCGGGACCCCCAACGTGCCGGAGGTCTCCGCACTGTCCTGGGTGGTGGCCGACGCCCGCACCGGCGACGTGCTCGCCGCGAACGACGCGCACCGCAAGCTGCCCCCTGCCAGCACGCTGAAGACGCTGTTCGCCCTCACCGTGCTGCCGGCACTGCCCGCCGACGTCCGGCACACCGTGACGGAGCAGGAACTGGCCGACGTCGGCCCCGGCAGCAGCGTGGTCGGCGTCAAGGAGGGGCACACGTACCAGGTCGCCGACCTGTGGCGCGGGGTCTTCCTCAGCTCGGGCAACGACGCCGTCCACGTCCTGGCCGCCCTCAACGGCGGCTGGGACACCACGGCCGCCCGGATGCAGGCCAAGGCGCGTGCCCTGGGCGCCCGCGACACCCACGTCGTCTCACCAGACGGCTACGACGCCCCGGGCCAGGTGTCCTCGGCGTTCGACCTCGCCGTCTTCGGCCGCGCCGGGCTGCGCAGCCCGGACTTCGCCCGCTACTGCTCGACCGCCTCGGCCGGATTCCCGGGCGACGTCGGGTCGTACGGCATTGAGAACACCAACCGGCTGCTGACCGGGCACGACGGCGTGGCGCCGTACCCCGGCCTGATCGGCATCAAGAACGGCTACACCACCAAGGCGGGCAACACCCTCGTTGCCGCCGCGCGCCGGGGCGATCGCACCCTCGTGGTGACGGTGATGAACCCTCAGAAGGCGGGCGGCTTCACCGTGTACGAGGAGGCGCGAGCACTGCTGGACTGGGGTTTCGAGGCGGACGGGCACGTCGATCCGGTGGGCTCGCTGGACGCGCCGCGCACCGGGTCGAGGCCAGTGGCGGCCCCGGCGGCGGCCTCGGCCGTGCCCGACGGCGATTCGGGCTGGCCGGAGACGGGCGCCATCGCGGGTGTGGCCGGGCTGGGCGTCGGGGCCGTGGCACTGGCGCTGAGGGTCAAGGCCGCCCGGTCCGCGCGCGGCTGACCGACCGGCAGCCCGAACAGCAGACCCAGCGTGATCCACGTATAGATGTTGCTGCCGAGGAATCCGTCGATGCCGGACGCGTCCTCGAACCACAGCCACACCACGCTGGTGCACAGCACCGCGTACAGGGCGCCTGCGACGCGCGGGTGCCCGGCGCGGACCAGCACGGCGAACGACGGCAGCAGCCACACCAGATGGTGCACCCAGGTGATCGGGCTGACCAGACAGGCCACCAGGCCGGTCAGGGCGAAGGCGGCCGTCCAGTCACCGGCCGCGACCGCCCGGCGCACCCGCCACGCCCAGACGCACAGAACCAGCAGGACCGCCGTCGCCCACAGGGGCCGCTGCGGTTCGCCCAGCCGGGCCAGCACGCCCTGCAGCGACTGGTTCGACACATAGTCCAGGCGGCCCACCCGGCTGGTGTCCCACAGCGCCTCGGTCCAGTAGAAGCGTGAGGCGGCGGGGTCCGCCCAGGCGGCGACCGCGGTCGCGCCGAGGGTCACGGCGGTGGCGAGCGCGGCGGCGCGCCACCGGCGGGCGAGCAGCAGCAGGCCGATGAAGACGGCGGGCGTCAGCTTGATCGCCGCGGCGAGCCCGATCCCGACACCCGCCCAGCGGCCGCGGCCGGTCGACAGCAGCCAGCAGTCGCTGAGGACCAAGGCCAGCAGCAGGACGTTCACCTGCCCGAAGCTGAACGTGTCGCGCAGCGGCTCGAACAGTGCGAGCAGACACAGGAGCAGCGACCAGCCGTACCACCCGTGCCGTCTCCATCGCGGCCCGGCCAGGATCCGCAGGACGACCGCCAGCGCCACCAGGTTGAGCAGCAGCGCGACCGCGATCGCGGTGTGCAGTCCCATCAGCGCCATCGGCAGCATGCCGAGCGCGGCGAACGGCGGATAGGTGAAGCCGTACGTCGTCCCGGGCACCCGGTAGTCGTAGATCCGGCCGCCGTGGTGGACCCAGGTGTCGACCGCCCCGTAGTAGACGCGCAGGTCGAACCAGTCGCGCAGGAGCGGGACGGTCGCCGTGAAGACGGTGACGGCAGCGACGAGCGTCAGGACGAGGAGCACCCGCCCGCGGTCGGTCGTGGGCCCCCTCATGCCGTGCGCTCCACGGCCGGGGCCTGTGCCGCCTGATGGGCCTGCCACAGCACCACCACGGCGAGCACGCCGCCCGAGACGGCCAGCACCAACTGCCCGGTGTCCACGGGGCCGCCGCTGGGCATGACGCCCAGCGCCAGCGCGCCGGTCACGGCCGCCACCCGGAGCCGTACCGACGTGGTGGGTGCGGCGGCCGCGATCAGGAACAGACCCCACAGCGCGTACCAGGGGCGGATCGCCGGGCCGAAGGCGGCCACCACCGCCAGGCTGAGGCCGAGCGCGTACACCGGGCTCGGGCGCAGCCGCAGCCATATGAACAGCACGGCGGCGGCAGTGAGCACGAGGCCGAGCACGTGCCAGACGGGCATCGCGAACGGCGCCAGGCCACTGCCGAGGTGTTCGAGGAGCGCCCCGGTCGCCCGGCCGAGCAGGCTGGTGAGCGCCCAGTTGTGCGGTGAGACGGGGGTGTCGAGTGCGCCTATCCAGCCGTATCCCGTGCCCGCGACGGCCGTCGCCGCGACCGTGGTCGCCCCGGCCGCGGCCGTGGTCGTCAGCACGGACCGCACCGGGCTGCGGCCCGACCGCGCCTGGACCACCACCACGGCGAGCAGGCCGAGCGCGGCGGGCGCCTTGACCAGGGCCGCGAGTGTGACGAGTACGGCGCCCAGGACCGGCCACCGGCCGAGCGCCGCGACCAGGCCGGCGCCGAGCAGACCGAGCATGATCGCGTCGTTGTGGGCGCCCGCGACCAGGTGCAGCAGGACGAGCGGGTTCAGCGCCCCCAGCCAGAGGGCGGCGGCCGGGTCGGCTCCGCTGTGCCGGGCCAGACGGGGCAGCGCGGCGGCCATCAGGGCGACCCCGAGCAGAGCGACGAGCCTCATCCCGAGGAGCCCGGCGGGGAGTTCACCGCGGGTGAGGCCGGACAGGGTGGAGGCGACGCCGAGGAACGCGGGGCCGTACGGCGCAGCGGTGTGCTGCCACACCGGGGCCACCTCGTCGGCCAGCGGCCCGCCGAGCTGCGCGGGGCCGTGCGCGTACACGTCCATGTGTGCGTCGACCATGGCGCCCTGTGCCAGATAGCTGTACACGTCCCGGCTGAACAGCGGCGGCGCGAGCAGCAACGGGGTCGCCCAGACGGCGAGGACCAGCAGCAGGGCGCGCGGGGTCGGCGGTTCGGCGCTGTGGACGAGACGGCCGAGCAGTGCCCAGGCCGCGATAAGCAGGACGACGCCGAAATAGACGCCGACCAGGCCTAGGGCCGCCTGGGCCGAGGCGGGGGCCAGGAGATCCCGCACGGGCAGGGCGCCGGCCGTCTCACCGCCCAGCGCGAGGAAGGCGGTACCGGCCAGACCGAGTACCTGACAGCGGCGGAGATCGACGGGGAAAGCCATGGCCAACACTCGGTCAGCGTGTCAACGTGGGGTGGCCGGAAAGCAACGCCGTCCCCTCCTGGCGGCAGCCGAAGTGTGTCCTGTGTGTGGCGGGGGCTGCTCGTCGGCCTGGCAGGCCGCCGCCGGGCACCGAATATGTCGACAAGTCTCCCGCTCCCTTCTCAGAACACCGACAGGCCCGTCAGCGTGGTGAATCTGTCCAGGGCGGCCACGCCCGCCACCGAGTTGCCGCGCTCGTCCAGGCCCGGACTCCAGACGCACAGGGTGCAGCGGCCCGGGACCACCGCGATGATGCCGCCGCCCACTCCGCTCTTGCCGGGCAGGCCCACGCGGTAGGCGAAGTCGCCCGCCGCGTCGTACGTCCCGCAGGTCAGCATCACCGCATTGACCTGTTTGCCCTGGCTGCGGGTGAGCAGGCGGGTGCCGTCGGCGCGGATGCCGTGCCGGGCCAGGAAGCCGGTGGCCAGGGCGAGGTCGGCGCAGGAGGCCGCGATGGAGCACTGGCGGAAGTACTCGTCGAGCAGGACCGGCACGGGGTTGTCGATGTTGCCGTACGACGCCATGAAATGGGCGAGAGCGGCGTTGCGGTCACCGTTGGCGGTCTCGGACGCGGCGACCTCGAGGTCGAAGTCCAGGGCGGGGTTGCCGCTCTCGGCACGCAGGAAGGCGAGCAGCTCTCCGGCCGCATCTCCGGTACGGGTCCGGAGGCGGTCGGTGACGACGAGCGCGCCCGCGTTGATGAAGGGGTTGCGCGGAATGCCGTTCTCGTACTCCAGCTGGACCAGGGAGTTGAACGGGTTGCCGGAGGGCTCTCGGCCCACGTGCTCCCAGAGTTCGTCGCCCTCGCGGGCCAGGTCGAGGGCGAGGGTGAACACCTTGGTGATGGACTGCGTCGAGAACGGCTGCCGCCAGTCCCCCACCCCGTAGACCGTGCCGTCGAGCTCGGCGACGGCCATGCCGAAGCGGCGCGGGTCGCAGGCCGCGAGCGCCGGGATGTAGTCGGCGGGACGCCCGCGGCCCGGCGTGCGCTCCACCTCCTCGGCGATGCGTTCCAGGACCGGCAGATAGGCGAGGGACGACGTCGCTGTCATGATCGCCATTGTGCCTCCGGGCGGTCCCGGCGCTTCGCTGCTTCACCGCGGATCAGGCGACGGGCGCCCCGCTGCCCGCGACGATCTCGGGACGCAGCAGGCCGGCGAGGGTCTCGGCCGGCAACAGCCCCTTCTCCAGGACGAGTTCGGCCACGCCCCGGCCGGTGACGAGGGCCTCCTTGGCGATGTCGGTCGCTGCCGTGTACCCGATGTGGGGGTTGAGGGCGGTGACCAGGCCGATGGAGTTCTCGACGCTCGCGCGCAGGGCTTCGGTGTCGGCGGTGATGCCGCGGACACAGCGCTCGGCGAGGGTGAGGCAGGCGTTCCGCAGGTGCGTGACGCTCTTCGAGAGGGAGTGCAGGATGACCGGTTCGAAGGCGTTGAGCTGGAGCTGCCCGGCCTCGGCGGCCATGGTGATGGCGACGTCGTTGCCGATCACCTCGAAGGCGACCTGGTTGACGACCTCCGGGATCACCGGGTTGACCTTGCCCGGCATGATGCTCGAACCGGCCTGCACCGGCGGCAGGTTGATCTCGCCGAGGCCCGCACGCGGGCCGGAGGACAGCAGGCGCAGGTCGTTGCAGCTCTTGGAGAGCTTGACCGCGATGCGCTTGAGCACGCCCGACACCTGGACGAACGCACCGCAGTCCTGGGTGGCCTCGACCAGGTTGGCGGCCGTGACCAGGGGCAGCCCGGTGATGTCGGCGAGGTGGCGGCGGGCCGACTCGGCGTATCCGGCGGGCGCGTTGAGGCCCGTACCGATGGCCGTGGCCCCCAGGTTGATCTCAGGGATCAACTCGACAGCCTCCGCGAGCCGACCGCGGTCCTCGTCGAGCAGTAGGCGTGCGCGGGAACGTCCCGGTCACCGAGCAGGTCGTGCTCGGTTCGGGTGACGGCGGTGGGCATGGGAGGTGGGGCCTCTTTCGGAGGGGTGGGGAGGTGGGGTGGGGCGGTGTGAGGGTGGGCGCGCACCATAGGGCCGGGCGGGGAGGCGAGTCGGACTGCGGATGGTCAGCGTCCGGGACCCGATGACCACTGGCCGACGCCCGATGCGTCCGGCCCACGACCGAGCCACGCGCCGTGACGCACGGGCCGCGCCACGCCCCGGATCGTCGATATCGGCGATCGGCGACTGACGCGGCCGGCGGCCGGTGGCCCAACGCGCCCGCCAATAGCCGTCACAGCGCCGCCGAGCCGCCGTCTCAGGCGCAGGCCGGCACGGGGATCGGGATCGGGTCCAGGGCTCGGATCGGGCGTACGCAACCGACCGGTTGGCCGCCGCCGAGAAGCGGTTCGCCCGAGAACTCCGTGAGGAGGGACGGGTCGACGCCCGCGCGGGCGAGCGCGGCCGCGGCGACCGGGACGCGGGCCCGGTTGGCGCCGTCGGCGATCTTGACCGCGATGGCGCGACCGTCCGGCAGGGCCGCGACCTGGACGCCCTCGAAGCCGTCCTTGGCGAGCAGCCCGGGTACGGCTCGCATCAGCGCGGCCACGTCGCGGCCGGCGCCGGAGGCCATCTCGGCGTGCTCGCGCATCGCGTCGGCCAGGCGTGCCTCGGGGGTGCCGGGCGCGGCCGAGGCGATGCGGGCGATCGCGCGGGCCAGGCCGTGCAGGGAGACGGCGAACAGGGGCGCGCCGCATCCGTCGACCGTCACGCGGGCGACGCGCTGCCCGGTGAGGTCCTCGACGATCTCGGCGATCGCCTGCTGGAGCGGGTGGGCCGGGTCGAGGTAGTCGTCCAGGGACCAGCCGTTGAGCTGGGCGGTGTAGAGCATGGCCGCGTGCTTGCCGGAGCAGTTCTGGGCCAGTCGGGAGGGCGAGCGGCCCTCGCGCACCCAGGCGTCCCGTACGGCGGGGTCGTACGGCAGGTCGGGCACGTTGCGCAGGTCGTCCTCGGTGAGACCGGCCAGGTCGAGGATGCGCCGGGTGCCGGCGAGGTGACGTTCCTCGCCCGAGTGGCTCGCGGCGGCCAGCGAGAGCAGGTCGCCGTCGAGCGGCAGTCCTGCCCGCAGCATGGCCACGGCCTGGAGCGGCTTGATGGCCGAGCGCGGATAGAAGGCGGCCTCGATGTCGCCGAGCTGGAACTCGACCTCGCCGCCTGCGCCCAGCACGACGACGGAACCGTAGTGGATGCCCTCGACGACACCGCCGCGTATGAGGTGGGCGACGGGGGTGTGGAGGGGTTCACGGACGAGGGGTGCGTCCGCGGGAGAGTTGCTGTACATGACTGCCTGGATCACTGGTGGGTCGGAGTGGGCCTGCGCGGGGTTCACGCGTCGGCTCCGTGTTCCGGGGTGGTGTCCGCGCGCGCGGGGCGCACGATGTCGGTCAGGGTCGTCTCGACACGGTCGAGGTGGTGGCTCATGGCCGCAACCGCGTCGTGCTCCGAACCGTCGATCAGCGCCTCGACGATCGCCCGGTGCTCCCGGTTGGACTGCTCGCGGCGGCCGCCCAGCTGGTTAAGGAAAGCCGACTGACGGGCGAGTGCGTCCCGGATCTCCTCGATGACCCGCCGGAAGACCGGGTTCTGGGCGGCCTCGGCCACGCCGAGGTGGAAGAGGGTGTCCATGGCGACCCACGCGGTGGTGTCCGTCTCCCGCTCCATGCGGTCCAGGAGGTGGGCCAGATGGTCGAGGTTCTCCGGGGTGCGGCGCAGCGCTGCGTACCCGGCGACGGGGATCTCGATGTGGCGACGTACTTCGAGCAGGTCGCTGGCCGCATAGTCGCCGAAGGTGGGGTCCTCGACGGCGCCGGCGACGACGAAGGTGCCCTTGCCGGTCTTGGAGACCGTCAGGCCCATCGTCTGCAGGGCCCGCAGCGCCTCGCGCAGTACGGGCCGGGACACCTCGAGCGTGCGGCACAGCTCCGCCTCGGAGGGGAGCTTGTCGCCTATGGCGTACTCGCCGCGCTCGATGGCGCCGCGGAGGTGGGCGAGCACCGCTTCCATCGCGCTGACGCGCCGCGGCCCCGGACCACCTGTCTGGCTGTCTGACAGGTTCACGGGACCGATGGTCCGGGTGAGCGCGGGCCGATGTCAAGGCGGGTGGAATGTGAAATGTGGCGGGCGCGAAGTCCGCACCGCAGACTTCACGCCCGAGCAGGGTCGACCGGTCCCGTCAGCTGCCGAGGGCACCCGTCGCCAGGAGAGCGAAAAGTGCCACGCCGACGACGATGCGGTAGACCACGAAGGCGTTGAAGGAGTGCTTGGCGACGAATTTCAGCAGCCAGGCGATGGAGGCGTAGGCCACGACGAAGGAGACGACCGTGCCGGCGACGAGCGGGGCGGCGCCCACGCCCGCACCCAGCGCGTCCTTCAGCTCGTACAGGCCGGCGCCGGTCAGGGCCGGGATGCCGAGGAAGAAGGAGAGACGGGTGGCGGCGACCCGGTCCAGGTCGAGGATGAGCGCGGTGGACATGGTGGCGCCGGAACGGGAGAAGCCGGGGAACAGCAGGGCGAGGATCTGGGAGCAGCCGACCAGCATCGCGTCCTTGAACGAGGTGTCGTCCTCCCCGCGCTTGTGCCGGCCCATCTGGTCCGCGGCCCACATCACACCACTGCCGACGATGAGCGAGCCCGCGACCACCCAGAGGGAGGCGAGGGGGCCTTCGATGAGCGGCTTGGCCGCCAGGCCCACCAGGACGATCGGGATGGTGGCGTAGATCACCCACCAGGCGAACTTGTAGTCGTGGTGGTAACGCTCGGCCGGGTTGCGCAGACCGCGGCCCCAGGCGGAGACGATCCGCACGATGTCCTTGAAGAAGTACACGAGCACGGCTGCGATGGCGCCGACCTGGATGACGGCGGAGAACCCGACGACCGACGTGTCGTCGACGGGGATGCCCATGAGCCCCTCGGTGATCTTGAGGTGGCCGGTGGAGGACACGGGGAGGAATTCGGTCACCCCCTCGACGACTCCTAGGACGACGGCCTGACCGACGGAGATGGCGCTCATGGGATCCAGTTCTGAGGAGTTGGTCGACAGTGCTGTAGACAGTCTTACTACGCCCGGGCGTGAGACAAATACCTACGCCCACACAGCTTGGGCGATCGCGCCTCCGGCGAAAGCCGCGCCCAGGCCCGCCACCACGCTCGCGACGACATTGACGGCAGCGTAGAGGGCCGCGCCGGTCTCGGTGAGCCTGAGCGTCTCGTAGGAGAAGGTGGAGTACGTCGTCAGGGCCCCGCACAACCCCGTGCCCAGCACGAGTTGGAGGTGCGAGCCCGCGGCGCCGGCGGAGACGGCACCGGTCAGCAGGCCCAGGACGAGACAGCCGGTGAGGTTCACGGCGAACGTGCCCCAGGGGAAGACGGAGTCGTGTCTCGATTGCACCGCCCTGTCGGTCAGATAGCGCAGCGGAGCGCCGACCACGGCCCCGATGACGACCAAGAGCCAGTTCACAACTACTTCTTACCCTTCCCGCCCGTTTTGCCAGGTTCGTCCGGACGGCCGACGTACCGGATCACCTCGCAGTCGTCCAGGATCACCAGCCCCTCGGTGACGAGTTCGTCGAGCTGCGGGAGGAAGGCCCGCACCCGCTCCTCCGTGTCGACGAGGATGATCGCCACGGGAAGGTCCTCGCTCAGGGAGAGCAGTCGCGTGGTGTGGATCAGCGAGGACGCGCCGAAGCCCTCGCAGCCGCGGAAGACGCTCGCGCCGGCCAGCCCGGCGGCGTGGGCCCGGTGCACGATCTCCGTGTAGAGGGGCTTGTGGTGCCAGGTGTCGTTCTCGCCGATGAAGACGGTCACGCGCAGGGCGCGACCGGTCAGCCTCGTCATGGCTGCCTCCCGGTCAGGACGCGGCGGGCCGCCAGCGAGGCGAGCCACACCGCCGCGAGGGCCGCGCACAGGGTCGCGGCGAGGTAGGCCAGCCCTGTCCCGGGGTGGCCCCCGTCGACGAGCCGCTGGATGTCGACGGCGTACGTCGAGAAGGTGGTGAAGCCGCCGAGCACGCCGGTGCCGAAGAAGGGTCGGACCAGACGGTGGGCGGCCCATACGTCGGTGATGACCACCATGAACACGCCTATCACGACGCATCCGACGACGTTGGTCCAGAAAGTCGCCCAGGGGAATCCGCCGGGCCGCGTGGGCCACCAAAGGGTCAGCGCGTACCGGGCGGTGGCGCCGAGGGCGCCGCCGAGCGCGACCATCGCGACGACGGGTACCTGGCCGCGCCAGAGGGCGGGCCGCGGGGGTCTGGGCCGGACGCGGACGCTGTCGGGGGCGGTCATGGTCGTACGTCTCCCACTCTCTGGAGGCCCGGCCTGCGGGCGCATGCCTTCAGGAAGCAGGGACCGTTGGCGGCGTCCGTGCCGCGGTTCGGGTACGGCGGGCCCCACCGCCGCGCCGCGGGGGTGATCGCGGCCGGGACCAGGTTAACGCCGGGCGCCCGGCCGGGTCACTTCACGCCAGAGTGGCGCGGGGCGGTCTCGCGGCGGCCGTCTCACCGACCCTCACCACCCCTTCTCGAACATCCTGGCCACCTCGGCGATCCGGAACTCGTCGCGCCGGTAGTAAGTGCGGTGCCGGATTCTCCTGGTCCGCAGCAGACCGAGACGGGTGAGGAGCCCGAGGTGGGTGTCGGCGACCCGGCGGGACACGCCGAGCCTGGCGGCGATGGCCCGCGCCGGGACACCGTCCTCGGCGGGGTCGGCATGCCGCTGGGGCGGAAAGTGGGCGGCCGGGTCCTTCAGCCATTCCAGGATGTCCAGGCGCCTGGCGCCGGCGGGAGTCCTCAGCATCTCGTCGCCTCCGTACGGGCGTCGTCGTACCGGTGCCCCCACTGTCCCGCAGCCTGGACTGCCGCGTCCCGCCCTCGGCGACCCTTGTCCGGGACCGTACGGCTGTACGCCATGGCCCGACCACCCCGTCGGCGCCGGTTGTGGGACCGGATCGGCTCCGAGATGGTGCAGGTGCTGCTCGCGCACATCAGGGCGGCGAGGACACGGCGGCGATCCTCGGCCCCGTCGCCCACCACCTGCCGGTCCGAACAACACCACGCGGACCATCGTCGGTTCCGCCGCACTCCTCACCCTGATGCTCGCCGTCGTCGCGTCGCTCGTCGTGTTCAACACGCTCGTCCTCAACACACACGACCGGCGCCGCGACCTGGGCATGCTCAAGTCGATCGGCACGACGCCGCGGCAGGTCACGGTGATGATGGTGACCTCGACGGCGGTACTGGGCGCGATCGGCTCGTTGCTCGGCATCCCGCTGGGCGTCCTCGGCCACCGGCTGGTGATACCGAGGATGGCCGCCGCGATCGACATCACCCTCCCGTCGTACATGACGGACGTCTGGCAGACCCGGCGCCGGCCGGTCCTGCCAGAGCCGGGCTCGTGATCGCGATGCTCGGCGAACTCGTCCCCGCCCGGCGCGCGGCGCGGCTGACCGTCGCTGAGGCGCTGCACGGCGAGTGACGGGGCCTCGGGCGGCCGGGACTCCGCAACCGGTCAGGATCGAAGAAGCAGTGCCGGGCTCCCCCGCCCTAGCTTGTAAGCACCGACGGAAACCGTCGGCCCACGTTGCAAGAAGGAGTGAGTTGACATGACCGCCGGCCTCAAGACGATCATCTACCCCGTCAAGGACATCGAGCAGGCGAAGGCCCTGTTCAAGACTCTGCTGGGGGTGGAGCCCTATGCGGACGCGCCCTACTACGTCGGCTTCAAGGACGCCGGTCAGGACGTCGGGCTCGACCCGAACGGGCACGCCAAGGGCATGACCGGGCCGGTCCCCTACTGGCACGTCACCGACCTCCGGGACCGGCTGGCCGCTCTGCTGGAAGCGGGTGCCGAGCTGCTGGAGGACGCGAAGGACGTCGGCGGTGGCAGGCTGATCGCCTCGGTGAAGGACGCCGACGGCAACCTCGTCGGGCTGCTCCAGGACCCGGCCGCCTGAGTCGCCCGAGGCAACTTGCACCCGCACTAGTTGCACACTCAACAATTGGCTGAATCGGTGTTACCGTGCGGGTATGGCAGTCAAGACGGCCGAGATCCGGCTCGAGGAGCGCTGGCGGGACATCCTGTCGGTGCACGCGCGCACGATGTGCGAGATCGACCGGGTGCTGCATCCGTACGGTCTGGGCGCGAGCGACTTCGAGGTGCTCGACATCCTGGCCTCCGAGTCGTCCCGGGAGGGCGACCAGTGCCGGGTGCAGAACCTGGTCGGACGGGTCCATCTCAGCCAGAGCGCCCTGTCCCGCCTGATCGGGCGGCTGGAGAAGGACGGTCTGGTGGAGCGGTCGGTCTGCGCCGAGGATCGGCGGGGCGTGTGGGTCGCCCTCACCCGCAAGGGCCGCGACCTGCACGCCGAGGTACTGCCCCTGCAGCGTGCGGTGCTGGAGCGCATGCTGGCCGGCACGGCGGGCTGAAGACCCGTTCGAGTGCGGTCCCTTCGGACCCGGTGACTACCCCTGAGCAGGCGGGAGTTTCGTCCGGCCTTCACCGGGGCGGCGGTCCACCGGGCGCCTGGGCGGGATCGGTGTCGAGGGGAAGTCACGCGGGCCCGTCCACAGGGCGGGTACGGCGTCGCTGCGGCGGCACAGATCGTAGGCGACGGCCTCGTAGTTGACCCGCCAGCCCTGGAACTGCGGCCACGCCTCCTTGATCGAACGCTCGGCGTGGAAGCCCGCCGCCTCCAGCATCTTCGCCGCCGCGTCGAACTCGACGAAGGTCAGCTGGATCGTGGCGTCCGGGGCCGGGTCCTCGTCGAACTGGATGCGCAGGCCCCTGGAGATGTCGCGCATGGCGGTGAAGCCGGCCCGCAGCACCAGACGGGCCTCCGGTGGGGCGGAGTGCGGGGCGAGCGACAGTTGCATGGCCGCCGCGTCCATCACGGCGACGAGTCCGACGAGCCAGCTGAGGTGCGGACGCGGTGAGCGGAAGGTCAACAGGATCGGGTACGTGGAGTGGCTCTCGCCCATGTCCGCGGCGAGCCGTTCCCAGGAGCGGTACAGCTCGGGCAGCGCCGTCTCGGTGTCGACCAGCCACTGCCGGGCCAGGATCTCCGGACCCCAGGCGGGCTCGCCGGCCCGGGACTGGAGCATGGTGACCTCGAGTTCGCGGCGGTTGTAGGCGGCGTACAGGGTGGGCAGGTAGGCGATCTGCAGGGCGATGAGGACAGGTCCCGTGGCCGCCGCGGCGAAGTCGAGCACGGACAGTTTCAGCCGGTCGCCGCTGGCGAAGCCCAGGGTGAACAGGCTGGAGCCCGCCTCGCGGAAGGCGGTGGACCAGGACAGCGGGGAGAAGGCGTAGAGCAGAAGCCCGTAGCCGAGCAGGGCCCCGGCGAGCCAGGTGACGAGCATCCCGATCAGCATCAGCGGGGCCAGCCAGGTCTGCGCCCGGTCCACCGTGGTGTAGCCGCCCCGGAAGGCGGCGAGCTGCAGGAGTTGGCGCAGCACCCACCACAGTCGGAAGACCAGCACGGAGTACAGGCCGCGGGGCACGACCAGGGTGCGCAGGACGCTGCGGAGCATCACGGCGAGCACCAGGGCGCCGGCCACACCGGAGATCCATTCCATGCGGTCATTCTGACCCCACGCTCTGCCACGCCTTGCGCTCAGGGGCCTCCGGGGCGCCTCGCACGCCGAGCCGCGGAGCCGGTCAGCGGGTCAGCGGGTCAGCGGGTCAGCGGGTCAGCGGGTCAGCGGGTCAGCGGGTCAGCGGGTCAGCGGGTCGCCAGTGTGTGGATGCCCTCCGAGGTGAGGATCAGTCCGTGCGCGGAGCCCGCGTCGACGGCGAGCGCGAGGGCATCGTCCGGCCACTGCGCGGCAAGGGCGCCGAGGGGCACCAGCCGGTAGCGGTCGACGGCCGGCAGCAGCTCGGACAGTGTCTCCTCCGAGGTGAACACGGGGACCACGGGTTCACCGCCGGGCCGTTCCAGGACGGGCACGGCGAGCGTCGTGGGATCGGCGGAGTCCGTGTCCGGGATGTCGTCCGGCACGGGGACCAGGACATCGCTGCTCGCGAGCGTGTCGAGGGCGGCCGGGTCCCCGGCGTCGGTGGCCAGTGCGTCGAGCGCCCGCCGGGCCGGCGTCGGGAGGTCGTCGTGGGCGGCTGTCATCATGGCGGATCCCCTGGTAGCAGCGGTGATACGGCCGGCCCGGGCACCTCGGCGACGGGCGCGACTGTGTCCGGGTACCCGTCCACGCCGGGGCCATGCCTCCGAAAGTCCATGCCTCCGGGATTCCGTCACATCGCCGGGATGCCGAAGTCCCGCCGGTGCCCGGCCGGTGTCCACGAGGTGCGCGCGATCGCGGTCTCGGCTCGCGTCCGCACCGGATACCGCCAACCGGGTGAGGGTGACGGAACCAAGGGTCGTGCGGAGGCAGTTCGCGGGGTCCCGTGCCTCGCACGCCGTCGGAACTCATCACTCGACGCGACCGCGGACGGGTAGCTGTAGGCACGGAGGGTGACGGTACCCGCATGGTCCGTCACCGGCGCTACAGGAGAGAAGGAACCATGTCGGTCGAGACCGGTACGGCACCCGCGGCGGGCGCCGGGGAACGGGAGCAGCAGAGCCTCGGTACCGCCGCGGCACGGAATCTCACGACGACGACCAAGTCCGAACCTCAGATGCAGGGGATCAGTTCACGGTGGCTGACGCGCATGCTGCCGTGGGTGAACGTGCCGGGTGGCACGTATCGCGTCAACAGGAGGCTGTCGTACGTGCTCGGCGACGGGCGGGTCACGTTCGTCCGGACGGGCGCGCAGGTCCGGGTGGTGCCGGCGGAGCTGGGCGAACTGCCTCCGCTGCGCGGCTTCGCGGACGGCAGCGCGCTCGAGGCGCTGGCCGCGCGGTTCGAGCAGCAGGAGTACGCGCCCGGCCAGGTGATCGCGGCGGCGGGCCGCCCGGCCGACCATGTCTACCTCGTGGCCCACGGCAAGGTGGAGCAGATCGGCGAGGGTCCCTACGGCGACGAGACGGTGGTCGGTCTGCTGGCCGACGGCGACACCTTCGGCGGGCAGGTGCTCGCCGGCCCGGACGGCGCCTGGGAGTTCACCGCCCGCGCGGCGACGTCCACCACCGTGCTGGCGCTGCCGCACACGGCGTACCAGGAGGTGGCGGCGCGCCACGGCGAACTGCGGGCCCATGTCGACCTGTTCCGGCTGGACGGACACCTGCCGCTCAACGCGAGCGGCGAGGCCGAGATCGCGCTGAGTTCGGGGCACGTGGGCGAGCCCGACATCCCGAACACGTTCGCGGACTACGAGGCGGAGCCGCGCGAATACGAACTGAGCGTCGCGCAGACCGTGCTGCGCGTGCACTCCCGGGTCGCCGACCTCTACAACCAGCCGATGAACCAGACCGAGCAGCAACTGGAGCTGACCGTACGGGCGTTGCGTGAGCGTCAGGAACACGAGCTGGTCAACAACCGGGACTTCGGGCTGTTGCACAACGCCGACTTCGACCAGCGGATCTCCACCCGCTCGGGGCCGCCCACGCCCGACGACCTGGACGAGCTGCTGAGCATGCGGCGCGACACGCGCTTCCTGTTCGCGCATCCCCGGGCGATCTCCGCGTTCGGCCGGGAATGCAGCAAGCGGGGACTGTACTTCGGCAGTATCGACCTGGGCGGTCACCATCTGCCCGCGTGGCGCGGGGTGCCGCTGCTGCCGTGCGGCAAGATCCCGGTCAGCGAGGGCCGTACGTCGTCGATCATCGCGATGCGTACCGGTGAGGACGACCAGGGTGTCATCGGCCTGTACCAGACGGGGATCCCGGACGAGATCGAGCCGGGCCTCAACGTGCGCTTCATGGGCATCAACGAGCAGGCGGTGATCTCCTACCTGGTGAGCACCTACTACTCGGCGGCGGTCCTGGTGCCCGACGCGCTCGGCATCCTGGAGAACGTGGAGGTCTCACGAAGGGACTAGGGCCGGCGGGGGTGAAAACGGACCAGTAGTGGGTGATCACCGCCCACGCGCCCGCGAGCGTCCCCACCTAGCGTGGGCGCATGCCGATGCAAAACTGGTTCCGCGACGCCAAGTTGGGCATCTTCGTCCACTGGGGCGTCTATGCGGTGGACGGAGTCCCGGAGCCCTGGTCCTTCTACACGGGGCAGGTGTCCCACGAGCAGTACATGAAACAGCTGGACGGCTTCACGGCCTCCCGGTACGACCCCGGGGCCTGGGCGGATCTGTTCGTCCGCGCGGGTGCCCGGTACGCCGTGCTCACCGCCCGGCACCATGACGGCGTGGCCCTGTGGGACACCGCCCACGGAAACCTCGACGTGGTGAGGCATACGCCGGCGGGCCGCGATCTGCTCGCCGGATACACCGACGCGCTGCGCGAACGCGGCCTCAAGGTCGGCTTCTACTATTCGCACTCCGACTGGAGCCATCCCGACTACGCGAGCATCCGTCACCCCGAGCCGGGCGAGGAACCGGCCAACCCCTACTCCCACGCGGCACCCGGCGCCGAGGACCCCGAGGCCTGGGTGCGCTACCTCGCGTACCGCGACGGCCAGGTGGGCGAGCTGGTCGACGCACCGCGCGAGACCGTGTCCGTGCGCGGCCTGCGCAACCGGATCCGCCAGGTGACCGTGGTCGGCACGGGAGCCGAGCTGGGACACCACGTCACCGGCGGCCTGCACGAGGTGCCTGGTGTGACGTGGCTCGGCGCGCCGGGGCCGGATGACGTGGACGCGTACGCCACGGTCCTCGCCCTCGAACTCGACGGCGAGCTGGACCTCTACCGGGGTACGGGGCGCGACTGACACCTGAAAGCGTCGAGACGAGGCACCGCGCGGTCAGGACGAGCCGGCCGCCCGCCCGCGATCGGGCTCGCGCTCCCCTCCCCTCGGTCAGCCGTTGAGGATCTCCGTGAAGCGCTCGGCGCTGATGTTCCCGCCGGAGAGGATGATGCCGATCCTGCGGGGCAGGGAGTCGATCCGGTGGGCCAGCAGGGCGGCGAGGGCGCTCGCGCCGCTGGGTTCGACGACCGTCTTCAGCCGCTCGAAGGCGAACCGCATGGCATCCCGGATCTGGTCGTCGCTCACCAGTGAAATGCCGTCCACCAGGCGCCGGTTGATGGAGAAGGTGAGTTCGCCGGGGATGTCGGCGGCCTGGCCGTCGGCGATGGTGCGCGGCACGGGAATGGAGACGCGCCGGCCCGCTTCCAGGGAACGCCTGGTGTCGTCACCGGCCTCCGGCTCGACCCCGACGACCCGGATACCGGGGAGCATCCCCTTGGCGGCGGTGGCGCTGCCCGCGATCAGGCCGCCGCCTCCGACGGGCACCACGAGGGCGTCCAACTCCCCTACTTCCTCGATGAGTTCGAGGGCCGCCGTGCCTTGCCCGGCGATGACATGCGGGTGTTCGTACGGCGGCACGAGCGTCAGTCCTCGCTCGGCGGCGAGGGCCTGACCGATCGCCTCTCGGTCACCCGTGTAGCGGTCGTAGGTGACGATCTCCGCCCCGTAACCGGCGGTCGCCTCCAGCTTGGAGCGCGGTGTGTCCTCGGGCATCACGATCACGGCGGTGGTGCCGAGCTCGCGGGCGGCCAGAGCGACGGCCTGGGCGTGGTTGCCGGAGGAGTAGGCGGCGATCCCCTTGGCGAGCTGCTCGGCGGTCAGCCGGGAGGCGGCGTTGTAAGCGCCGCGGAACTTGAAGGCGCCGACGCGCTGGAGGTTCTCGCACTTGACGAAGACCTGGGCGCCGACGCGTTCGTCCAGGGTGCGCGAGCGCAGGACGGGGGTGTGGTGGGCGACGCCCTTGATCCGTGCCGCAGCGTCCTGGACGTCCCGGAGGGTGACGGGCAGGGTCTCGGGCATGTGCGCACTCCGTTCTGGGCGCCGACGACGCCCGATCCGCTTCCACCGAAACTTCCTTGAACTCCAAAACTCTGGAATTATTGTCCACTACCTGTACTGAAAGTCCAGACCCGTTCGATGAAGGCGAGCCGATGACGCAGGAACCGACGGACCCGAGCGGCGACGGCGAGGCGCGGCGCGAGCAGGACGCGATCATCGCCGCCCTCGCCCCGGTGATCGACGGGATCGCCGCGACCCTGGGATCGCTCTGCGAGGTGGTGGTCCACGACTTCCGGCACCCGGAACACTCCGTCGTCGCCATCTCGGGGTCGGTCACCGGGCGGGGTGTGGGCGGGTCCATGAGCGAGATCGGCATGAAGGTCCTGGCGAGCGGTGATGAGGCGCGCAACGAGCTGAACTACCTCACCCGGACCCAGGACGGGAAGCTGGTCAAGTCCTCCACCATGGTGCTGCGCGACACCCGCGGCACGGTGTTCGGCGCCTTGTGCGTCAACCTCGACGTCACCGCCGTGAACCAGGTCCATGCGCTGATCGGCGAGCTCGCGGGCGTCACGGCAGCCGGTGACCTCCCGCCGACGACGGCCTTCGACGACGACATCGGCACGGTGCTGGACTCCATGGTCGACGCCCACCAGCTGCGCCGGACCAAGCCCTGGGCCCAACTCACCCGTGGCGAACGTCTGGAGCTGTTCCACGACCTCGACCGGCGGGGTGTGTTCGCGGTGCGCGGCTCTGTCCAGCAGGTCGCCGGCCGGCTGGGCATCTCGCGGGCCTCCGCCTACACCTATCTCGCCGCGACCCGCAACGACGACGGCCCCGGCACGTCCTGAGCCCGACTCGCCCCACACGCCCTGAACAACCCGAGGAAAGGCGTCCGTTGAACACCGGCAGCTACTACGAGCGCATCGACGAGCACCGTTTCAAGCCCACCCCGCACGCGGGCGGCGCCTGGGACCCGGGCGAACTGCACTTCAGCCCGCTCGGCGGTCTCGTCGCGCACGCCATCGACCAGTACCGGACCGGGCGTCCGGACGACGGACTCGTCCTGGCCCGGATCGGTTACGACATCCTGGGGCGGCTTGCGCTCGACGAGTGCGAGATCCGGGTGGAGACGGTGCGTCCCGGTCGCACCATCGAACTCCTCGAAGCTGTCGTGCTCGTCGCCGGCCGGCCCGTCGTCCGGGCGCGTGCCTGGCTGCTGGCTGCGCTCGACACCGCGGCCGTCGCGGGCGGCTTCGGTGAACGGCTGCCCGACCCCGAGTCGCTCACGCCGTGGCGGATGGCCGACGTGTGGCCCGGCGGCTACATCGCCTCGCTCGACGTCCGCCCGGTCGCCCCGCCGCAGCCGGGCCGTACGACCGCCTGGGTCGCCACCCCCCTGGACCTCGTGGCCGCAGAGCCCGTCGGCCCGCTCGCGTCGTACCTCGCCCTCGTCGACACGGCCAACGGCATCGCCGCACGACAGCCGCCCGGCACATGGATGTTCCCGAACGTCGACCTCACCGTCCATCTGCACCGCCGGCCCGAGGGCCGCTGGACCGGTCTGGACACCACCGTCACCTTCGGGCCGACCGGCCAGGGCCTGACCAGCACGGTCCTGCACGACGTCCACGGCCCGGTCGGACAGGCCCAGCAGATCCTCACCGTCCGGCCCCTGTAGGGTCACGGCGGATCAGCCGCCGTGGCCGTTCGAGGGGACGACGGCGACCGGGCAGCCGGCGTCGCGGAGGAGGAACCGGCTCGTCCCGTCCCACGGCAGCCTGGGCAGTCCGCGCCGTCCGCGCGCCGCGACGACCACCAGTTGGGCGTGCGCACTCACGTCGGTGAGCGTCCGACCGAGTCGGCCCGGACCGTGACCACCGTGCTCCCGGCGCCCGCCCGGGCCACAGGGCCGGACGGGACCCGGCAACGCGCCGTCCGGCCCTCAGGAACCGAGGGACGGGGCCGGTCGGCTCTGGACCGGCAGCGCGGGCAGGCGCAGCCTGGTAGTGGAGGGGGTGCCTCGGAGGTGAGCAAGGTGCAAGCCAAGCAGTGGAACGTACAGATCTTCATCACGGAGGACGACGACACGACGCACGCGCGTGCCGTCCTGAGCACCCGCGACACGTCGACGGTCACCGGCACGGGCGCCGCCCGGCGCAATCCGGTGGACCGGCCGATCCCCGAGATCGGTGACGAACTGGCGGCCGGCCGCGCGCTGGAGGACCTCGCCCTCCGGTTGCACGAAGTGGCGGCCCGCGACGTCGTGGATCTGGCCGGGCCCATGCGCCGGTAGTGGCAAAGGCGGGCGCGGCACAGCACCGGGGCCGCCGTATCCGTCCCGCGGATGCGGCGGCCCCGGTGCACAACCACCAGGTCACCGATGCGGTACGACCGCCACCGGGCACCCGACGTGGTGGATCGCGGCGTGGGTGACGGGTCCCAGGCGCGGTCCGAACGGGCGTTCGGCGATGCGCCGGCCGACGACGAGGAGGCTCGCCCCGGTCGCGGCGCGCACCAGGACGTTCGTGGCCCGGTCCTCGACCACGGTCTCCAGGGTCTCCACGTCGGGGTACTTGTCCCGCCAGACCTGCAGCACGGCCTGTAGGAAGCCCAGCCACTCCTCCGCGCGCTGCGGCTCGTTCACCAGGGCGATCTCGCCGGGCCCGAGGCCGGCCGGCCCGGGTTCCACCGTCGTACGGCGGCCGGTGCGCCGCGAGGGGTCGGCAAGTCCACGCCGGGGTCCAACCGGCCCCCGCGCGGGAGGTTCATCATGTACGGGCACGGCTCCGCGGCCGGCGGGAGGTCAGTCCGGGAGCACCAGCCGGACCGTCTCCCCCGGCCGCACGGACACCACGCGGTCGGGCAGCCGGATGTCGATGGGCCCTCGGTCGGACTCCGGCACGGCGACGTCCAGCAGTCCGCGTTCCAGGTGCATCCGGACGCCCCAGTGCCCCTGGTAGTGGAACGAGAAGCCGTACGAGGACAGTTCGGGCAGTGGTACGGGGTCGAGCCACAGCGCTCCCTCCCGCGTCTCCAGCCCGGTCAGTCCGCGCTGGACGAGGTCGAGGGTGCCGCCCATGGCGCCGAGGTGGATGCCCTCACCGGTGGTACCGCCCTGGAGGTCGGCGATGTCGCCGCGCAACGCCTCCTGGACGAAGGTCCAGGCGTCCGAACGCCGCTCGCGGGCGAGGATCCAGCCGTGCACCAGGCCGCTGAGGGTGGAGCCGTGGCTGGTGCGGCGCAGATAGTGGTCGACGGTGCGCCGCCACGTGTCCTCGTCCAGCGGGTAGCCCAACCTGCCGAAAAGGGAGCCGAGTTCGGCGGGTGAGAAGAGGTACCCGAGCATCAGCACGTCGGCCTGCTTGGACGCCCGGTAGCGGTTGACGGTGTCGCCCTCCGCCTCCAGGATCCGGTCCAGGCGGCGGATGTCGTCGTACCGCTTCCGGTAGCCGTGCCAGTCCAGTTCGGCGAGGTCGCCGTAGCCCTCGAACTGGCTGATGACACCGTCGTGGAAGGGGACGTGGAGAGTGCGGGACACCTCGTCCCAGCGGTCGGGCTCGCCCGCCTCGAGGCCGATGTGTTCGGCGAGTTCACGCCGGCGCGGCTCTGGCAGGGTGCTCAGCAGGTCCAGGGCGCGGCAGAGCACCCAGGCGGCGGTGACGTTGGTGTACGCGTTGTCGTCGAGGCCGGGCGCGGGCGCGCCGGGGTAGGCATCGTGGTACTCGTCCGGGCCGACCACGCCCTGGATGCGGTGCCGTCCGAGCCGGTCGTCGTAGGTGGCGGAGTCGGCCCAGAAGCGGGCGATCTCCAGCAGCGTCTCGGCGCCCTCGGTGTGCTGGAACTCGGCGTCGCCGCTCGCCTCGCAGTACCGCCACACGTTGTACGCCACCGCCGAGCCGACGTGCCACTGCAGGCGCGAGTGGTCCGGGAGCCAGCGCCCCGAACGGGGGTTGAGGTGCAGCTCCTGCGTCTCCTCGCGGCCGTCGCTGCCGCTCTGCCACGGGAAGAGGGCGCCGCGCCGGCCGAGCGCGCGGGCGGCGGCCCTGGCCTGGTCCAGGCGCCGGTGGCGGTAGCGGAGCAGGGCGCGTGACACCTCCGGGAAGTGCAGGTCGAGGTACGGCAGCACGAACAGCTCGTCCCAGAAGACGTGTCCGCGGTACGCCTCGCCGTGCAGCCCGCGCGCCGGTACGCCCACGTCCAGGCCGGCCGTGTGCGGGGAGAGCGTCTGCAGGACATGGAAGAGGTGCAACCGCAGGATGCGGCCCGCCTCACCGGGCACGTCCAGTTCGGCGCGCCGCCACAGCTGCTGCCAGGCGGTGCGGTGCGCCTGGGCCAGCGCGTCGAATCCGGGGGCGGCGCCGACCCGGTCGACGGCTGCGCGCAGCGGGTCACTGATCGCGTGGTCGCGGGAGGTGTGCACGGCGACGGTCTTGTCGACGGCGACGGTACGGCCGGGAGTCAGCGACAGGCGCATGTGCTGTACGGCCCGCCACGGTTCGTGCGGGTCCGAGACGGGCGAGTCGGCGGTCAGCCGGGCCGCCATGCCGATCCCGATGTCGGAGGTCCTCGTACGGCAGCGCAGCCACACGGTGTCCGGCGCGGCGCTGCCGGTCTGCACCTGGGTCAGATGCCGGCCGTCCAGCTCGCGGTAGCGGGCGACACCGGAGTTGGTGACACCCCCGTCGAGCGCGGCCTCGACGAACAGTTCCTCGGCGAAACCTTCGGCGGTGAACTCGGTGCGCAGGGCGGCCAGATGGGGGTCGGCCATGTGCACGAGCCGCAACTGGCGTACGAACAGGACGCGTTCGTCGCCGAACCCGTAGCGCGTCCGGCGTTCCAGCAGTCCCGAGTCCAGGTGGAGCACCTGCCCGTGGTCGAGCACGGCCGCGGTGTCCGGGGTGAGCCATTCCTGTCCGTCGAGCCGGAAGCGCAGCGGCAGCCAGTTGGGGAGGTTGACCATGTCCTCGTTCTCGACCCGGCGTCCCGCCACGTCCGAGGTGAGCCGGTCGTAGCAGCCGGCCGCGTAGGTGCCCGGGTAGTGCACGTCGTCCGCGTCGCACTCGGGCAGCGCCCCGCGGGTGGCGAGGTATCCGTTGCCCACGGTGCACAGGGACTCCCGCAGGCGTTCCTCCGCGGGGTCGTAGCCGTCGTACTCCCAGGTCCAGCCCGTCACTGCGGCGGTCCCCCTTCGAGCGGTGCTGCGCGGTCGGCCACGGCGGTGTCGGCGCCGCTGCGCCGCAGTCTCACCCCGGTGCGCGGACCCGGGGCGCGCCACGCCGACGGCGGCGGTGAACTCACCGTGACGGCCCGCGCCGTGCGGCCGGGGCGTGGTTCACATCGGTTGCGGGACGATGGCGACGGGGCAGTCCGCGTGGTGCAGGAGCGTGTGGGCGACCCGGCCGAGCTGCAACCCGAAGAGGCCCGTCCTGCGCCGTGCGCCGACGACCACGAGGTCGGCGGCGGCCGTGCGACGCAGGAGCACGCCGCGGGCATGGCCCTCGACCGTGGCCCGGCGCACCCGGACGCCCGGATGCGCCGCCATGGCGTCGTGCAGGAGCGTGTCGAGCGCGGCGGAGGCCCGTTCCTCGGGGCGTCGCGCGACGTCCCCGGTGGGCTCGTCGCTCTCGTGCGCGGATCGGCGCCAGGCCCGTACGGCGTCGAGGGCGCTCTTGCGTGCCGCGGCCTCTCGGAACGCGAACCGCACGGCGTCGCCGCAGGTGTCCGCGTCCCCGGCGCCGAGCAGGATCCGCTCATGGCTGCTCGCCAGGGCCGCGGGGTCGCCGCGGACCACGATCACGGGGCAGGGCGCGCGGGCTGCGACGGCCAGGCCGACCGACCCGAGGAGCAGTCCCTTCAGCCCGCCGCGGCCGCGCGAACCGGTCACCAGGGCGGTGGCCTCGTTCCCTTCGCGCAGGAGGGCCTCCGCCGCCTCCTCCGGGGCGATGGCGGTGGTGACCTTGACGGCGGGGTCGCGGCGGCGGGCCCGTTCCGCCGCGGAGCCGATGAGGTGCTCGGCCATCACGCGTTCGGAGGGTCGTTCCAGGGTGTCCGTGGGCACGCCGCTCTCGTAGCGTTCCCAGAGGGAGGCGTGCACCAGCCGCAGGGGCAGGCCGTGGCGGGCGGCCTCGTCCACCGCCCAGTCGACGGCCCGCAGGCTCGCGTCCGATCCGTCGACGCCCACGACCAGAGGGAAGGTCATCGTCCCCACCGCCTTTCGTCGCGCAGCTCGGTGGTTCCGCTCCCAGCGTGACACCCGTCGCCGGGCGGGACGAGTGCCTGTGCGCCCCCCGGCCGGGGACATCCGGCCCCTGTCGGTAGACGTGCAGGGCGGCCAGGGCCATGGGGCTGTCGACGTACACGGCTACGTCGGCGGGGAGGCTGCCCGTGCTGCGCAGCTGGGCGAGTTCGTGCAGGACGACCTCGGTGCGGTCGAGGGCGAACGCGGGGATGACGACAGTGCCGCCCCGGGCGAGGTGCGGTGCAGGACCTGTGCGAAGTGGGCGCGTCCGGCGTCCTCCTCGTGGCGCCGGTCGCCGTAGGTCGCCAGTTGCGCCGTCGCAGGTCGGCGAGGCCCTGGAAGAGGCCGCAGTCGACGAGAACGCGGGCGTGGTCGCTCTCGACCAGGAACTTGCTGGAGGTGACGGTGCCGACGCCGCCGAGGAACGTGAGCAGTGCGGGCCGGGACACCGGTGCCGGCCGGCTCGTGCGGCTGGGCGTCGCCGTGGTCATGCCGTACGGTCTCCTCGCTCGCGCGGGCCTCGCCGTGCTCGGGGGTGTCCCCGGAGTTCCCGGTCGTCCCGAAGTCGGGGCCGCTGGGCCCTGGCGACGGGGCGGTTGCCGTGGTGTGCTGGAGGTGGCGGGAAGGACCCGGAAATGACGCGGGGAAGCGGTCGGCGGCCGCGCACCGCGCAATCAGGATCCGCGAGAAGCGGATGGAGCCCTTCCCGCCCTGCCGTGTGGGGTCGTTGATCCGATCGCGGTTCCGCACGCGGCATCCGAACCGGCTGTTCCGCTCCCGCCCTGCGAGCCCGCACGGCCGCCCCCGCCGTTCGGACCGACTGCCCCGTCGCTTGATTCGTCCCCGTCGGCCGTGCCGCTTCCGTCGTGCGGGCCGGCTGTTGCACCAGCCGGCCCGGCGTCCCCGTCCGCGTGCACAGCCGCCCCCGGTTCACCCCCTGCCTCCGCTGAGGTTGCGCCACTGGGGGCCGACGCGCTTCCATTCCTCGTCCCACTCGGCCAGGCGCCGTTTGATGAGGCGGCCGCGGACCAGTCGGCCACCGGCCCACACCAGGACTCCGGCGGCCGGGGCGACGAGTGCCGCGGTGATGCCCGCCTGGAGCAGCGATTCCGTCGGGGTGAGGGGGGCGGTGACGATGTGGTCCGAGTTGTCCGTCCAGACCATGACGCGGGTGCCCGCGGCGGCGCCGGGGGCCACCTGCGCCTGGCCCGTGTGGACCGCGCCGTTCGCCGTCGTCCAGCGCACGGTGGCCCAGGACCGGCCGGTGTCGTATCCGGTCGAGGCGGGGGCCGAGGGCGCCGCGTCGGCGGTCAGTACAGCCGTCACCGGGTGCACCTGTGCGCGCCGGGCGTCCAGCGACTGGTCCACCATCCCCGCCGCCACCGCGCCCGCGAGCAGTCCGCCCAGCAGGGCCAGGGTCCAGGTGGCGAGCACGATCCAGGCCTCGAAGACGTCGCACCGCCGCCTGAGCGGGTTGTGCCGCCACCGCCAGAACCGGTAGCCCGTCTTCCTCGGCGGCTTCGGCTGCTTCGGCGCCTTCGGCCAATTCCACTTCTTCGTACGACGTGTTCTCGCCATGGTGGGACGCCTCCTTCCCCCGGCTTCCCTGGCCACCGGTAGCACCAGCGGCTCAGGCGGGCCGGGCTCCTTCGGCATCCGGAAGGTCCGGGTCGAGGTCCGGGCGGCGCGGTGGCCCGGTGAGCGCGCAGTCCACGTCCACCACGCCTTCGACGGTCCGCGTCAGCCGTGCGGCGACGGGGGCGAGGGAGGTGTCGTGGATGCGGCCGGTCAGTGTCACGACGCCGTCGTGCACAGCGGTCTCGACCCGCTCGTCCGGCAGGACGAACAGACGTGCCACGACCTCGCGACGCACCTCCTCGGCGATGTCCTCGTCCTCGCGCAGGAACACCTTGAGCAGGTCGGACCGGCTGACCATGCCCTTGAGCACACCGTGGCCGTCGACCACGGGGAGCCGTTTGACCTGGTGGACCGCCATGAGGCGCGCGGCCTGGGCGAGGGTGGCCGTCGCGTCCACGGTGACGGCGGGCGCCGTCATCAGCTCCTCGGCGGTCACCGCTCCCGCCTTCGCGAGGTCGGTCAGCCGCCGCAGCTGGGTGTACCGGTCCGGGTCGCCGTCGCGGAACTCCTCCTTGGGCAGCAGGTCGGCCTCGGAGACGACGCCGACGACCCGCTCGTCGGCGTCGAGCACGGGGAGGGCGCTGATGTTCCACTGCCGCATGGTGCGCACGATGTCCTTGAAGGCCGCACCCGCGCCCAGGGCGACGACGGTGCGGGTCATCACATCGCTCACGACGTAACGCGTGCCGTCCATGGCCGCCTCCAGAGTGTTCGTGTCCGCGACACCTCCAGAGTCGGTCAGGACTCCACTGATCGCATGGGCCGAACGGCCCCGGCCGCCGCGCCGTGCGGCGCCTACGCCTCCGCGTCGGGTCCGGCGTCCTCCTCGACAGCCACCGGGACGCACCACACAAGCGCGGTGCCGCCGCCCTCCGGGGTGCTCAACTCCAGCTTCCCGCCCAGCTGTTGCGCCCGCTCAGCGATGTTGCGCAGCCCGCTGCGGCGGCCGTCGGGCGGCATGCCCACGCCGTCGTCGGTGACCGACAGCCGCAGCTCGCGTCCGTCGGTGATCAGGGCGACCTCGGCGCGTCCTGCGTGCGCGTGCCGGGCGATGTTGGTCAGGGCCTCGGAGAGCACGGCCACCGTGTGGTCGGCGATCTCGCGCGGCACATCGGTGTCGATCAGGCCCTCCATCCGGACGCTGGGGGCGAAGCCCAGCACGGAGGCGGCCTCGCCCGCGATCCGGACGACCCGGGCCCGCAGTCCGGTGCCGGCGGTCCCCTCGCGCGCTCGCAGGCCGAAGATCGTCGACCTGATGATCTTGATGGTCTCGTCCAGGTCATCCACGGCCCGCAGCACCCGCTCGGAGGCCTCCGCGTGCTCGATGAACCGGCCCGCGCTCTGCAGGGTCATCCCGGTGGCGAACAGCCGCTGGATCGCGAGGTCGTGCAGGTCCCGGGCGATCCGGTCGCGGTCCTCGAGCACCGCGATCTGCTCCGCGTCCTGACGTCGCTCGGCCAGCTCCATGGCGATCGCGGCCTGCGCCGAGAAGACCTGGAGCGGTTCGGTCTCCTTGTCCGTGAACGGGATCTGCCCGGCCTCCCGGACGAGCAGGACCACACCGCGCACGCCGCCCTCTCCGGTGCCGACCGGGACCGCCACTCCCGGTCCAAGGCCCGCGAACCGGGGCGTCCCGGCCGGGAAGCGCTTGTCGAGGGCGAGGTCCGCGCTGGTCACCGCGGCCGCGCGGGAGAACGCCTCGCCGATCAGGCTGCCGTCCACGGGCAGCACCAGACCCCTGAGCGCCTCGGCCTCCTGCCCGAGGGCCAGTTCCACCGCGAGGGAGGCGGTGTCCACCATGGGCATCGCGACGACGGCCAGGGCGGCACCGGTGATCTCCCGGGCGCGCTCGGCGATCAGGCCGAGGACCTCGGCACGCCCGGCGCCGGACATCAGGCTGTGGGTGATCTCGGAGTTGGCCTGCAGCCAGCGCTCGCGCAGCCGGGACTCGGCGTACAGCCGGGCGTTGTCGATCGCGACGCCGGCGGCCACGGCCAGGGTCAGCGTGACGGAGACGTCCTCCTCGTCGAACTGACCGCCGCCCCGCTTCTCCGTGAGGTACAGGTTGCCGAAAACCTGGTCGCGCACCCGGATCGGGACGCCGAGAAAGGTGTTCATCGGCGGGTGGTGGGGCGGGAAGCCGTACGACGCGGGATGGTCGGCGATCTTCGCCAGGCGCAGTGGCTCCGGGTGGCGGATCAGTTCGCCGAGGATGCCGTGGCCCTCCGGGAACGGGCCGATCTCGCCGATCGCCTCCTCGGTGACCCCGACCGTGTGGAAGGCCGACAGCCGCTTGCCGTCGGGGCCGATCACGCCGAGCGCGGCATATTCCGCGTCGACCAGAAGCGCCGCGGCCTCCACGATGCTGCGCAGGGCCTGCTCCAGGTCCAGTTCCCGGCCGACCGAGAGCACCGCCTCCAGCAGACTGTGCACGCGGTCCCGTGTGCCGCGGGCCGCGTCGAGCCGGGCCTGCAACTCCTCCAGCAGCTCGTCCAGCCTCAGCTGGGGCAGCCGTACGCGGGCCTCCTCCTGGCTTCCCACGTGCGTCCCTCCAGGTCCCCTCAACGCGCGGACACCAACCGCTCCGGTCATGTGCCACCGTAATGGTCCACCCCCTGGGACGGTACCGGATCCCGGGAGGTTGCCCGTGTGACGGGGCATTGCTCCGGCCCGAGCCGGTACCGCGAGGACCATGCCCGGTCGCCATGGTGCCGTCGGCTCCTCACTGAGCGCACCGGCCATACCTGGATGATTCTGGAGATCCAGGGCGTACGGCGTCGGCGCCCACCGCGGCCGTCACGCCCCGGGCCGCCCGGCCCACCGGAGGGGTCGGACGGCACCTGCCCGCCTGTGCCCCTGCGCTCGACGCTGAAGGTGCACCGGATCCCGTACCCATCCGTACCGAGGAGAGCGGCGTGATGGTTCGTTACGTGTACGACTTCGCGGACGGCGGCCGTGACATGGCCGACCTGCTCGGCGGCAAGGGCGCGAACCTCGCCGAGATGACCCGGCTGGGGCTGCCGGTCCCGCCGGGGTTCACCGTGTCCACCGAGGCCTGCCGGGCCTTCCTGGCCGGCGGCTCCGAACCGGAGGGCATGACGGAGGAGGTGTCCCGGCATCTGACGGCCCTGGAAACCGTCGCGGGGCGGCTGCTGGGTCAGCCGGACGATCCGCTGCTGCTGTCCGTTCGCTCCGGGGCCCGGTTCTCCATGCCGGGCATGATGGAGACGGTCCTGGACATCGGGCTGGGCGACGGGTCCGTGCTCGGCCTGGCCAAGGTGTCGGGCAGCGAGCGCTTCGCCTGGGACTCCTACCGCCGGCTGGTCCAGATGTTCGGCAGCACGGTCATGGGCGTCGATCCGGCCCGGTTCGAGGCGGCCATGACGCAGCTCAAGGAGGCCCGCGAGGCCCCGGACGACGTCCATCTCGCCGCGGCCGACCTCCAAGGGCTGGTGGAGACGTACAAGCGCGTCATCCGCGAGGAGACGGGCCACGACTTCCCGCAGTCCCCCGCCGAGCAGCTGCGGCTCGCGATCCTCGCGGTGTTCCGCTCCTGGAACGGCGAGCGCGCCCGCCTCTACCGGCGCCGTGAGCACATTCCCGACGACCTGGGCACCGCGGTCACCGTGCAGCGCATGGTGTTCGGCAACCTGGGCGCGGACTCCGGCAGCGGTGTCGCGTTCACCCGCGACCCGGCCACCGGGCGTCCCGGTCTGTACGGCGACTACCTGGCCAACGCGCAGGGCGAGGACGTCGTCGCCGGCATCCGCAACGCCGTGCCGCTGGCGGAACTGGAGAAGCTGGACCCGAGTTCCTACCGGCGGCTGCGCGACCACGCGCAGACGCTGGAGCGGCACTACCGGGACCTGTGCGACATCGAGTTCACCATCGAGCGCGGCACGTTGTGGATGCTGCAGACGCGGGTCGGCAAGCGCACCGCCGAGGCCGCGTTCGCCATCGCCGCGGAACTGGTCGAGGAGGGGCTGATCACCCCGGACGAGTCGCTTAGGCGGGTCGGCGGGGAAGGGCTCGCGCGGCTGATGTTCCCGCGCTTCGACAGCTCCGCGACCGGTCAGGCGCTCGCCCATGGCATTCCGGCCTCGCCGGGTGCCGCGGTCGGTGCGGTGGTCTTCGACTCCGCCGAGGCCGTACGGCGTGCCGCGACCGGTGACGAGGTGATCCTCGTACGGCAGGAGACGACCCCCGACGACCTGCCCGGCATGGTCGCCGCCCAGGCCGTGCTGACCAGCCGCGGCGGCAAGACCAGCCATGCGGCCGTGGTCGCCCGCGGCATGGGCAAGGTGTGCGTGTGCGGAGCGGAGGAACTTGCCGTCGACACCGAGGCCCGGCGCTTCACCACCCGCGACGGCACCGTCGTCGGGGAGGGCACGGTCGTCTCCGTGGACGGCTCCGCGGGCGCCGTGTACCCCGGTGCGGTGCCGCTGGTCGCGTCCGCCGCGATGCGGTATCTGGAGACCGGCGAGCAGTCGGACGGCATCGTGACCGCGGTCGCCCGCGCTCTGGACCACGCCGACGGCGTACGGCGGCTCGAGGTGCGGGCCAACGCCGACACCCCGGAGGACGCGGTGCGCGCCCGGCGGTTCGGCGCGCAGGGCATCGGGCTGTGCCGAACCGAGCACATGTTCCTCGGGGAGCGGCGCAGGCTGGTCGAGGAGATGATTCTGGCCCGCACGGACGCCGATCGAGACCGGGCGCTGGCTGCGCTGCTGCCCCTGCAGCGGCGGGACTTCGCCGGGATCCTGGCGGCGATGGACGGTCTGCCGGTCACCATCCGGCTGCTGGATCCGCCGCTCCACGAGTTCCTGCCCGACCGCACCGAACTCGCGGTCCGCGTCGCCTCCGCCGAGGCCGCCGGCCGTCAACCGGAGCCGCACGATGTCGAGTTGCTCGGCGCGGTGAGCCGGATGCACGAGGAGAACCCGATGCTCGGCCTGCGCGGCGTGCGGCTGGGGCTCGTGGTGCCGGGTCTGGTCGCCATGCAGGTGCGGGCGATCGCCGAGGCGGTCGTGGAACGCGTCCGGGCCGGGGGCACTCCGGAGGCCGAGATCATGGTGCCGCTGGTCGGCGCCGTCGAGGAACTGCGCATCGAGCGCGAGGAGGTGGAGCGGGTGCTGGCCGAGGTGTCGAAGGAGACCGGGATGCCCGTCCACTGCCCGGTCGGCACCATGATCGAGCTACCGCGTGCCGCGCTCACCGCCGGCCGGATCGCCGGGGAAGCGGAGTTCTTCTCCTTCGGCACCAACGACCTGACGCAGACCACCTGGGGTTTCTCGCGGGACGACGTCGAGGCCGCGTTCTTCTCCGCCTACCTCGACAAGGGTGTCTTCGCCACCTCGCCGTTCGAGACGATCGACCGCGACGGCGTCGGCCGGCTGGTCCGCATCGCCGTCGACGAGGGCCGGGCCACCCGCCCGGACCTGAAGATCGGCGTCTGCGGAGAGCACGGCGGTGACCCCGACTCGGTCCACTTCTTCCACGACGCGGGGCTGGACTACGTGTCCTGCTCGCCGTTCCGCGTCCCGGTGGCCCGTCTGGAGGCCGGCCGGGCGGCACTGTCTGGGACGGGGACGAGTGACGCCCGGTGACCGCGACGCCGTACCCTTCCTACCCTTCGATTCCCTTGACGGACCGTCACAAGGAGTGCAGCGCATGACAGTTCACGAGGCGCCCGGCAGCACCGTGCGGGTGCGGGCCGACGGAGACGTGGGTGTGGAGGACCTCCAGTACGTCCGCGTCAAGGTCGAGGCGGCCCTCGCCCGGCCGGGGCTGCCGGCGGTCACCGGCGAGGTGCGGATCGCGCGGGCCGCGGCGCACCACGCGGGGCTGCCCTGGTCGGCCGGCGCCGAGATCCGCGTCGGGAAGACCGCTGTCCTCGTGCACGCGGAGGAGGCCACCGCGCACGAGCTCGCCGACCGGCTGGCGGACCAGCTGCGCGTGCAGGCCGAGCGGGTGGCGGACCGCGCGGGCACGGCGCGCAGGTCGGCCGGGCCGCCGCCGTGGCGCGGGGGCGACAGCGACGTACAGGCCGCCCCGCAGGTTCCATCGCGCGACATCTGAGGGACGTACGGCCCGGGAGCGAAGACCGTACGGCCTACAGCGAGGCCCATTCGGCTCTAGAGCCGCGGGGCCGCAGGAGGGACACTCGTATCAGGAGCGGCACCGATCCCCCGCGGTGTCGCTCCGCTCTTGCGCGGGCGGCCCCGGCCGGGCGCGGAGCGTGACGCACGCGGTGTCCAGCCCCGGAAAGATCCGTCCGGACGCCGCTCCTGGGCCGAACGGCCCTAGCGGCGGGGCTCCGCAGGGCGAATGATCACCGTGCGGCCGCAAGCGACCGCTTCCGGACCCCATGCAGAACCTCCGGACACGCAGAGAAGAGTGAGCGACGCACCCCCACGGAAACCGGCCATGACCCGCAAAGACGACCCAACACCCCGGAGCATCGACCTCGACCGCGTCGAGGCGCTGCGGCTGCTGGGCAGCGTGTCGCTGGGAAGGATCGTCTTCACGCGGCATGCCCTGCCCACCATCCGCCCGGTCAACCATGTCCTGGACGACGGCGACATCATCATCCGCACCCACGAGGGTGCCGCGCTGACGTCGCACGCCCGGCAGGCCGACGGTTCGGGTGTGGTCGTCGCCTACGAGGCCGACGTCATCGACCCGGACACGCATCTCGGCTGGAGCGTGGTGGTGACGGGGTACGCCCGCCTGGTGACCGACCCTGACGAACTGGCCCGTGTCCAGAAGCTGGTGCATCCCTGGGTGCACGAGCACAGCATGGAGTACGCGGTCCGTATCCGCCCCGACCTGGTCACCGGCGTCCGGCTCGACGCCGTCGCCGGCGGACCGGACGGGGACTGATGCGCAGGGCCCGCCGCTCCCGCGGGTGCGGCAGGTCAGGCGGTCGGGACCACGATCACCGGGCAGTGCGAGCGGTGCAGGAGCGTGTGCGCGACCGGGCCGAGCTGCGGGCGCAGGCTGCCCGCGCGGCGCCGGCCGCCGATGACGACCACCGCGGCCTCGCGGGTGGCGTCGGGCCAGCGCCTTGACGACCCCGCCCTCCACGGCCTCGGTGTACAGCGCCAGCCCGGGATGCCGTGCGCGCACCCGGTCGGCCGCCGCGCCCAGCACCGGTCCGGCCTCGTCGCAATCGGGTAAGGCGTACACCACCCGCAGCCCGGCGCCGCGCCGGACCGCTTCCTGCGCGGCCCAGTCCAGCGCCCGTACGGGGATCAGCGAGCCGTCCACTCCGACGGCCACCCGACGGTCGGTCATGGCCCTGCCTTCCCTTCTGTCCGCGGCCACCCACCCGCAGCGGGCGCTCGCGTAGACGATGCCGGCCGTCCGCCGCCGCCTGGGGCAGGAGCCGGGAGAACCCGTCCGAATGCCGCACGGCCCCTGCCGCAGGGGCCGTGCGGGCCGTGCCGGGGTGAGGGTGGTGGTCAGGGGGTGAGGTCCACGCCGTACATGGTGCGTCCGCCGACGAGTTCGCGGCCGGTGACCAGTTCGGGCGCGATGCGCACGAAGACCTCCCGGGGCGCGGGCGCCCAGGAACGGGGGCCGGTGCGCGCCAGCCGTTCGTGCTCCTCGGCGTCGGTGACCACGGTGGCCGCGCCGGTGACCACGACGCTCCAGCCGGACTGCGTGGCCACGTCGACCTGGTCGGCCTCGAAGGCGACCACCGAGCCGTCGATCGCCCGTACCAGCTCCGAGGCGGCGGAGGTGCGCAGCAGCACCGTGCCGTCGTCGTCCAGGGCGAAGTTGACCGGGAGTACGGCGGGCAGGGCCTGACGCGTGTGGACGATGCGGCCGACGGCCGCCTTGGCCAGCAGCCGCAGACACTCCTGCCGGTCGAGTTCGCGGAATCCGTCGTTGGGATACATCAGCCGTCTCGTCTCTCACCTGGTCCAGCGGAAGTACTTCCGTTCATCCTCCGGCGGACCGGGGCCGGGAACGAGGGGCCATCGGTCCCGACCGCGCCGTCGAAGGGCCCGAATCCGTCGTGCCCGGCGCCCTTCAGACCGTGATCCGCCGCCCGGTGACGGTGTCCGGATCGACGCGCACCCAGACATGCCGGTCGCCGCCGGGCCACGGCGTGCTGAACGCCCGTTTCGTGAGCCGGCTCTCCTCACCGGGATCGGTGACGGTCCGCGCCCGCCCGCGCACCAGGACGCTCCAGCCCCGGCTGAACGCATCGTCGATCCGGTCGACCTCGAAGGCGACCGGGCCGCTGTCCGCGAGCGAGGGTGTGGCGCCCTCGGCGGTCCGGAACACGATCGCGCCGTCCACGACGTCGTAGTTGACGGGCACGATCACCGGCCCCGAGTCCGTCGGGACCGCGAGCCGGCCCACCCCGTGCGCCGACAGCAGGGACCGGCACTCGGCGGGATCCAGTTCCGTGAACTCGGGTTCGCGCCCGGCCGGTCCCGGGCCCGGGGGCAGGTCGACCGCGCCGCCCGTCAGGTCGGTCACGGTGGTCTCCAGGACCTCGGCCAGCCTGATCAGGGGACCGCTGCCCGGTGCGGCACCGGGGTGGTCCTCCAGGTACCGGAGGTAGCTGGGCGCCATGCCGGCGCGTTCGGCCGTCTCCCGCAGTGACAGGCCGAGCCGGGCGCGCCCGGCGGCCAGACGGCGGCCGAGGTCGCCCAGCGGGGTTCCCTCCGCCGCGTTCGCCGTTGTCCGCTCGGCCATGACCCGTCACCTTCCTCTCGTCGGTTCGTGCTTCCTCTCGTCAGCCGGTGCGCACTGCCGCTTCCGTCACGTGCGCACGGCCAGTTCGTGCTGCTCGCCGCCGAGCACCACCTTGAGTGCGCTGGTCTCGGCGGCCCGTCCGAAGACGTCGTACGCCTCCTCCATCCGCTCCAGCGGGAAGGTGTGGGTGACCATCTGCTCCGTCGGCAGCCGGCCCGCGGCCGCCATGCGCAGCAGCGTGGGCGTGGAGTACGTGTCGACGAGACCGGTGGTGATGGTCACGTTCTTGATCCACAGATCTTCGAGGTGCAGGGTCGCGGGCTTGCCGTGCACGCCGACGTTGGCCACGTGTCCGCCGGGGCGCACCAGACGCGTGCACAGCTCGAAGGTGTCCGGCACGCCGACGGCCTCGATGACCACGTCCGCGCCGAGTCCGTCGGTGAGGTCGGCGACCAGCTGCCGGGGAGCCTCGTGGACGTCGGCCACCGCGTCGGCGCCGAAGCGGCGTGCCGCCTCCAGGCGGGCCGGGGCGAGGTCGACGGCGATGATCCGCTCGGGTGCGAAGAGGCGTGCCGTGGCGATGGCAGCGAGTCCGATGGGGCCCGCTCCGACGACGGCGACGGTGTCTCCGGGGCGCACCTTCCCGTTGAGCACGCCCACCTCGTAGGAGGTGGGGAAGATGTCCGCCAGCAGCACGGCGTCCTTGCTCGCGACGGTGCCGGGCAGTGGGTACACCGACAGGTCGGCGTACGGGACGCGGACGTACTCGGCCTGGGTGCCGTCGATCAGATGGCCGAGGATCCAGCCTCCGCCGCCCCGGCACTGGCCGTACATCCCCTCCCGGCAGTAACGGCACCGTCCGCAAGCGGTGATGCAGGAGACCAGGACCCGGTCGCCGGGGCGTACGGTGCCTACGTCGCTGCCGACCTCGACGATCTCGCCGACGCATTCGTGCCCCAGCACCGTGCCGGGGCGGACCTCGGGCACGTCGCCCTTGAGGATGTGCAGGTCGGTGCCGCAGATGGTCACGGTGTCGACCCGTACGATCGCGTCGGTGGGTTCCTTGACCGCGGGATCGGGGACGTCCTCCCAGGCGGACTGTCCGGGACCGTGGAAGACCAAGCCTTTCATGGCGCTCCTCGCCTTCATTGTGGTCGGCTCTGCCGGTTGTGGCCTGCAAGTCCAGCTTGTGCCGCGCCCTCGGGTTCCGCATGGGCCGGTCGGCCCCCGCGACCGGCCCTACGGGGCCTTTCCCGGGCCGCGTGCCCGGCCGCCGCGGCGGGTGACCACCGGCCTCACCGGACCGCGAACCCGGGCCCGAACGGCCCTGTCAAAATCCCCGCACATGGGGCTTTTCTCGTCACATGACCGATACGCAGACGAGGTCTCTGTCGCACCACACGGCACAGGGTGCCGACGGAGCGACCCTCGTGACCCTGCACGGTGAGATCGACCTCCTGGCCGTAGCGCCGCTCTCGGCCCGTCTCGACGCGTTGACCGCCGGCCCCCCTCCCGACCTGGTGCTCGATCTCCGCCCGGTCGCCTTCATCGACTGCGCCGGTCTCGGTGTGCTGTGCCGCACCCGGAACCGGGTGCGGCACAGCGACGGCCGGCTCCGGCTGATCACCGACAGCGCCCTCTTCCGCTGGATCCTGCGTGCCGCGGGCCTGGAGGACGTCTTCGAACTGCACCCGCGCCTGCCCCGGTCCCTCAACGGCGCGGGTGACTAGGGGGCCCGGTCCGGCACGACGGACCGGGGCTCTGCCGTGTCCCGGTTCGTGGCGTGGGTGTGCGGCGCGTCCGTCAGGACGGCGAACGGCAGACGGCCGACGCGGGGTTACGCGGCCGGTCCGACGTCCTGACACACCTCGACGACGAGGCGGTCCCCGTCGCGGTGGACCAGCACGGGTGACGGATCGGGACGTCGCACCCACCACGTTTTCCGGTCGGCGTTTTCTCCGGTTCGTCCCACCTCTGCCGAGTCGGCCGGAGCGCGCTGCAATGGAAGGGGTGTCCCGAGGAGGTGCGGGATGGAATTCGACGACCGTACGGACGCCGGGCGCCGTCTGGCCCGGCGCCTGGAGGAGGAGCTGCGCGGCCAGGACCTGGTGGTGCTGGGGCTGCCGCGCGGCGGTGTCCCGGTGGCGTACGAGGTGGCGCGGGCCCTCGGCGCTCCGCTGGACGTGCTGGTGGTGCGGAAACTGGGCGTGCCCTGGCAGCCGGAGCTGGGTTTCGGCGCGATCGGTGAGCACGGCGTCCGAGTGCTCAACGACGACGTGATCCGGGACACCGGGCTGCGACCGGCGGACCTGGCGGCCGTCGAGGAGGCCGAGCGCGCCGAACTGGACCGGCGGGTGGACCGCTATCGCGCGGGCCGCTCCCCGGTCGCTCTCGCGGGTCGTACGGCCGTGATCGTGGACGACGGTCTGGCCACCGGCGCCACTGCCGCGGCCGCGTGCCGTGTCGTACGGAACCGGGGTGCGGCCCGGATCGTGCTGGCCGTGCCGGTCGGGCCGGAGCGGACGTTGCCGCATCTGCGGCAGGTGGCCGACGAGGTCGTGTGTCTGGAGTCGCCGCACTACTTCGGCTCGGTCGGCGCCTGGTACCACGACTTCGCACAGACCCCCGACGAGGAGGTCACTGCGCTGCTCGGGCGGGCCACCGGCCCCTCCCCCGCCGCTGCCGACCCTCCCCCGCGGAACCGGGAGGTGGAGGTGTCGGCCGGACGGGTGACTCTGGCCGCGCGGTTCGTGCTGCCGGACCGGGCCCGGGCGGTGGTCGCGTTCGCGCACGGCAGCGGCAGCGGCCGGCACAGCCCGCGCAACCGGTACGTCGCCGCCGTCCTCAACCGGGCCGGTCTCGGCACGCTGCTGCTCGACCTGCTCACCGAGGACGAGGAACGGGACCGGCACAACGTGTTCGACATCGTCCTGCTGGCCCGTCGGCTGCAGAGCGCGGCGGGGTGGCTGCGGCGCGAAACCGACCTGCCCGTGGGCTACTTCGGCGCGAGCACGGGCGCGGGTGCCGCGCTGGAGGCCGCGGCCGACGACCCGGCGATCGGGGCCGTGGTCTCCCGGGGCGGCCGCCCGGATCTCGCCTCTCCGGCCGCGCTGGCCCGGGTGCGGGCCCCGACGCTGTTCATCGTGGGCAGCCGGGACACCCGGGTGCTCAGCCTCAACCGGCTGGCCGCCGACTGGATGCACTGCGAACACCGGCTGGCTGTCGTGCCCGGCGCCGGCCATCTCTTCGCCGAGCCCGGCGCCCTGCCGACCGCCGCCGCGCTGGCCCGCGACTGGTTCACCGCGCATCTCGTACGCCCGGACGCCGGAGCACCGCCGTTGCGCTCGGCGTGACCGGCTCTGCGCGCCGTGCCCGAACTCCTCATGGGGCAAGGCCGTTCGGCCCCTGCGCGGGCGTGGTGACGCGGTGCAGGGTGACACGGTAGAGCGTCTCCCCAAGTCACAGAGAGGCAGACTGTCATGGAACGAGTGATCCTCGCCTGCACCGACCCGGCGGCGGCCGACTGGGCCGAAGAGGAGGCGCGGCTGCGCGGTCTGCCGCTGACGGCGACCGACGGCCCACCGACGGACCTGGACGGGGCGAAGCTGGTCGTCACGGGCGGGCGCCGGGCGGGCGAGCGAGCGGACGAACGGTGGGGTACCGCGCCCATACCCAGCCCCCTCGTCCTCGTACCCCACGACCTGGCCCCCGTGCGCCGCCCCGGCCGGGTCCTGCTCGGTGTGGATGCCCGGGATCCCATCGGTGCCGTGATCGACTTCGCCTTCGACTGCGCCCGGGTGCGCGGGGCGCGGCTGCACGTCGTGCACGCCTGGGCGCTGCCGCCTCACGCCGCCGAACTGCCCTTCGGGATCCCGGAGGAGGACCGGGGCGCCTGGGAGGACGAGGAGGTGCAGCTGCTCGCCGACGCGCTGCGGCCTTGGCGGGAGAAGTACCGGGAGGTGGACGTGCTGGAGGACGTCCTGCTGTTCCCTCCCGCCGAAGCCCTGCTCCACCACTGCGCAAGCGCCGCACTGGTCGTGCTGGGCCGGCGGCCGGGCACGGCGTGGGGGCACGTCTCCCGGGTCCTGCTGCGGGAGTCCCCGTGCCCCGTCGCCGTCGTGCCGGCCTGACTGACGCTAGGTGCGCGGAGGCGGCCGAGCGGGCCCGGCGCAGGTCCTTGTGCGGGCCGTCGAGGAGGGACTGGTCGTTGGTGTAGCCGTGGATGGTGGTCATCACCCCGCGTTCGATGCCGAAGGCCTCGTCCAGCACCTTCACCATCGGGGCGACGCAGTTGGTGGTGCAGGATGCCGCCGAGACGATCCGGTCGCGGTCACGGTCGTAGGCCCGGTCGTTGACGCCCATGACGATGGTGGCGTCGACGTCCTTGCCCGGCGCGGACAGCAGCACCGTGCGGGCGCCGCCCTTCAGGTGCAGGGCGGCGGAGTCGCGGTCGCGGAAGCGAACCGTGGACTCGACGACGTCCGCGCCGTACTCGGACCAGCGCAGCGCGGCCGGGTCGCGTTCGGCGGTGACGGCGATGCGCCGGCCGTCGACGGTGCGGGAGGTGTCGTCGTGCTCGACGTCGCGCCCGATGTGCCCGAACGTCGAGTCGTACTCCAGCAGGTGGGCCAGGGTGGCCGGGGAGGTGATGTCGTTGATGGCGACCACCTCGACGTCCTGGACGCCCGCTTCGGCGCGGTCGAGGGCGGCGCGCAGATAGGTGCGGCCGATACGGCCGAAGCCGTTGATGCCGACACGTACGGACACGGCGGTGAACCGGTTCCGGGAGCAGCGGTGTTCAGGCGTTCCAGCTCCACTCCGCGACCTCGGGCAGGTCCGTGCCGTGGGCGCGGATCCAGTCGTGGTGGCGGAAGCGGGCGTCGGCCATCGTCTGGCGTACGGCGGCGGCGCGCACGGCGAGTCCGGGGACTCGGTCGATGACGTCCATGACGAGCCGGTAGCGGTCGAGGTCGTTGCGCACGACCATGTCGAACGGGGTCGTCGTGGTGCCCGACTCCTTGTAGCCGCGCACGTGCAGGTGCTTGTGTCCGGTGCGGCGGTAGGCGAGGCGGTGGATCAGCCAGGGGTAGCCGTGGTAGGCGAAGATGACCGGCTTGTCGGCGGTGAAGAGGCCGTCGTACTCGAAGTCGCTCATCCCGTGCGGGTGTTCCTCGCGCGGCAGCAGCCGGGTCATGTCGACGACGTTGACGACGCGCACGGCGAGCTGCGGCAGGTGCCGGCGCAGCAACTGGGCGGCGGCCAGCACCTCCTGGGTGGGCACGTCCCCGGCGCAGGCGAGCACGACGTCCGGTTCGCCGCCGTTCTCGGTGCCGGCCCACTCCCAGATCCCGGCGCCGCGCGCGCAGTGGGCGCGGGCCTGGTCCATGGAGAGCCAGTCGAAGCAGGGCTGCTTGCCGGCGACGATCACGTTGACGTAGTCGCGGCTGCGCAGGGCGTGGTCCGCGACGGACAGCAGGGTGTTGGCGTCCGGCGGCAGATAGACGCGCACGACCTCGGGGCTCTTGTTGAGGACGTGGTCGACGAAGCCGGGGTCCTGGTGGGAGAAGCCGTTGTGGTCCTGGCGCCAGACGTGCGAGGTGAGCAGGTAGTTGAGGGAGGCGATCGGGGCCCGCCAGGGCAGCTCGCGGGACGTCCTGAGCCACTTGATGTGCTGGTTGACCATCGAGTCGACGATGTGCACGAACGCCTCGTAGCAGGAGAACAGCCCGTGTCGGCCGGTCAGCAGATAGCCCTCGAGCCAGCCCTGGCAGAGGTGTTCGGACAGGATCTCCAGCACCCGGCCGTGTCGGTCGAGGTGTTCGTCGACGGGCAGGGTCTGGGCCTGCCAGGCCTTGCCGCTGGCGTTGAAGACGGCCTGCAGCCGGTTGGAGGCCGTCTCGTCGGGGCCGACCACGCGGAAGTCCCGGCGGGCCGCGGTGTCCTTCATGATCTGCTCGAGGAGGTAGCCGAGCACCCGGGTCGGTTCGTGGAGCGTCGTGCCGGGCTTGTCGACCGGTACGGCGTAGTCGTCGAGCGGTGCGATGGGCAGCTCGCGGGAGAGCAGACCGCCGTTGGCGTACGGGGTGGCGCCGAGCCGCTTCGCGCCGTAGGGGATGCAGTCGAGGACGTCCGCGACCGGCCGCCCGTCCGGGTGGAACAGCTCCTCGGGGCGGTAGGAGCGCAGCCACGCCTCCAACTGCCGCAGGTGCTGCGGGTTTTCGCGGACTCCGGCGAGCGGTACCTGGTGGGCGCGCCAGGTGCCCTCGACGGGTACGCCGTCGACCTCGGCCGGACCCGTCCAGCCCTTCGGGGTGCGCAGCACGATCATCGGCCAGTGCACGCGCTCGGTGACGCCCTCCTCGCGGGCGGTGCGCTGCATCAGGGCGATGCGGTCCAGTGCCGTGTCGAATGCCGCGGCGAGGGCGCGGTGCACCTGGGCCGGGTCGTCGCCGGTGACGTGGATCGGCTCGTGGCCGTATCCCCACAGCAGGGCATCGAGTTCGGTCTCCGGCAGACGGGAGAGCACCGTCGGGTTGGCGATCTTGTAGCCGTTGAGGTGGAGGATGGGCAGGACGGCTCCGTCGTGCACCGGGTCGAGGAACTTGTTGGAGTGCCAGGAGGCCGCCAGCGGCCCGGTCTCGGCCTCGCCGTCGCCGATGACACAGACGACCAGCAGGTCCGGGTTGTCGAAGGCGGCGCCGTACGCGTGGGCCAGTGAGTAGCCGAGTTCGCCGCCCTCGTGGATCGAGCCGGGGGTCTCCGGAGCCACATGGCTGGGCACGCCGCCGGGGAAGGAGAACTGCCGGAACAGTCGCGCCATGCCCGGCTCGTCCCGCGACACGTCCGGGTACGTCTCGCTGTAGCTGCCCTCCAGCCAGGAGTTGGCGACCACGGAAGGCCCGCCGTGGCCCGGGCCCCAGACGCACAGGGCGTCCAGGTCGCGCGCCTTGATCACCCGGTTGAGGTGGGTGTACACGAGGTTGAGGCCGGGCGAGGTGCCCCAGTGTCCGAGCAGTCTCGGCTTGATGTGCTCGGGGCGCAGAGGCTCGGTGAGCAGCGGGTTGGCCAGCAGGTAGATCTGGCCCGCCGCGAGGTAGTTGGCGGCGCGCCAGTGGGCGTCCAGGGTGCGCAGTTCCTCGTCGGAAAGTACCGTGGCGTCCTGGTGTTCGACGGTGGACATGGTGACTCCGGATGGGGTTGTCATTCGGTCATCAGGTCATCGGGCGGTGGAGGCGGCATGGCCGACAAAAAGGCGGCGACCTTGCCGCGCGGGATGTACGAGAAGGAACTGCTGCGCCTGCAGACGGAGTTGGTGAAGCTTCAGGAGTGGGTGCGGGCGGAGGGCGCCCGGCTGGTCGTCGTCTTCGAGGGGCGGGACGCGGCCGGCAAGGGTGGCACGATCAAGCGAGTCGCCGAGCATCTCAATCCGCGCGTGGCACGGATCGCGGCGCTCCCGAAACCGACCGAGCGCGAGCGCACGCAGTGGTATTTCCAACGCTACGTCGAGCACCTTCCCGCCGCAGGGGAGATCGTGCTGTTCGACCGGTCCTGGTACAACCGGGCCGGGGTCGAGCAGGTGATGGGGTTCTGCACGAAGGAGGAGCACCAGCTCTTCCTGCGTCAGTGCCCCATTTTCGAGCGGATGCTGGTGGAGGACGGGATCCTGCTGCGCAAGTACTGGTTCTCGGTGAGCGACAGCGAACAGCAGGAGCGGTTCAAGCGCCGGCTGAAGGATCCGCTGCGGCGATGGAAGCTGTCCCCGATGGACCTGGAGTCGATCACCCGTTGGGAGGCCTACTCCCGGGCGAAGGACGAGATGCTGGTCCACACGGACATCTCCGAGGCGCCCTGGTTCGTCGTCGAGAGCGACGACAAGCGCCGGGCGCGGCTGAACATGATCGCCCATCTGCTGGACTCGGTGCCGTACCACGAGGTGCCGCCGCCGGTCCTTGACCTGCCGCGCCGCCCGCCGTCGACCGGCTACCAGCGCCCGCCCCGGGATCTGCAGACGTACGTCCCCGATCACGTGGCGGGCCTCTGAGACGGTCACGCCCCCTCCGGGACGACGGCGACCGGGCAGGCAGCGTGGTGCAGCACGCCGTGCGCGACGCGGCCGAGCTGGAGTCCGAAGTGCCCGCTGCGCCGCTGTGCCCCGACGACCAGCAGGTCGGCGCCGGCCGAGGCGTCGAGCAGGGCCCGGCGGGCGGGCCCCTCGACGCTGCGCCGGCGCACCTCCACATCGTCGGGCGCATCCCGCAGGACTTCCTCGAGTTCCTCGGCGGCCTGTTCCTCGTGCAGCCGGGCGGGTTCGCCGGCCATGAGCGGATGGTCGGTGCTCTCGTGCGCGGGGGCCCGCCATGCCCGTACGGCATCCAGGGGTACGTGGCGCAGCCGCGCCTCGTCGAGCGCGAACCGTACGGCCGCGGAGTGCACGGGCTTCTCGCCGACGCCCACGGCGATGCGGCCGCGGCGCCCGGCGCGGGCCTGGTTGTCGTGGCTGCCGCGGAGCACGATCACCGGGCAGTGGGCGTGGCCGGCCACCGTCACGCTGACCGAGCCGAGGAGCGCCTCGGCCATGGAGCTGCGGCCGCGCGAGCCCAGGACCACCGCGGCTGCGCTGCGGCTCTCGTGCACCAGCGAGTACTCGGGTTCCTCGGGCAGAACGGCGGTGGAGATCTTCACGTCCGGGGCGCGGAGCCGGGCGCGCTGCGCGGCGGTCTCGATGACATCCTCGGCCGTCACCTCGCCGTTTTGCCGGGTGAGGTCCTGGGCGAGCGAGGTCCCTTCGTAGCGCTCCCACAACCTGGCGTACACCAGCCGCAGCGGCACCCCGCGCAGGGCGGCCTCGTCGGCCGCCCAGTCGACGGCCCACAGGCTGGGCTCGGAGCCGTCGACTCCGACGACGATCGGCAGGTCGCTCACCGTCACCACCCCGCCGCGAGGTCGAAGACGATCCGGGCCTTGACCTGACCGCGCAGCACTTCGTCGATGGACTCGTTGACGGAGGCCAGCGGGCGGGTCTCGTGGATGACCTTCGTACGGCCCGCGGCGTGCAGCCGGAAGACCTCGTCGAGGTCCTGCCGGGTGCCGACGATGGAGCCGATGACGGAGGTGCCGCCGAGAACGGTGTCGAAGATCGGCACCCGGATCGTGCCGTGCGCGGGCAGCGCCACCATGACGAGCTTGCCGCCGCGCCGCAGGCCGGAGTTGACGGCCGCGAACGCCTCCTCGTTCACCGCGAGAGCGATCGCCGCGTGGGCGCCGCCGTACTGCTTCAGCACCTCGCCGACGTCGTGCTTGCGGGCGTCGATGACGAGGTCGGCACCCAGTTCGGCGGCGAGTTCGAGCTTCTCGTCGGTGACGTCGATCGCGGCGACCTGCGCCCCGGCGATCTTCGCGTACTGCACGGCCAGGTGGCCGAGTCCGCCGATGCCGGAGATGGCGACGAGCTGGGTCGGCCGCACTCCGGCGACCTTGAGGGCCTTGTACGTGGTGACGCCGGCGCAGGTCAGCGGGGCGGCGTCGACGGCGCTGACGCCCGGAGGCACCGGCTGGGCGAAGTCGGCCCAGGCGAGCATCTTCTCGGCGTAGCCGCCGTCGCAGCCGTACCCGGTGTTGATCTGCTGCTCACACAGCGTCTCCCAGCCGGAGACGCAGTGCTCGCAGCGTCCGCAGGCCCAGCCCAGCCAGGGCACGGCGACCCGGTCGCCGACGCTCAGTTGGGTGACGCCCTCTCCGAGCTTCTCGACCAGGCCGACGCCCTCGTGGCCGGGGACGAACGGCGGAGTGGGCTTGACCGGCCAGTCGCCGTGGGCGGCGTGGATGTCGGTGTGGCACAGCCCGGAGGCCTCGACGCGGACGCGGACCTGGCCGGAGCCGGGTTCGGGGTCGGGGCGTTCCTCGATGACCAGGGGTTCGCCGAAGGCTCGGACGACCGCTGCCTTCATGGGGGTCAGCTCCTCGGGACGGGTCAGCCGTGGGCGACGACGGCGACGGGGGTGGTCGAGTGGTGCAGGAGGGCGTGGGTGACGTGGCCGATGTGGGAGCCCAGCGGGCTGCGGCGGATGCGCCGGCCCACGACGACCAGGGACGCCTCGCGGGAGACCTCGACGAGTTCGACGGCCGGGCTGCCGAAGCGGGACTCGGCGACGACCTCGACGTCGGGGAACTTCTGCCGCCAGGGGCGCAGCACGTCGGTCAGGGCGGCGGCGTCGGTCTGTGCCAGCGACCGGTTGATCTCGGGGTCGAGGGCCATGCCGTAGGCGTAGGCGTAGTACGGCGGCGGGCTCCAGGCGTGCAGGACGCGCAGGGGGGCGGAGCGGCGGGCGGCGGCGTCGAACGCGAACTCGACCAGCGCCGCGTCGGGGCCTTCGACGTCCAGAGCGAGCAGGACGGGGCGGAACGCGGTGGCGGCGGAGGCGATGCCCATGGGGTCCGGCTCGTGCTCGTCCGCGGCCTGTTCACCGGCCCGGACGAGGACGACGGGCCGCTCGGCGTGCGCCACGACGGAGAGGGACACCGAGCCGACCATGAAGCCGCCGATGCCGCCGAGGCCGCGCGAGCCGAGCACCAGCATCTCGGCGTCCCGCGCCTGCGCGGCGAGGACCTCGCCGGGAGTTCCGGTGATCTGCTCGGTGGTGACCTCGACGCCGGGGTGGCGCAGTCTGAGGCCGTCGGCGGTTTCGCGCGGGACCCGCTCGGTCCAGTGCTGATGCGTCTCCGCGCCGAGGAGCGGGGCCTGGGCGATGGGCTCGGGAACCGGTTCCCAGACCTGGACGAGCTTCACGGGCAGGTCGCGAAGCCGTGCCTCGCGAGCCGCCCATTCCGCGGCGGCGCGGCTCTCGGGCGAACCGTCGATGCCGACCGTGATGGTGCGGGACATGATCTCCACCTCTCGGATTTCGGGGACCCGGTTCCAGCGTCGTGTGCCGGGGGTTTCGGGTGCAGGGGCCGCTGGTCCCGCGGCGGGGCCGACCGGCCCACTGGACACGCCGGTGCGACGGGCCGTACGGGGGCCCGTCGCACCCTCTGCGTTCAGCGCAGCCAGCTCTGGTCGCGGACGACCGGGAGCTGGGCCCACAGCCTGCCGAGCCCCCAGGTGGCACCGGCGCCCACCGCCGCGAGGACGATCAGGGCCAGGGCGTAGATGACGTGGTAGTCGGTGAACGGGTTCGTGGACATGCTGGGCGTTCCGTCCGAGAGGTGCCTGGCCGGCGGCCACTCGGCTATCCACATGAACGCCATGATCAGGGTGCCCGCAAGGGCGGAGAGCCGCAGCGCGACGCCGGACATCACGGCCACGCCGACCCCGAGCATGCCGGGCATGAACAGCCAGTCCACCCAGGTGTCGCCGGCCCAGGAGTGGAACGTGGCCTCCATCGGGCCCGCGGCCACCGAGCTGAGGAAGCCCTTGGTGGGCGATCCGCCGTCGATCCAGCCCTTGCCCGACGCGGTGGCGTAGCCGAAGCCGAACGTCTTGTCGAGGAAGGCCCACAGGAAGACGAACCCGGTGAACAGGCGCAGGGACGCGAGGGCATAGCGCGCGGCGACGGTGCCGGTCCGAGCCGACGCGTCGGTCTCGGTTGCGGAGGCGGCCCCGTGCCTGCGGATGGACGGCAGGTGGAAGCCCGAGCTCCGATGCGGGTGCTCGTGAACGGCCATGGTGGTGTTCCCTTCGGGGACGGTCCGGGCGTTGCCTGACGCTCACTACTGTGCTGTGACCCACCGCGCGGCGCCGGATGCCGAAGGTCTGTGTTCGTTGGGCTGAACGGCCCTGCCCGCGGGGCCGGTTGGGGGACCGTGCGGCGTGGGAGGCGAGAGGTGCGGAGGACGTCTCGCGTCGGGGCTGCACGCCGGTGGATGCTGTGGCCTCACGGCGAAAGGCGGCTCATGACACGGGACTCGGGCGGACACGGCGGGGCGTGGCGGGCGCTGGTGCCCGGGCTCGGTGCCCTCCTCGGGTATCGGCACGCATGGCTCAGGGGTGACCTGCTGGCCGGTCTCACCGTGGCCGCGTACCTGGTGCCGCAAGTCATGGCATACGCGGGAGTGGCCGGTCTGCCACCGGTGGCCGGGCTGTGGGCGATTTTGCCGGCGCTCGGTCTGTACGCCCTGTTCGGCTCCTCGCGTCTGCTGTCGGTCGGCCCCGAGTCGACGTCCGCGCTGATGACGGCGACCGTGATCGGACCGCTCGCGGCCGGGGACCCGGGGCGGTACGCCGCGCTGGCGGCCGCGCTCGCGGTCACGGTCGGACTGCTGAGCCTGGTGGCGTGGGCGGCGCGGCTGGGCTTCGTCGCGGACCTGCTGTCCCGGCCCGTCCTGATCGGCTATCTGGCGGGCGTGGCACTGATCATGACGGTGGATCAGCTGTCCAAGCTCACCGGCGTACGGACGAGCGGCACCCAGTTCTTCCCCAAGTTGTGGTCGTTCCTGAGTCATCTGACGGACGTTCACCCCGCCACCCTGGTCCTCTCGGCGGTCGCGCTCGCGTTCCTGTTCGCCGTCGCGCGCTTCTTCCCGAAGGTTCCGGGCCCGTTGTTCGCCGTGGTCCTCGGTACGGTCGCCGTGGTGGCCCTCGACCTCGACAGCCAATACGGCATCCGGGTGATCGGCGAGGTCCCGTCGGGGCTGCCGGACCTCGCCGTGCCGGACCTGGGCGAACTACCGCACCTGGTGCTGCCCGCCCTCGGTGTCCTGCTCGTGGCGTACACCGACGTCATCCTGACCGCGCGGGCGTTCAAGGACCGCGACGAGGAAGGCCCCGGGCTCGACGCGAACCAGGAGTTCCTGGCCCTGGGCGCGGCCAACCTCGGTGCAGGTGCCGTACAGGGCTTCCCGGTGAGCAGCAGCGCCAGCCGTACTGCCCTGGCCTCCTCGGCGGGCGCGCGCAGCCAGGCGTACTCCCTGGTCGCCGGGGCGGTGGTGCTGGCCGTCCTGCTCGTCCTCAGCCCGCTGCTGACCCGTATGCCGTCCGCGGTGCTCGGTGCGCTCGTCGTCTACGCCGCCATGCGGATGATCGACCTTGCGGGATTCCGGAGGCTGGCGTCCTTCCGGCGCCGGGAGCTGTTCCTCGCGGCCGGCTGCCTGGCCGGGGTGCTCGCGCTGGACATCCTGTACGGGGTGATCGTGGCGGTGGGTCTGTCGGTGGCCGAGCTGCTCACCCGGGTGGCGCGCCCGCACGACGCGGTGGAGGGACTGGTGCCCGGGGTGGCCGGCATGCACGACGTCGACGACTACCCCGAGGCCCGCACGGTCCCCGGTCTGCTGGTCTACCGCTACGACTCACCCCTGTTCTTCGCCAACGCGGAGGACTTCCGGCGCCGGGCGCTGGCCGCCGTCGACGAACAGACCGACCCCGTGCGCTGGTTCGTGCTCAACGCGGAGGCCAATGTGGAGGTCGACATCACGGCTCTGGACGCGGTCGACGAGCTGCGCCGCGAACTCACCGGCCGCGGGATCGTGTTCGCCCTCGCCCGGGTCAAGCAGGAACTGCTCGACGACCTACAGGCGTACGGACTCCTCGCTTCGGTCGGCAAGGACCTCGTCTTCCCCACGCTGCCGACCGCCCTGGCCGCCTACCGCGCGTGGTCCGAGAGCCGGTGAGACGCGCGGCGGTCAGCCGCTCGTGAGGTCGGGGCGGACCAGTGTGCCCGACCTGCCGTGGACGATCTCGTACGCCGCGTCCAGGGCGCCGATCGCGGCGAGTCCCCCAGTGCGCTCGACGAAGCGGGCCGCCGCCTCGGCCTTGGGTCCCATGGAGTCGGCCGGGAAACCGCCGCGGCGCAGCTCGGCGGGGGTGGCGTCGAGGACGGGCCGCTGGTCCCGGGTGCCGTACCCCTCGTACACGTGCGGGACGTCGGTGAGGATCAGCAGGAAGTCCGCCTTCAGCTCCTCGGCGAGCAGGGCGGCGGTGAGGTCCTTGTCGACGACGGCCTCGACACCGGTCAGCGCTCCGGTGCAGCGGTCGGCGACGACGGGCACGCCTCCGCCTCCGGCGCAGATCACCAGGGCGCCGCCGCCGAGCAGTTCGTGGATCGTGTCGCTCTCCACGATCCGCTCCGGCTCCAGTGCCGGCACGACCCGGCGCCAGCCGCCGGTGTCCGCCGCGATGTGCCAGCCTCGCGTGCGGGCGAGCACCTTCGCGACGTCACGGGAGTAGACCGGGCCGACGCACTTGCGGGGCCGGGCGAAGGCGGGGTCGTCGGCGCGGACGACGGTGTGGGTGACCAGGGCGGCGACCCGGCGGCCGGGCAGGACGTCGTGCAGGGTGCGTACGAGCAGGGAGCCGATGAGCCCCTGCGCCTGCGCGGCAAGCAGATGCAGTGGACAGGGAGTGCTCGACGCGGGGTCGGCGGCACTCTCCGTGGCGAGCAGCCCGGTCCGCTGCCCGTCGCCGTGGGTGAGAACCAACTCGTGGTCGTGGGCGAGCGCGGCGAGCGCGGTGGCGACCCGCTCGATGCTCGCCTGCCGGCCGCCCGGGTCGGGGCGTTCGCCGCGGTGCGACAGGGCGTTGTCGCCGAGGGCGACGACGATGCGCATGGGTCAGTCCTCCGGGGGGTCCGCACGGCTGTGGTCCGATGTAGTGAGGTGTGTTCCGGTGTGTTGCTTGTGGCGGTCGCTGCCGATGATTCGACGCGCCGACGACGTTGCCGCGCCGGTCCGGCTCGGGACAGCGGCCACATGGACTCGCGGCGGTGCCGTTGGTCCCGGCGGCGCGGACCGGACCGGCCCGGCTCGCCCGGGAGTGCGGGCGAGCCAGGTCCGGGCGGCTGGAGGAGGTTGCGGAGGACGGCTCGGCACGCCTCCGCCGTGGTGGACCGTACGGCCCGGTCCACGGGCCTGGTGGCCCATGGCCCCGCAGCGCGTGCCGGCACACCCTGGGAGTGACAGCCCGTACGACGTGCCGGGGAGGCACCTCATGAACAGTCCCCCCACACCCAGCATGCTGCGCGCCCTGCCCGTAGACCACCGCCGTCGGCTCATGGATGTCGCCCGGGAGGTGTCGATCCCCCAGGGGACCCGGCTCTTCGACGAGGGCGCACGCGCCGACAAGTTCTGGATCATCCGCACCGGCACGATCGAACTCGACATGCGGGTGCCGGGCCGCCGGCCGGCCGTCATCGAGACCCTGGGTCACAACGAACTCGTCGGCTGGTCCTGGCTGTTCGCCCCGCACGCCTGGCACCTGGGCGCCGAGGCGGTCACGCCGGTGCGCGCCTACGAGTTCGACGCCGCGTCCGTCCGTTCCATGTGCCGGGACGACCCGGCTCTTGGCCACGCCGTAGGCCAATGGGTCGGCGAGGTGCTGGCCCACCGCCTGCGCTCCGCACGTACCCGGCTGCTGGACCTGTACGCCCCGTACGGCGCCGGCAGCGCCGTCTGAGCGGAGCCCACTCGTCCGCACGTTCAAGGAGTCGTCATGCACGGCACCCCGCACATCGTCAGCGACGTCATGACCCACACGGTCGCCGCCGTGGGCCCGCACGCCACCGTCAAGGAGATCGTGCGGCTGATGCGGGACTGGCGGGTCAGCGCGCTGCCCGTCATCGAGGGCGAGAGCCGTGTCGTGGGCGTGGTCAGCGAGGCGGACCTGCTGCCCAAGGAGGAGTTCCGCGACGCTCCGGCCGACCGGATCACCTTGTCGGACCGCCCCGACGCGCGGGTGAAGGCCGACGGGGTGACGGCGGGCGAGCTGATGACCTCCCCCGCGCTGACCGTCCATGCGAACGCCCCGCTCGCCGAGGCCGCGCGCATCATGGCCCGGGCCAAGGTCAAGCGGCTCCCCGTGGTCGACGACATCGGCCTGCTGGAGGGCATCGTCAACCGCGGCGACCTGCTCAAGGTCTTCCTGCGCCGCGACGAGGAGATCGCCGACGAGGTACGCCGTGAGGTCGTGTCCTACCTGTTCCCCGGACCGGCGTCGGCGGTGCGGGTGCGGGTCGACGACGGCGTGGTGACGCTCGGCGGGCGGATCCGGGACACGTTGCTCGTTCCCGTGGCGGCACGCCTGATCCGCGCGGTCGAGGGCGTGGTGGACGTACGGTTCGACCTCACACGCCGTGCGGCGACGGTGTCCCGGCCGTAGACCGGCGGAGCGGATTGCGCCGCCACCGCCGATCCCCGTACCGCCGTATGCCCTGCCTGCCGCGTGGGACAAGCCTCTCCGGCCCTGGTGAGTGGGGCCGGTCGGCCCTAGTGCATCCGGGCTCGGCGCGTGATGATCTCGTGGTGGGCAGCCCGCAGTCTGTCCTTCACCCGGGGAACGAGGGGCCTCATGACCGAGACACGCACCTTCACGGAGGAGAACCCGATCCGTGTCTTCCTGCTGGACGACCACGAGGTCGTACGACGCGGACTGGCAGATCTGCTGGACGCCGAGCCGGACATCTCCGTGATCGGCGACGCCGACACTGTCCAGCACGCGCTGGTCCGTGGCCCGGCGCTGCGTCCGGACGTCGCCGTGCTCGACGTACGCCTGCCGGACGGCGACGGCATCACGGTCTGCCGTGAACTGCGCAGCCAGATGCCGGAGCTGGCGTGTCTGATGCTGACGTCGTTCGACGACGAGGACGCCCTCCTCGACGCGATCATGGCCGGTGCCTCGGGTTACGTCCTCAAGCAGATCAAGGGCTCCGACCTGGTCTCGGCGGTGCGGACCGTCGCCTCGGGCCAGTCGATGCTGGACCCGGCGACGACGGCCCGTCTGATGCGTTCGCTGCGCGCCGACCCCGCGGAGACCCCGGCCATGCCGCCCGAGCTGGCGAGCCTGTCGCCCCGGGAGCGGGACATCCTCGCACTGATCGGGGACGGACTGACCAACCGCGAGATCGGCAACAGGCTGTACCTGTCGGAGAAGACCGTCAAGAACCACATCTCCCGCCTGCTGGCCAAGCTCGGCGTACAGCGCCGGGTACAGGCAGCGGTCCTCGCCTCACACCTGGAACAACCGGAGCCGGGCGAACGATCGGCGAGGTAGAGCGCGCCCGGCCGACGGGAGGGCAGTCCTCGCGGAGGGAGGTGACCTCGGCGGCGGGTGTCTGCGAGCACGCGGGCGTGACCACGACAGGCGACGGACGCCGACATGCACGCGGGCGCGACCCCGGCCGACGACGGATGCCGGCACGCGGGCGTGCGATCGGTGGGGGCGGGAGACCGCCGAGCCGTTCAGCATCCAAGATGCTGATCCGCCTCGGCTACGGCCCCGAGGGCCCGCCATCGCCGCGCCGCTCAGCCCAGCGGGTCATGGACGACGGGCTGCTGTCACGGGGCGCCGCAGGCCTGCGCTGACGCCGAGCCGCGGCCCCGGTCACGACTGCTCGTGGCGCACGATCACGACGGGGCAGCTCGCGTGCTGTGCGACGTTCTGGCTGACGGATCCCAGCAGGGCCCGGGCGAAGCCGCCCCGCCCATGGCTGCCGACGACCACGATCTCGGCATCCTCGGCGGCTCTCAGCAGGACGTCGACCGGGTTGCCGCGCACCAGGAGCGCCCGGACCTCGCCCGCTCCCTCGGTGCCGAGCGCGTCCGTCAGTTCCTGGGTGAGCTGCTGCCGGGCGACCTCCTCGTCGAAGTCGGTGTCCACGGCCGGGGCGGACCAGCCGTACAGCCCGCCCAGCTCCCACGCGGCCAGCGCGTCCACGTGGCCGCCGACGAGACCGGCGTACCGGACGGCCCAGCGCAGGGCCGCGTGCGAGGACGGCGACCCGTCGACCCCCACCACGACCCGTGGTCCCGAGACATCCTTGTCCATACGACCCACCTCTCCTGCGGCCTCGCGCCCGCCCAACCGGTCCACCGCTCCCTTCCACGCTGCGCGACACGGGGCCACCCCGCCAGGGAAGAGCGTCCGAGGGCATGGCGCCCGATCCCCCGACGAGCACGTTTCGGCAGTGGTGCAAGGTGAGGATCGACGAGTGCGTGAGCGCGGGCGGGAACGCTCCCGCCGGCACGGTCCTCCTCGACGGTGAGTCGCCCCCGCCCAAGCCGACGGAGTAGATGCTGACCCGGGCAGCAAGCTGCGCGCGTTACTGGCCGCGCTGCTGGTACAGCGCGCTCACGTCGGACGACAGCTGGCTCTTGACCCAGCGGGTGAGGTCGTCCGCGAGGACCTCGTGGGCTCCCGCCTCGACGCCGTCGAGCGCGGCCACGGCGATGTCGTGGGCGTTCGCCTTGGGTGCGTCGATGTTCGTCGTCATGTCGGTGGCCACGTAGCCCATGTGCAGACCGGTGACAGAGATGCCGCGCGGCTGCAGGTCCAGGCGCAGGCCGTTCGTCTGCGCCCAGACCGCGGCCTTGGTGGCGCTGTACGCGTTGCCGTCGGCGAGCCAGGACAGTACGGAGTGGACGTTGAGGACATGACCGCCGCCGTTGCGCTCGATCACCGGCGCGAAGGCACGGGTCACCAGCAGCGGGCCGTAGAAGTTGGTCTCGAACTCGCGGCGGATGTCGTCGACCGGCGCGGTCAGGAGCCGCGCGCCTGTGGCGATGCCGGCGTTGTTGATCAGGACCGTGACGTCCTGCGCCTGCGCGGCGGCCGCCGCCACGGAGTCGGGGTCGGTGACCTCGAGAGCCAGCGGCACGGCGTCCGGGTGGGTCACGGTACGCGGGTCACGGGCCGTGGCGTACACCTTGCCGGCGCCCCGCGCGTACAGCTCCTCCACCAGCGCCTTGCCGACACCCCGGCTGCCGCCGGTGACGAGAACGACGGAGTCCTTGATCGCGGTCATGAGAGTCTCCAGACATGTGAAACCGATCGGTTTCCCGCATCGTAAACCGATCGGTTTCCACATTCAAACGGGGGCACGTTCCGCCGCCTCAGGGCGAGGCACCCCGCGTGTCTCAGGGTGAGACGCCCCGCGCCGCCGTCGTCCCGCACGCTCGTCGTGACACGGCACAAGGCGGCGAGGCAGGGAGGCCCGGGATGGCGGCACGGTCATGGGGACACCGCGAACGACTGCTGGCGCTCGGCGGGTTCGGGGTGCTGCCGGCGGTGTGCGGCGCGCTCGCGACGGCGACCGGCGCGACGGCGAACCCGGGCGTGGCCCTCACCGGGACAGCTCTGGCCTGCCGGGAAGGGCTCAACGGACCGGACCCGGCTGCCCCGCACAGTCCACCGGCGCCAGAGCGTGACGACGATCAGCACACCCACCACCGGTCACCAGCCGCGAGGGTCAGAGCTGGGAGCGGGCTTCCACCTGCACGCTCACGCCACCCGTCCACGGTGGGAAATCCCATTGCCGGACACTACGTCTGACACGGGATCGCTTAGCTGATCAGAGACGCTGCTCACGATGATCCCGGCGATCGCGGTCCTGGCCGCCGGTGCCGGGCCGACCCAGAGCCTGGTCCTCAGCCAGATCATCCTCTCCTTCGGCATCCCCTTCGCCCTGATTCCACTGGTCCTGGTCACCCGGGACCGCGCCGTCATGGGGCGCTGGGTCAACCGGCGGGCGACGACGTACGGCGCCTGGGCGGTCAGTGCCGTCGTGGCGGCACTCAACGTGGCCCTGCTGGTGAGCGTGTTCAGCGGCTGACGCGGGTTCGTCCCGCACTCCCGCAGGACGGGCGTTCGGAGTCCGACGCAGGGGACCGGCCGGCCCAGGGGGCGCACCCGCCGGCCGGTCCCGCATCCGTGTCACGTGCGTCGGCGCCGTCGGCGCGCGGTGGCCGCCGCACGCCGAGTCGGGCGCTGCTCACCCGTGTACACGTTCATGGGGGTGCCGCGGAGATCGGAACCACGCGCTCGTGGCGGTTCCTGAGCCGGCGGGGCCTCACGATTTGGTCGACACCATTCTGTCTACAGTATTCCACTTCACACTGACAAGACTCGCGACAGCACACATGGAACAGCGCATGAAAGCCGAGCGAGCCGCGTAGACTGTAGACAGAAAACAATCTTCGGCTCGGGTGAGTCGCTACCGAGGAGTGAAGCCATGGCGCCTGCCGCGCTGCCGACCGGTTCCGTCTCGAAGCTGGACCGGCCCGGCCCCCTGCGCGAGCGCGCCTACGAGGCCCTCCTGGAGCTCATCGTCACCAGATCTCTCAAGCCCGGACAGCATCTGGTCGAGACCGAACTCGCCGGACTCCTGGGCGTCTCGCGCCAGCCGGTCCGCGAGGCACTGCAGCGGCTCAACACCGAGGGATGGGTGGATCTGCGCCCGGCGCAGGGCGCCTTCGTGCACGACCCGACGCAGGAAGAGGCCGACCAGCTGCTTGTCGTACGCGGCCTGTTGGAGGCGGAGGCGGCGAGGCTGGCGGCGGCCAACGCCACGCCTCGGGCCACGGGGCGGCTGCGCGAACTGTGCGACGCGGGTGAGCGGGCGCTGAAGTCCGACGACGTCGATGCCGTGGTCGCGGCCAATGCGGCGTTCCACGCGTACGTGATGGAGCTCGCCGCCAACTCGGTGCTCGCGGAGTTGTCGGCACAGGTGGACCGCCGCGTGCGGTGGTTCTACACGCCGGTCGCGCGCACCCGCGGCGCGCTGTCCTGGGAGGAGCACCGGGCGATGATCGACGCCATCGAGTCGGGCGACGAGCAGCGCGCGCAGCAGTTGATGCGGGCCCACACGGAACACACCCGCACCAGCTACCGCGAGCGCGCGGCCCAGGCGGCACGGAACGGTCGCGCCGGTTCCGGGCGGCTGTAGACCGGCCCACGGTTCCGGGCGTTGCCGCTGCCGCGAGGACGTCGTACAGCTCCCTCACACATCCCTGCGCAAAGCATTCGGCACTTGAGGCGTAGATACTCGACCGGTTGCGGTATACAGTATGCAATCCTCCGAGACTTCAAGGAGCCGCTCCATGTCGTACCGCTCCGCCCTCTCCTATGTCTTGAGCAGCACCATCGCCTCCTCGGCCGAGCAGACCAGCGCGCACGAGAGGTTCCCGCGCGCGTCGGTGGCCGCCCTCGGAGAGGCAGGGCTGCTCGGGCTCACGGCCTCCGCCGACGTCGGTGGCGGGGGCCTGGGCCTCACCGAGGCCACCGACGTCGTGAGCCGGGTCTCCCGCACCTGCCCGGCGACCGGCGCCGTGCTGCGCTCGCACTACGCCGCCGTCGCCTTCCTCGAGGCGTACGGCAGTCCCTGGGTGCGCCGAAAGGTCGCCGTCGGCCACCACCTCAGCACCCTCGCCCTGGCCGACGACGGACCTGGCGATCCGGGCCCCGCGGCGCGACGCACCGGCGACGTGGTGGCACTGCACGCCCGCAAGCGCGACGTCGTCGCGGCGGGCGAGGCCGACAGTTACGTCTGGTCCTCGGGGCCCGTCGAGGGCGGCACGGGGCAGACCCTCTGGCTGGTGCCGGCCGAGGCACCCGGTCTGTATGTGCCGGCCCGGCCGAGCGGCGCGGGTCCGCGCGGCAGCGGGACCTCCACGGTGTGCGCCGACCCGGTACTGATCCCCGCGGGCGCGCTGCTCGGGCAGGACGACGGCGGGCTCGACGGGGTGCTCAGCACCGTGCGCGCATGGCTGGCCTCACTGCCTTCGGCCGACACCGCGCCGGCGGCCCTTCTCTGACCGCCCCACCCGGCGCGGCTTCGGACCGCGTCCGGGCCGTACTTGGCGCGCTCCGGACGGTGGACGTATCGAATCCGGACTGCATACAGTATTCGAGAACCACTCGAATACACGACTCAGCTACACAATCAGCTCGCACTCAGGGGCGTTATGCACCGCACGAGCAGGGCGGCCAGGTCGCCGCGCTCGTCGATCACCACCCCGTGGAGCCAACGGATCAAGGCCCGAAGGATGCACATGTGCACGACGGTGAGGGGGAGGACATGACGACGAGCGTCAGTGACGTGACGACGGAGGCCGCCATCAGTGCGATCGTGGCGGCCCATCGCGGCCATCGCGGCCCGCTGCTTGAGATTCTGCACGCCATCCAGGCCGAACTGGGCCATGTACCGAAGGAGGCCATCCCGTTGCTCGCCCGGGAGCTCAATCTGTCCCGGGCGGACGTGCACGGGGTGGTCTCCTTCTACCACGACTTCCGTGAGGCTCCGGCCGGGCGTACGACGGTGCGCATCTGCCGTGCCGAGGCCTGTCAGGCGCTCGGTGCGGGCGCCCTGGTCGGCTGTGCCGAGGAGAAGGGCGTCCCGCTCGGCGAGACGCGCGCGGACGGTTCGGTGACGGTGGAGCAGGTCTTCTGTCTCGGCAACTGCGCGCTGGCCCCGTCGGTCGAGGTGAACGGCCAGGTGCTCGGCCGCATGAGCGCGGACCGGCTGCGCTCGATCCTCGACGAGGCGGTGACGTCATGACCCAGGACACGAACTCGCCGGTGCGGGTGTACGTGCCGCGCGACTCGGCGGCGCGGTCCGTCGGCGCCGACGCGGTCGCCGAGGCGATCCGGAAGGCCGCGGCCGACCAGGGCCGGCAGATCGAGCTCGTCCGCAACGGGTCGCGCGGCATGCTCTCGGTGGAACCGCTGGTCGAGGTCGTCACGGCCGAAGGACGCGTCGGATACGGCCCGGTGACGCCCGAGAACGTGCCGGACCTCGTCGCCTCCGGCCTCCTGGACGGGGCCGACCACGCGCTGCGGCTCGGGCTCGTCGACGAACTGCCTTGGCTGGCCCGCCAGAACCGGGTCACCTTCGCCCGGGTCGGCGTCACCGACCCGCTCTCCCCCGAGGACTACGAGCGCCACGGCGGTCTGACCGGACTGCGCAAGGCACTTCAGCTGCCGCCCGCCGAAGTCGTGGCCGCGGTCACGGAGTCAGGGCTGCGCGGCCGGGGCGGGGCCGGGTTCCCGGCCGGCATCAAGTGGAAGACCGTGCTCGACTGTGCCGACGAGCTGAAGTTCGTCTGCTGCAACGCCGACGAGGGCGACAGCGGCACCTTCGCGGACCGCATGGTCATGGAGGGCGACCCGTTCATGCTCATCGAGGGCATGACGATCGCCGCCCACGCCGTCGGAGCGAGCGAGGGCTATGTCTACATCCGCTCCGAATACCCCGACGCCGTGGCCACGATGCGCGCCGCGATCTCCGTCGCGCGCGAGCAGAACTGGCTCGGCGAGCGCATCCTCGGCTCGGACCTCACCTTCGACCTGCACGTACGCGTCGGCGCCGGGGCGTACATCTGTGGCGAGGAGACCTCCATGCTGGAGAGCCTGGAGGGCAAGCGCGGCATGGTGCGCGCCAAGCCGCCGATCCCCGCGATCACGGGCCTGTTCGGCAAACCGACCGTCGTCAACAACGTCCTCACCCTCGCCACGGTCCCGGTGATCCTCGCGAACGGCGCGCAGGCGTACCAGGAACTCGGCGTGGAGCGTTCACGCGGCACACAGGTCTTCCAGTTGGGCGGCAACGTGGCGCGCGGCGGCATCGTGGAGACCGCGTTCGGCATCACGCTGCGCGAGCTGGTCGAGGACTTCGGCGGGGGCACGCTCAGCGGACGCCCGGTACGTACGGTGCAGGTGGGCGGGCCGCTGGGCGCCTATCTGCCGACGTCGATGTTCGATCTGCCCATGGAGTACGAGGCGTTCGCGGCGGCCGGCGCCATGCTCGGGCACGGCGGTGTCGTGGTCTTCGACGACTCGGTCGACATGGCGGCGCAGGCGCGCTTCGCGATGGAGTTCTGCGCCGCGGAGTCCTGCGGCAAGTGCACACCGTGCCGTGTCGGTTCGGTACGCGGTGTCGAGGTGATCGACCGGATCGTGGCCGGTGAGGAGCGCGACGACAACCTCGCGCTGCTCGAGGACCTCTGTGAGCTGATGACCGACGGATCACTGTGCGCCATGGGCGGGTTGACCCCGATGCCGGTGCGCAGCGCCATCACACACTTCTCGGACGACTTCCTCGCGAGGAAGGAGGGCACGGCATGACACTGCTCAAGGAGCCCGACTACGGAACCCCGGAGCGACCGGGGGCGGCGACCATCTCTGTCGAGGTGGATGGGCTGCCCGTCACGGTGCCGGAGGGCACTTCGGTGATGCGGGCGGCGGCACTCGCCGGCGTCGACATCCCCAAGCTCTGTGCCACGGACAGCCTGGAGCCGTTCGGTTCCTGCCGGTTGTGCGTGGTGGAGATCGACGGCCGCCGCGGCACCCCGGCGTCCTGCACGACGCCGTGCGCCGAGGGGATGGTCGTACGCACCCAGACGCCCAAGGTGGAGAAGCTGCGCCAGGGCGTCATGGAGCTGTACATCTCCGACCATCCGCTGGACTGTCTGACCTGTTCGGCCAACGGCGACTGCGAACTGCAGGATATGGCGGGTGCCGTCGGGCTGCGTCAGGTGCGGTACGGGTACGAGGGCGAGAACCACCTCGACGCCGAGCCCGACAAGAGCAACCCGTACTTCGACTTCAGCCCGTCCAAGTGCATCGCCTGTTCCCGCTGTGTCCGCGCGTGCGGCGAGGTGCAGGGCACGTTCGCGCTGACCATCGAGGGCCGTGGCTTCGACTCGAAGGTGGCCGCGGGCGCCGGCGAGGCCTTCATGGACTCCGAGTGCGTCTCCTGCGGCGCCTGCGTCCAGGCCTGCCCGACGGCGACGCTGCAGGAGAAGTCGGTCGTCCAGCTCGGCATGCCGTCCCGCTCGGTGATCACGACGTGCGCGTACTGCGGCGTCGGCTGCTCCTTCAAGGCCGAGCTGCGCGGCGACGAGCTGGTGCGGATGGTGCCGTACAAGGACGGCGGCGCAAACGAGGGCCACTCCTGCGTCAAGGGCCGCTTCGCCTTCGGCTACGCGACCCACCCCGACCGCAAGCTCAAGCCGATGGTCCGCGAGCGGATCACCGACCCGTGGCGCGAGGTCGAGTGGGACGAGGCGATCCGGACGGTCGCCACGCGGATGCGGGCCATCCAGGAGACGTACGGCCCCAGTTCGATCGGTGCCATCAGCTCCTCGCGGTGCACCAACGAAGAGGTGTACGTCGTCCAGAAGATGGTGCGTGCGGCCTTCGGCAACAACAACGTCGACACCTGCGCCCGCGTCTGCCACTCCCCCACCGGCTACGGGCTGAAGCAGACGTTCGGCGAGTCGGCGGGCACGCAGGACTTCCGTTCGGTGGCCGAGGCCGACGTCATCATGGTGATCGGCGCCAACCCCACCGACGGGCACCCGGTGTTCGCCTCGCGGATGAAGCGGCGGCTGCGTGAGGGCGCCCAGTTGGTCGTGGTCGACCCGCGCCGCATCGACCTGGTGCGCTCCCCGCACATCGAGGCCGCGCACCACCTCCAGCTCAAACCGTCCACCAACGTCGCCGTCATCAACTCGATGGCGCACGTCGTCGTCACCGAGGGCCTGGTGGACCGCGGCTTCGTGGCGGACCGGTGCGAAGGGTTCGACGAGTGGGCCGAGTTCGTCGCGCTCCCGGAGAACAGCCCGGAGGCGACCGAGCCGATCACCGGGGTCCCGGCCGACCAACTTCGCGCCGCAGCACGGCTGTACGCGGCCGCGCCCAACGCGGCCATCTACTACGGCCTCGGAGTGACCGAGCACAGCCAGGGCTCCACGATGGTCATGGGGATGGCCAACCTCGCGATGGCGTGCGGCAACATCGGCCGCGACGGTGTCGGCGTCAATCCGCTGCGCGGTCAGAACAACGTGCAGGGCTCCTGCGACATGGGCTCCTTCCCGCACGAGTTCACCGGCTACCGGCACGTCTCCGACGACGCGGTGCGCACCGTGTTCGAACAGCTGTGGGGCCGCGAGCTGCTGCCCGAGCCGGGCCTCAGGATCCCCAACATGTTCGACGCGGCGATCGACGGGTCGTTCCGGGGCCTGTTCGTGCACGGCGAGGACATCGCCCAGTCCGACCCGAACCTCCAGCACGTCAGCGCCGCGCTCGCGGCTATGGACCTGGTCGTGGTGCAGGACCTGTTCCTCAACGAGACGGCCAAGTTCGCGCACGTCTTCCTGCCGGGCGCGTCGTTCCTGGAGAAGGACGGCACGTTCACCAACGCCGAGCGCCGGGTCAACCGGGTGCGCGCGGTGATGAAGCCGAAGACGGGCAAGCACGAGTGGCAGATCGTCTGCGAGATCGCCACCGCCATGGGCTACCCCATGGCGTACGACCACCCGAGCCAGATCATGGACGAGATCGCCCGGGTGACGCCGACGTTCAAGGGCATCTCCTTCGAGGTCCTCGACAAGCTCGGCAGCGTCCAGTGGCCGTGCAACGACGAGGCACCCGAGGGCACCCCGACGATGCACGTGGACGAATTCACGCGCGGCAGGGGGCAGTTCGTGGTCACGACGTACGTCCCTACGGACGAGCGCACCACCTCGCGCTTCCCGCTGGTGCTGACCACGGGCCGTATCCTCAGCCAGTACAACGTGGGCGCGCAGACGCGCCGTACCGAGAACGTGGCCTGGCACCCCGAGGACGTCCTGGAGCTGCATCCGCTGGACGCCGAGAACCGTGGCATCAGGGACGACGATCTGGTGACGCTGGCCAGCCGCGTGGGCAGTACGACGCTGAAGGCGAAGGTGTCCGACCGAATGCCGCCGGGTGTCGTCTACACCACGTTCCATCACCCGGTGACCGGCGCGAACGTGGTGACCACCGAGAACTCCGACTGGGCGACCAACTGCCCGGAGTACAAGGTGACCGCGGTCCAGGTCGGGCTCGCCCATCCGCTGGCCCGGCACACCTCGGAGTCCGTCGAGGCCGGCTCGCTCGCGGGGGTGGACTGAGATGGCCGCCGCCGTGCCGTCCGAGCAGCGGATGGCGAACCAGATCGCCACGAACCTCCGTCACCAGCCCTCCGACCGGGCCGCCGAGACGCTCGCGGGCCACATCCAGCGGTTCTGGGACCCACGGATGCGCGCCCGGCTGTTCGAGCTGGTGGACGCCGGGGCGGACGGTCTGGACCCGGTGGTGGTCGCGGCCGCGCGGCTGCTGCAAAAGGCCCAGGAGGAGCGCGTGGGCTGACCGCCCGCAACCGGCCGACGACCGGACAGCGCCCCGTCTCCCCTCAGAGCGAGGGGAGACGGGGCGCTGTCGTGTGTACGGGAGCTCAGGCGGCCTCGGCGTCGTCCAGGCCGCGGCTGGTGACCAGCCGGACCTGTCCGTCGTCGAGGTGGTAGGAGAGGCCTACGACCGCCGTCCGGCTCCGCACGAGCGCGGGCGAACGGTCCAGGAGCAGGTCCACGGTGTGCCGTACGTGCTCGTCCACGATGTCGGGCTCCTCGCTCAGGCCCGCCGCGCGCGCGGCCAGCACGCTGGAGGTCACGCGTTCGACGACGTCTCGTACATATCCGGCCGGGGTCAGGCCGTCTTCCAGGGCGGTGCGTGCGGCGCGGATGGCGCCGCACGAGTCGTGCCCCAGAACCACCACGAGGGGACAGCCCAGTTGGCCCACGCCGTACTCGATGCTGCCGAGCACCTCGGGACCCAGGACATGGCCGGCGGTGCGTACCACGAAGAGGTCGCCCAGCCCGCGGTCGAAGATGATCTCCGCGGCCAGGCGTGAGTCGGAGCATCCGAAGAGCACAGCGAAGGGATGCTGGGCGGGCGCCAGTGAGGCGCGATGCGCGGCACCCTGGTTCGGGTGCTGCGGCTCTCCTTCGACGAAGCGCCGGTTGCCCGACAGAAGGATGTCGAGGGCCTGCGCTGCTGTGGGCGTACGGGTGAGGGCCATGAACAAGTATAGGCCCGAACTCCATACAGTATGCAATACGCGTGCAGGGGTTCTACGGGCGTCAGGCGGGCCGGGTTCCGGGTTCGGACGGCGCCGGCGACGCGTTCTCGGCGCTGCGGCGCGCCAGCAGGTCGGTGGCCGCATGGACGGCCCGCAGCGTGGGCGCCTCGGCGCCGGTGATGTCGGCGATCTCGACCACGGCCGTGACGAGGGCGTCGAGTTCGAGCGGCTTGCCCGCCTCCAGGTCCTGGAGCATCGACGTCTTGTGGTGGCCGACGCCCTCCGCGCCGCGCAGCCGCTTCTCGATGGAGATGTCCGGCGTACTGCCGACCCGGGCCGCGATGTCGAGGGTCTCCGCCATCAACTCGGCCACCAGCCGCCGGGTCTGGGGGTGACCGCAGATCTCCGCCATGGTCGCGCGGGTGAGCGCGCTGAGCGGGTTGAACGCGACGTTGCCCATGAGCTTGATCCAGATGTCGTCACGCAGGTTCTTCTCGACGGGCGCCTTCAGACCGCCGGCGACCATGGCGTCGCTGAGCGCCGTACAGCGCTCGGAGATGTGGCCCGCGGGCTCACCCAGCGAGAACCGGGTGCCCTCCAAGTGCCGGATGACGCCGGGTGCCTCGATGACGGTCGCCGGGTAGACGACACAGCCGATGGCCCGCTCCGGCGCCAGGACCGCGCTGGTGGCGCCGCCGGGGTCGACCGCCTCGACCCGGCGGCCCTCGTAGGGCCCGGCCAGTTGGTGGAAGTACCACCAGGGGATGCCGTTCTGTCCGGCCACGACGGCCGTGTGCTCCGCGAGCAGCGGTTCGATGAGGGGCCCGCAGGACGGGTAGGAGTGCGCCTTCAGACCGAGGAACACATAGTCCACCGGGCCGATCTCGGACGGGTCGTCGGTCACGTGGGGCCGGGCGGTGAAGTCGCCGCGCGGGCTGTTCACCCGGACCCCGTCGGCCTGCATGGCCCGCAGATGCGGGCCGCGGGCTATGAGGTGCACCTCGGCGCCACCCCGGTCCAACGCGGCGCCGACATAGGCACCGATCGCGCCGGCCCCGAGGACTGCGATCTTCATGGAGACTCCTCTCGATTGAAGACTGTATACTGTATTCAGACTGATCGCGCATGTCCACCAACTCCGCGTAACCAAAGGCCACAGACTTCGACAGTCGAAGACCAGCGGTTCAGGCATTGCATACAGTATGCGATCCGCACTACCCTCGTCCGATCCAGACGTTCCCGTGTGTGCTCTCCTCGGCCCCGGCGGGGCGGAGAGCGGGAAACGCCCATCCTCAGCCAGGAAGAAGCACATGACTGTGATCGGAGTGCCGCGGGAGACCGCGACCGGCGAACGCCGCGTCGCACTGGTCCCGAAGGTCGTCGAACGCCTGCGCGCAGCGGGCCTTTCCGTGGTGGTCGAGCCCGGCGCCGGGTCCGGCGCCCTCATCCCCGACGAGCAGTACGAGCAGTACGAGCAGTCCGGAGCCGACCTCGGCGACCCGTGGCCGGCCGACGTGGTGGTCAAGGTGAACCCGCCGACACCCGACGAGATCGGCCGGCTGGGTTCCGGCTCCTCGCTCATCGGCTTCCTGGCACCGCTGACCCGGCCGGAGATCGCGGAGTAGCTGCGCCGGTCCGGCGTCACCGGCTTCGCGATGGAGGCCGCGGCGCGGATCTCCAGGGCGCAGTCCATGGAAGCGCTCTCGTCGCAGGCGAACGTGGCCGGCTACAAGGCCGTACTGGAAGCCGCCGAGCGCTCCACCCGGTTCTTCCCGATGCTCACCACCGCCGCGGGCACGGTGAAGCCGGCGACCGTCCTGATGCTGGGCGTGGGCGTGGCCGGCCTCCAGGCCCTGGCCACGGCCAAGCGCCTGGGCGCCCGCACCACCGGCTTCGACGTCCGCCCCGAGGTCGCCGAGCAGGTGCGCTCGCTGGGCGCCCAGTGGCTCGAACTGGGCGTCGAGGCGTCCGGCGAGGGCGGGTACGCGCGGGCGCTCACCGACGCCGAACAGGCCGCGCAGCAGCAGCGGTTGACCGAGGCGGTCGCCGGGTTCGACGTGGTGATCACCACCGCACTGGTGCCCGGCCGCCCGGCGCCGCGGCTCGTCACCGCCGAGGCGGTGCGGCGGATGCGGCCCGGCAGCGTCGTGGTGGACCTCGCCGGGGAGACCGGCGGCAACTGCGAACCGACCGTGCCCGGCGAGACCGTCGTACGGCACGACGTCACGATCGCGGCACCGGCGAACCTGCCCGCGACCATGCCCGAGCACGCGAGCGAGCTGTACGCCCGCAATGTCCTGGCACTGCTCGAACTCATGCTGAACGACGGCGAGTTCGCACCCGATCCGGCGGACGAGATCATCGCGGCCTGCCGGGTCACCGGCGAGAGCGCGGAACTGTCGGAGGTGGCCTGATGTTCCTGGCCAATCTGGCGATCCTGGTGCCGGCCGGCTTCGTCGGCTTCGCGGTCATCTCCAAGGTGCCCAACACCCTGCACACCCCGCTGATGTCCGGCACCAACGCCATCCACGGCATCGTGCTGCTCGGCGGACTGATCCTGGTCGGACTGTCGGCGTCGGGCTTCCTGGACAAGCTGCTGCTGGTGGTGGCGATCACCTTCGGGACGATCAACGTCGTCGGCGGCTTCCTGGTGACCGACCGCATGCTCGGCATGTTCAAGAAGAAGCCCGCCGGGGCCGGAGCCGAGGGAGGTGCGGGCCGTGAGTGACGTCGTCACCGTCCTCTACATCGTCGCGTTCGCCCTGTTCATCCATGGGCTGACCGGACTGACCGGCCCGCGCACGGCCGTGCGCGGCAATCTCACGGCGGCGGCCGGCATGGTGATCGCCATCGTCGCCACCCTGCTCACCCCCGGGATGGGCAACTGGCTGCTGATCGTGCTCGGGCTGGTGCTCGGCACGGTGATCGGGGTACCGGCGGCGCAGAAGGTCAAGATGACCGCGATGCCGCAGATGGTGGCCCTGTTCAACGGCGTCGGCGGCGGTGCCGTGGCCCTGATCTCCTGGGTGGAGTTCCGCGACAGCCCGCCTACGCGGCGGAACCGGCGTACGTCGCCGTCACCTCGTTGTTCGCCGCGATCGTGGGCTCGGTGTCGTTCCGGGGCTCGCTCATCGCGTTCGGCAAGCTCCAGGAGGTCCTGCCGGGGCGGCCCGCGGGCCTCGGCCGGGGCCAGCAGCCGCTCAACCTGGCACTGCTCCTGGTGGCGCTGGGCTGCGCGGTCTCCATAGGCCTGGGCGCCTCGTCCGAGGCGCTCATCGTGGGCGTGCTGCTGGCGGCCGCGGTGCTCGGCGTGATGGTCGTCCTGCCCATCGGTGGAGCGGACATGCCGGTGGTGGTGTCCCTGCTCAACGCGTTCACCGGACTGTCGGCGGCCGCCACCGGACTGGCCCTGGACAACACCGCGCTGATCGTCGCGGGCATGATCGTCGGCGCGTCCGGGACCATCGTGACCAACCTCATGGCCAAGGCCATGAACCGGTCGATCCCCGCCATCGTCGCCGGCGGGTTCGGCGGGACGGGCGGAGCCGCGGGCGCGGGCGGCGGTCCGGTCGACCAGACGGTACGGCAGACCAGTGCGGCGGACGCGGCGATCCAGATGGCGTACGCGAGCCAGGTCGTCATCGTCCCCGGCTACGGCATGGCGGTCGCCCAGGCGCAGCACGTCGTGCGTGAGATGGCGGGGCTCCTCGAGGCGCGGGGCGTGGAGGTCAAGCACGCCATCCACCCCGTGGCGGGGCGCATGCCGGGCCATATGAACGTGCTGCCGGCCGAGGCCGACGTGCCGTATGAGCAGATGAAGGAAATGGATGACATCAACGGCGAGTTCGGCCGCACCGACGTGGCGCTGGTGATCGGCGCCAACGATGTGACCAACCCGGCCGCCCGCACGAACGCCGCGTCGCCGATCTACGGGATGCCCATCCTGAACGTCGACCACGCGAGGTCGGTCATCGTGCTCAAGCGCTCGATGAGCCCCGGCTTCACGGGCATCGACAACGAGCTGTACTACACGCCGAAGACGGCGATGCTGTTCGGCGACGCCAAGGCGTCCGTCGCCGAGATCACCGAGGAACTCAAGGCGCTGTGAACCGCGGGGTGCTCCGCCCCGTGACCGAGGAGCGGCCGAACACGACAAGTGTCCGGCCGCTTCCGGCGTTGCACGGACGGAGTGTGGGTCAGCCGACCGGCAGGTCCACGTCGACGCACCAGCCCGCGGCATCGCGCCGTATCTCCATGCGGGCCGCGAGCGCGTCCACGATCCCGAGGCCGCGGCCGTGCTCGTCCGGATCGCCGTCCGGACAGGGCCGCCGGGGAGCGCTTCTCTTCCCGTGGTCGCGCACCCCGACGTGCAGGAAGTCCGTGTCCAGACTGAAGCACAACGCCATGTGCGGCCGACCGTGCTCCGCCGCGTTGGCCGCCAGCTCGCCCACGACGAGGACGGCGGTGCAGCGCTCGTCCTCGGTCAGGTGCCACTGGCGCAGCAGCGCCTCGGCGAAGTGCCGTGCGCTGCCCGCCGAGGCGCGGTGGGCGGGAAGGAGCAGCAGTGCGTGCCGAGCGTTACGCCTGTTGTTCATGATGCCATCCCACAATCGGATACTGTATCCAGTATCCTGCAGCCCTCGCCGAACCGGCAGCGATTTTTCGGCAATGACGGAAATTGTTTGGTAAGAACGGACCTCGATTCCGGCGCCGGACACGACAAGAAGCCGGCCCGGGCTGATGGCCCGGGCCGGCTCCTTATGTACGGCGGCTCAGAATGTACGGCGGCTCAGATGATGATCTGCTTGTCGCGCATCGCGGCGATGGCACTGGCGTCGTAGCCCAGCCCGCTCAGCACCTCGTCGGTGTGCTCACCGAGCAGCGGCGCGCCCACGATCTCCGGCTTGAACCGGGAGAACTTGATCGGGCTGCCGACCGTCAGGAACGTCCCGCGGCCCTTCTGCTCGACCTCCACGACGGTCCCGCTCTTGCGGAGCGCCTCGTCCTCGGCGATCTCCTTCATGCTGAGCACGGGCGCGCAGGGCACCTCCCACTCACGCAGGATGTCGACCGCCTCGTACTTCGTCTTGTCCGCCAGCCACTTCTCGATCTCCTCGAAGATCTCGAAGATGTGGTTCTGCCGCGCCTTGGCGGTGCTGTACTCCGCGTCCTCGGCCCACTCGGGCCGGCCGATGGCCTCGGCGGTCCGCTTCCAGTTCTGCTCCTGGATCGTGAAGTAGATGTAGGCGTTGGGGTCGGTCTCCCAGCCCTTGCACTTCAGGACCCAGCCGGGCTGACCGCCGCCGCCCGCGTTGCCGCCCCGGGGCACGGCCTCGCCGAACTCGCCGTTCGGGTACTGCGGGTACTCCTCCAGGTAGCCGACCCGGTCCAGGCGCTGCTGGTCGCGGAGCTTGACGCGGGCGAGGTTGAGCACGGCATCCTGCATGGACACCGCGACCTTCTGGCCCCTGCCGGTCTTGTCCCGGTCGATCAGGGCCGCGAGGAGGCCGATCAGCAGGTGCATACCGGTGTTGCTGTCACCGAGGGCGGCGCCGCTGACGGTGGGCGGGCCGTCCCAGAAGCCGGTCGTGGAGGCGGCGCCGCCGGCACACTGGGCGACGTTCTCGTAGACCTTGAGGTCGTTCCAGGGCGAGTCCTCGTTGAAGCCCTTGACGGAGCCGAAGATCAGCCGCGGGTTCCACTCCTGGAGGGTGTCCCAGCCCAGGCCCATGCGGTCCATGGCGCCGGGCGCGAAGTTCTCGACGAGGACGTCGGCCTCGCGGATCAGCTTCTCCATCACATCCCGGCCCTCGGCGGACTTGGTGTTGATGGCCAGGGACCGCTTGTTGCTGTTGAGCATGGTGAAGTAAAGGGCGTCGGCGTCAGGAATGTCGCGCAGCTGGTTGCGCGTCACGTCACCGCCGGTGGTGCGCTCGACCTTGAGGACATCGGCTCCCAGCCAGGCGAGCATCTGCGTGCAGGCCGGGCCGGCTTGGACGCCGGTGAAGTCGATGACCTTGATCCCGGAGAGCGGTAGTTCAGTCATATCTGTTCCTTTGCGTGAATCATCTCGATGCGTGCCGGATGCGTCTCGACGTGGGTGATGGCGGGACGTGGTCAGTGCTTGGCCGTGATGCCCTTGGGGTTGAGGTGCGCGATGTTGCCGCTCTCCGTGCCGTCCGAGGGGTCGATCACGCAGTCGATGAGGGCCGGCACGCCCGCTGCCAGGGCCTCGCGGAGCGCGGCGGCGACCTCGGTGGGCGTCGTGGCCTGGTAGCCCTTGCCGCCGAACGCCTCGATCATGAGGTCGTGGCGGGCCTTCAGGGCGGTGGGCGCGGGGTCGGAGGTGGTCGACGGGTCGTCACCCCGGTAGACGCCGCTGTTGTTGAGTACGACGGTGACGATCGGCAGGTTGTAGCGGCAGACCGCCTCGATCTCCATGCCGCTGAACCCGAAGGCGCTGTCGCCCTCGATGGCGACGACCGGTTCGCCGGTCTCCACGGCGGTGGCGATCGCGTAGCCCATGCCGATACCCATCACGCCCCATGTGCCGCTGTCCAGGCGGTGGCGCGGCACCTGCATGCCGATCGTGTTGCGAGCCAGGTCCAGCGCGTTGGCGCCTTCGTTGACGACGTAGGCGTTCGGGTTGTCCTTGAGAACGTCGCGGATGGCCTGGAGCGCGCCCAGGAACTTCATCGGGTGCGCGGTCTCGGCGGCCTTCAGGCGTCCGGCCATCTTGGTCACGTTCTGCGCCGAGCGCGTGGAGAGTTCCTCGCGCCACTGCACCGGGGCCGTGATCCGGCCGGGCTTGCTGCGCTCGACGAGGGCCTCCATCACGGAGCCGACGTCACCGACGAGCGGGGCCGCGATCGGCTGGTTGCTGTCCATCTCGTTGGCCGCGATGTCGACCTGGATGAACTTGGCGTCCGGGCTCCACTGGGGCGCGTCGCCGTGGCCGAGCAGCCAGTTGAGGCGCGCGCCGACCAGCATGACGACGTCCGCCTTGCGCAGCGCCAGCGAGCGCGCGGTGGCCGCGGACTGCGGGTGGTCGTCGGGCAGCAGACCCTTCGCCATCGACATGGGCACGTAGGGGATGCCGGTGGTCTCGACGAACTCACGGATCGGGTCGTCCGCGCGCGCGTACGCGGCGCCCTTGCCGAGCACGACCAGCGGCCGCTCGGCGCCGGCAAGCAGGTCGATCGCCCGGTCCACGGCCTCCGGCTGCGGCAGCTGGCGCGGCGCCGGGTCGACGAGCTGCCAGAGGGAGGCGGCGCCCTTGTCGGCGTCGATGATCTCGCCGAGCACGGCGGCCGGAATGTCCAGGTAGACACCGCCGGGGCGGCCGGAGATCGCGGTGCGGATGGCGCGGGCGATACCGCGGCCGATGTCCTCCGCCCGGTGGACCCGGTACGCCGCCTTGGCGAACGGTTTCGCCGCCGCGAGCTGGTCCATCTCCTCGTAGTCGCCCCGCTGGAGGTCGACGAGGTGGCGCTCGCTGGATCCGGAGATCTGCACCATCGGGAAACAGTTGGTGGTCGCGTTGGCGAGCGCCACGAGCCCGTTGAGGAAACCGGGCGCGGACACCGTCAGGCAGATGCCGGGCTTCTGCGTGAGGAAGCCGGCCGCGGCCGCCGCGTGCCCGGCATCGCTCTCGTGCCGGAACCCGATGTAGCGAATGCCCGACGCCTGGGCGAGCCGCGCCAGGTCGGTGATCGGGATGCCCACGACTCCGTAGATGGTCTCGACCCCGTTGAGCTTCAGCGCGTCGACGACCAGATGGATCCCGTCGGTCAGAGCGGCCGGATCTTCGGCGCCCTCCACCCCCGTGTCCCGTGTGACAGCGTCCGTCATGGTCCGGATCCTCCCTAGAGGCTCGCCGAGTTCGTCTTCCGTGTTCACCATCGGCGCGAAGCGGCCGATGCGTCCAAGATCTTTTGCCAACCAGCTGATTTACGGCGTTTATCGATACGGGCGCAGAACGCCCGCGCCCCTCCGGGCACCTGTCAGCGGCCCTGCCCGACACGACTCGCCGCCGCGTTCGGGGCCGCCGCAGCCATCAGCCCGCCCCACGGAGGGCGACGGACTGCCTGTCGTACGGGACCTCGTCCTGCCTGTCGTACGGTTCCTGCGCCCCGCCGGACACGGGGGCGAGGTCCGGCCGTTCCGGCAGGAAGACCTCGTCCAGGGACAGCCCCGCGACCACGTTGAGGAACGCGCGCGCGGCGACCGAACCCGGCGTCGCCGCATGGATCGCCACCGCGATCTGCGCCCGCGCGTCCGGCTCGACCAGCCGCACGGCCCTGGTCCCGCCCGCCATAGGCATCGCGTTCAGCCAGGTGTGCGGGACGACGCTCGCCCATGCGCCCGTGGCGACGTGCGCGCACAGAGAGGCGACCGAGTCCGTCTCGACCTGCGGGGTCGCCACGGCGCCGCAGCTCTCGAAGGCGTCGTCGATGAACTGACGGAACCTCATGTCCGGCGTCAGCAGCGCCAGCGGGAGCTGCGCCGCCTCGGCCCAGGTGATGGTGGGCTTCGCGGGCACCAGGTGCTCGCCGGACACCAGCAGCACGTACTGCTCCTCGTACAGGGGCAGCAGCTCCAGGCCCTCGCGGTCGTCTGGCCCGAAGTGGGCTATGGCGGCGTCCAGTTCGAAGTCGCGCAGTTGCCGGACCAGTTCCGCCGAGGACAGCCGCGAGCAGACCTTCACCCTGGCGAGCGGGTGCATGGAGCAGAACGCGGCCACGGGAAGCCCCGTCGTCGTCGACACCGTGGGGCCGGTCCCCAGCCGCAGCGTCCCGGTGATGCCGGACTGCATGACAGCCACCTCGGCCTTGAACGCGTCGTGCTCGGCGAGGATCCGCTTGGCCCACACGACCAGCCGCTCGCCCTCCGGGGTCAGGCCCTCGAAGGTGTGCCCGCGGTTGATCAACGTGACGTTGAGTTCCCGCTCCAGTTTGGCGATGGCGATCGACAGCGCCGGCTGCGAGACGAAGCAGGCCTCCGCCGCACGCGCGAAATGTTTCTCCCTGGCCACGGCCACGAAGTACTCGAGCTGCCGGAACAACATGAGCGGCCCCTTCCGGACGCGATGGCGATTGTATGCAGTATTCCTTATTCAAACGGCGGACGCCATACTGTCGCCGATCCGGATCCGGAGTGGGCGCACCCGGCCGCGGGCACGGACCCCCGGCCCACCGGGCAGCGCCCCGGAAGAATGGGAGAACGCCGTGGGCGACGGCAGCGAAACAGCGGGCAGGAACGGCACAAAGACGGGACAGGCGACCCCGGGGACCGGGCCCGCCGACGAGCCGGAGGCATGGCTGGCACAGGCGATCGTGCGCGAGTCGTCCGAGGCCGTCGTGGCGGCCGACCCGGACGGGATCATCCTGGTGTGGAACGGCGGCGCGGAGCGCATGTTCGGCCACACGGCGGCCGAGGCGGTGGGCCAGAGCCTCGACCTGATCATCCCGGAGAAGCAGCGGGCGCGGCACAACAAGGGCTACGAGCAGACGATGGCCACCGGTCGGACCCGGTACGGCGACACGCTGCTCGGCGTACCCGCCACCCACAAGGACGGCCATCGCCTCTCGATCGAGTTCACGGTGGCTCTGCTGCGCGACGCGACGGGTCGGATCGCCGGGATCTCGGCGATCATGCGCGAGGTGTCGGAGCGCCGCGCCACGGAGAAGGCGTTGCGTATGCGACTGGCCGAACTCGAGCGCCGCTTTCCCGACCCCGAACCGGAGCCGGAATCAGAACCGGAAGGAATGGTTCCGTGACATCCATCACAGCATGTCTGGATCTAGCCGGGCCGGATAGTAGGCGCGACTCTGACGACATATGGGATTTGTCCGTCTTGATCTAACGGCTCGGCCTGCCGGGGTGGGCGGTATTCCACCCACCCCGGATTCTCAGCGGTTCTTCGCGGCCGCAAGGATTCTGACGGGCCAACAGAATGCCGTGGAGCCGCGAAAACACGGCAGGCATGTCCCCGCACCCATGACAAGGGCCGTACGAGTCTACGAAGCGAGATAGTACGAAGGCCCTTTGCGCGCTGTATGAAGCCGTCCTAAGAATGACGAGCCGCAGGCACGTCGCCGCAGTTCAGGGGCGAAACCTGCACACAGCCAGCAGCCGCACAAGGAGCGCTCGGCGATCACCGAGTGAGGTCACGCATGGGTAAGCACAGCAAGAAGCAGTATTACCGGCGGATAGTCATAGCCGCCGCCGTCCTCGGCGCCGTGGGCGTACCGTCCGTCGCCATGGCCTGTACCGATTGGCCGGGTAGCGGAGGAAACGATCCTTCCCTCACCCGCACGGCCGCGGCGAAGAACTGGTGGAACGACGCCGACTGGTACCGCCAGTGGAACGAGGAGGCGAGCGCGCCCGCCTCCGCGACGCCGGAGCCGACGGCCCCTTCCGCCGCCTCGTCGCAGCCGATGTCGCCGCATCACAAGAAGAAGCACAAGCACACCGAGCGGAAGCACTGGCCCACCGCGACGCACAGGCCGTCCCCCAGCACGCAGAAGCCCACGACTTCCGCCCCCTCCACTCCTTCAGCTCCCGCGAGCTCCGCCGCTCCCGCGGCCCCGAGCACCCCGAAGCCCTCCGCCACGGCGTCCGGCGTCGCCGCCCAGATCGTGCAGCTCGTCAACGCCGAGCGCAGCAAGGTCGGCTGCTCGCCCCTCACCCTGAACGCGACCCTGACCAAGGCGGCCCAGGCGCACAGCGCGGACATGGCCGCCCACCAGAACATGTCGCACACCGGCTCCGACGGCTCCGACCCGGGCCAGCGGATCACGAGTGCCGGCTACAACTGGAGCGCGTACGGCGAGAACGTCGCGTACGGCTACGCCACGGCCCAGCAGGTCATGGCGGGCTGGATGTCCAGCCCCGGCCACAAGGCAAACATCCTCAACTGCACGTTCAAGGAGATCGGCGTAGGCCTGGCCCAGCCAAACAGCTACTGGACCCAGGACTTCGGGACGGCCCGCTGACCCCTCCCCGGGCATACGGCAGGCCGGGGCCGGTCAGGCGAACCGGCGGGCGCTCAGTGGTCGACCACGATCACCGCGTCCCTCCGCGTCCGCGCGAGTGGTGCGGAACTGGTTGACGGGGTGCTCGGTGTCGGCGTGGCCGAAGGAGACCGCGCAGACGACAAGTCGGTCCGGCGGGATGCGGAAGTACTCGCGGACATGGTCCGCGTGCATCGCGATCGCCGCCTGCGAAATGGTCACGACGCGCGGTGACGATGCTCTGCGCCGCGACGCAGCGTGCGGCCGAAGCGGCCTGTGGCTGCCTGGACCGCGCTCTGGCCGCCGGCCTGACGTCCAGGGCGGTCGGCAGGAGGCTGTCCTGCTCACCGCCGAGGGCTTCGAGGACGTTCTCGGGGCGGCGGCCGGAACCCGAGGCGACTACAGCAGCATTTCCGGCGTGATGGGAAGGCTGCGCATCCGTGAACCGGTCGCGTGGTAAATGGCGTTGGCGATCGCGGGGGCCACGCCGATCGACGCGATCTCGCCGATTCCCTTCGTCCCCAGAAGGTTGACATACGGGTCGTCCTCTTCGACGAAGATCGGGTCCAGCACCCCGATGTCCGCGTTCACCGGGACGAGGTAGTCCGCCAGACTGCCGTTGACCACGTGGCCGTCTCGGGGGTCGACGACGGTGTGCTCCAACAGGGCCATCCCGATCCCCATCACCATGCCTCCGACGGCCTGGCTGTGGGCCATCTTCGGATTGACGATCCGGCCGCCCCCGAAGGCGCCGACCACCCGTGGCACGCGCACCAGGCCGAGATCCGGATCGACCCTCACTTCGGCGAAGATGGCACCGAACGCATGCATCGAGTACTGGCCGGATTCCTCACTGGGCCGGTATTCCTCGGTTGCCTCGACCGAGTGCCCCAACCGCCCCATGACCTCGGCGAGATCTGCGTCGCCGCTGGTCTCCCCCGCCTGCTCCAGAGCTTGACGCCTCGCCTCGGCGCACGCGGCGTACACGGCGGAACCGACACCTCCCATGGTCGCCGATCCACCGTGCGGGGGCGCTTGAGGCAGACTGGCGTCCCCCAGCTCGAAGCGAACCCGCTCCAGGGGCAGTCCCAGCGTCTCTGCTGCGACCTGCGTCATCGATGTATAGGTGCCCGGCCCCATGTCGCTCGTCGCGGAGGTCACGAGGGCCGAACCGTCGGGGTGGACCACCGCACGCGCCTGGGCCGGGAAGTTGTAGACGGGGTAGGTCGCGGAGGAGCATCCGTAGCCGATCAGCCGTCCCTGCTCGTCGCGCATCGATCCGATGCGCGGGTCGCGGCTGCTCCAGCCGAAGCGTTCTCCGGCGGTGATGAGGCATTCCCGCAGGCTGCGGCTCGAGAACGGCAGATTCCTGTCCAGATCGCGATCGGCGTCATTGCGCAGCCGCAGCTCGACCGGGTCGATGTCGAGGACTTCCGCCAGTTCGTCCATGGCGGACTCCAGGGCGAAGATGCCACTGATTTCGCCCGGCCCCCGCATGGAGCACGGCGTGTTGACGTTCATCTCGGCCAGGCGATAGCGCGTGGCGACGTTCTCACACCGGTAGAGAAAGCGGGTCGGTCCGAGGAGGTTCTCCGCGTACTGCTCGTACATCGAGGTGACCGCCGTACCCTCGTGCTGGATGGAGACGAGGGTGCCACTGCGGTCGGCGCCGAGTACGACGCGCTGTGCGGTGTGCGGCCGAAAGCCGGTGAGCTCGAACATCTGCCGCCGTGTCAGCATCACCTTCACCGGCCGGTCGACCCGTTGTGCCGCCATCGCCGCGAGCACGGTGTGCGGCCACATATTCAGCGCCGAGCCGAAGGCACCGCCGACGAAGGGCGAGATGACCTCGACGTTCTCGGGCGGAATCCCGAAGGTCGCGGCGATGGAGGTGCGCATGTTGCCGACCCACTGGGTCTTGGCCCACAGCCTGAGCGTTCCACCGTCCCAAACCGCGGTCGTAGCCATCAGCTCGATGGGGTTGTGGTCCTCGCGTGCGATCACATACGTGGAATCGACCTTTGCCTGGGCCGTGCGCAGTGCAGCATCGGGGTCGCCGCGCCTCGTGTCGGCGGGCAGACCGAACTGCTGGTTGCCTGGTCCCGGCGCGACGGCGTGTGCGGCGGCGTCCTCGAAGGAGGTCGCGGCCGGGTCCTCGGCGTAGGAGGCCTGTACGAGCGTCGCGGCGTGCACAGCGTTCTCAAAGGTGTCGGCGACGACGAGCGCAATGGCCTGGCCGTGGTGAAGGATGCGGTCGTCCTGCAGCACGTGGATCGGCTCACCGTCCTGGGCGTCGATGAGGGACCGGGACGGGTGGTACGGAAGCCGGGGCGCGTTGTAGTGGGTCAGTACCTCGATGACACCGGGAGTGGACTCGGCTGCGGCCGTGTGTACGGCGGTGATACGGCCGTTCGCGATGGCGGAACCGACGACGACGCCGTACGCCAATCCCGGTCCAGGGTCGAATTCGGCGGCGTAGGTGGCCTTGCCGGTCACCTTGGCATATCCGTCCACTCGGCTGACCGGCTGCCCGATGTAGGACGTCGCGCGGGTGACGGTCGTCGTCATGCTCGGCCTCCCACGACGCTGAGGGCACGGACCACCGTCCGCTTCATCAGTTCGGGCTTGAACTCGTTCTGTGCACGGGTGACGGCACCTTCGGTCGCATGCTGCGCCGCATTCCGGTACGTGTCGTCGCCGTTCGGACGACCGCGCAGCGCGTCTTCGACCTTGCGCATGCGCCACGGCTTGGTGCCGACTCCGCCCATGGCCACCCGTGCTGCGCGGATGGTCCCGTTGTCGATGTCCAGAGCCACGGCCGCGGAAGTCAGCGCGAACTCGAAGGACTCCCGGTCCCGCACCTTGAGGTAGTGGGAGCGTCGAGCAGCCGGCGACGCGGGAACCACCACCGCGGTGATCAACTCACCTGGATCCAGCACCGTTTCGATGGAGGGGGTGTCGCTGGGCAGGCGATACAGAGCGTCCACGGCAACAACCCGTTCCCCGTTCGGACCCAGTACGTGGACCTCCGCGCCCAACGCCACCAGCGCCACGGCGACGTCGGAGGCGTTCGTCGCGATGCACTGATCGGATGTGCCCAGCACGGCGGCCGTCCGGTTCACGCCGTCCATCGCGGCGCAACCGGATCCAGGAGCGCGCTTGTTGCAGGCGTGGAAGCCGGGGTCGCGGAAGTAGGGGCAGCGCGTTCGCTGCAGGAGGTTGCCGCCGATCGTGGCCATGTTCCGCAGCTGTCCCGAGGCCGACAGCAGCAGCGCCTCGGCGATCACGGGGAAGGCCACGGCGACATCGGGATCGGCGGCGATGTCGCTCATCTTGGCGGCGGCGCCGAGGCGCAGTGATCCATCAGGCGCCACTTCGATGCGATCGTCGAGCACGCCGTCGAGAGCCACCAGCTGTTCCGGGCGCAGGATTTCGTCGACCAGCAACTGCATCATGTCCGTGCCGCCGGCGATGTACTGGGCGGACGGAGCGGAACCGAGACGTCTGGCCGAGGCCGGGTCGCCCGGGCGCTCGAGCGTGAAGGGATACATCGCTCAGACCTCCGACCACTTCTCGTCCGGCGCCGATCCAGTCGGGGTCTTCGCCACCTGGGCAATGGCGGCCACGATGTTGGAGTACGCGCCACAGCGGCACAGATTGCCGCTCATGAACTCCCGGATCTCGTCGGCCGAACCCGTATGACCTTCCCGCAGCAGGCCGGCAGCGGACATGATCTGCCCGGAAGTGCAGTATCCGCATTGGAAACCGTCGTGGTCGACGAACGCCTGCTGCAGGGGGCTCAGAGCGCTCTCACCATCTTGCGCCAGGCCCTCGATGGTCGTGATCTCCTTGTTGTCGTACAGCGCAGCCAGAGCCAGGCACGCGTTGATCCTCCGGCCATCGGCGAGCACGGTGCACGCACCGCACATACCCAGGCCGCAGCCCTTCTTCGAACCGGTCAGCTTGAGGTGATCGCGCAGGGCGTCCAGCAAGGTCGTCCGAGTGTCCAGTTCTTCCAGCGCGTACTCTTCACCGTTCACGTGCAAGGTCACGGAAACCGTGGGTGTCGCGGTCATCGAGAACTCCTCACCGGCTGTCCGAAGCACCGTTTACGAGTATCAGCAGGGGGCGACGACGGCGCCATTTGGAAAGGGGTTCCCTGCTCTCTGGCATCGCCGACCTGGATCGGGGTGGAGATTCCTCCCCTCACAGAAGTTGCGCGCTCAGCCGGACTCGCCTGCATGAGCAGCAACCCGAGCCGAGGCGGGCTCCGCCGGGAGGAAGTGGCCCTGCTCGCCGCCATCAGCACCGACCACCGCGTCATGCCGGTGACCTCGGCGTCGTCGGCGATCTGGAGGGCCTGCTCGACCGCGTACCCGTCCAGCTCGGAGAGCAGACCGTCCCCGTCATCGCGGGCCGAGACCCCCAACAGAGCCGACGATGACGTCGAGGACGGCGCCGCGCACGCGGGTTGGCCGGGTGGGACACCTCGATCATCGGGGTAGATCTTGGGTTCGTGCCCCCCGGAACCTTGATGGCAAGCGGTCGCATGCCGGTTCCTTGCGTGACATGTGCGGTGCCCCGGCTGTTCCAGACGGGCCCTGTGGTGTGCGGAATCCCTCCGTCGACGAGTCCGACGTAAGTAGGGTGATACGCATGAAGGGGCCCTGACCTCGCTGGAGGGTGGGTCGGACACGATGGGGGGTCGCGTTGGATCGCCTGGCCGGAGCAGACCTGGAAGTCGGCCAAGACCAGTTCGTGCTTGACGGGTTTGTCATCTTGCTCGGTTCAGCCGCGCAGCCCGTACAGACTGACGATCCCGGCCATGTCGGCGGGCTGCATCGGGCAGTTCTTGCGGGGCTCGACCGCCGCCATACAGGGGGTTGCGGCGCGGTCGAGTTCGGCGATGAAGTGCGGGCTTTCGCTGGGGCCGTAGAAGCAGTCGGCGACCAGCGCACGGAACGCGATGCCCTTGGCGCGGGCCCGGGCGGTGGCGGCCGCGACGATGCCGTTTCCGACCTGCCCACGGGAGCCGAGGTACTGACGGGACACATAGGCCGTGGCGTGCCCGGACTTCCGGACACCGGAGTCGTCCGGAAACAACGCCCCGCCGTCGTGGGGCGCGGTCACCGGCTCCGCCAACGCGGTCAGCGTCTTGTTGCGGTCCCGCGGCGCCAGCAGGGTGGCGACGTAATCCCGCAACGCCCGACGCTGCGCACGGCAGACAAGAAGGTCACTACCGCAGGTCGATCGGACGCGGTGGGCGTGTGACCGGCCGGCCGACGCCCACGGTACTGCCCCCATCGCTGCGCGTGCGGCTCGGGCTGATCGCGGCCCTCTCCACACTGGCGGTCATCGTGCTCGGGGTCCTGTATGCCGGCCACAGCCGGCCCGGCAAGGTGGACGGGTGGATCCAGCCCGCGGTGGAGGGTGTGCGGCCGCCGTGGCGGAACGTCGCTCTGGCCGCGGACTTCTGGGGGGAGCCCGCCGGAGCGGCGATGTTGGTCGTGGCCGCCGTGGCAGGCTGCCTGCTGCTTCGGCGTCCTCGCGCGGCGGGGCTCATCGTTGCCGGCGTCGGCATGACCGTGGCGACGACGACGCTGCTCAAGTCCTTGGTGGGACGCACCATCCACGGCGACAACCTGTCCTATCCGAGCGGGCACACCGCCTTCGCCACCGCGCTCGCCCTCATGGTGGCGCTGCTCGCGACCGGCCTGCTCGGCCTCGGCAGGACGGCCGGCACGTTACTCGTGCTCGCCGCGGCGCTGGTTGCCGGCGCCGCCATGGGCTGGGCGCAGGCCGCCCTGGGCGCGCATTACCCGACCGACGTCCTCGGCGGCTGGTGCACCGCGCTGACGGTGATACCGGCGACAGCCTGGCTGGTCGATCGGATGGCCGACTGGCTGGTCGATCGGATGGCCGCCGCCGCTCGGCGGGAGCGTCGCTGACGTCACGTCACGCCAAGGGGCGGAATACGGGCTTCACCGGTCGCCCGGCCAGCCAGGGGGTGGGGTCGCCGGCGTCCAGTGCCTTCCGGTACACCGCACATGCCTGGGCCACCACCTCGACGGTGCGGTCGATGTCGTCCTCGCCGAGCGCGCTGCTCACCACGAACGACGGGGCCAGCACCCCGCCCGCGAGGAGCCGACGCAGGAACAGGGTGCGGTACTCCTGCGACGGCTGCCGGTTCTCGTCGAGGGTGGCGAAGACCAGGTTGCTGGCCCGGCCCCGGACGAGGACGTGCTCGCCGACGCCCATACTGGCCGCTGCGTCGCGGACACCGGCGGCCAACCGCTCGCCGAGGGCGTGCAGCCGCGCGGTGACGCCCTCCTCGACGTAGGTGGTGAGCACGGCCATCGCGGCGGCCAGTGAGTGCGTTTCCGCACCGTGCGTGGTGGACAGCAGGAACACCCGGTCGCCGGAGTGGCGCAGCCCGCCCCGCTCCATCAGTTCGCGGCGCCCGGCCAGCGCGGAGACGGCGAACCCGTTGCCCAGCGCCTTGCCGAACGTGGAGAGGTCGGGGACGACGCCGTACAGGCCCTGGGCGCCCGCCTCGGACCAGCGCAAGCCGGTGATCATCTCGTCGAAGATCAGTACGCATCCGTGTCGGTCGGCCAGCTCGCGCAGGCCGGCGAGATACCCGGGGGGCGGCTCGGTGTGGCCGGCAGGTTCGAGGATCAGGCAGGCGACCTCGTCCTGGTACCGGGTGAGCAGCTCCTCCGTGGCGTCCAGGTCCCCGTAGGGGAAAGCCACGGTGAGCTCGGTGGTCGCCGCCGGAATACCGGCGGACATCGGCGTGGTGCCGATGAACCAGTCGTCGACGGAGAAGAACGGATGGTCGCCGCAGATGGCCACCCGCGGACGCCCGGTGACGGCACGGGCGAGGCGCACCGCGGCGGTGGTGACGTCGGAGCCGTTCTTCGCGAACTTCACCATATCCGCGGTCGGCACCGTGGCCAGGAAGCGTTCCGCGGCCTCGACCTCCACGATGGACGGCCGGACGAAGTTGCTGCCGCGGTCGAGTTCCCGCCGCACCGCCTCGATCACGCGTGGGTGGGCGTGGCCGAGGCTGACCGACCGCAGGCCGGAGCCGTACTCGATGTAGCAGTTGCCGTCGACGTCCCACACGTGGGCACCGCGGCCGTGGCTGATGACCGGGGCCAGGTTGTCGGGGTACTGGTCGTCGCCCTTGGCGTAGGTGTGCGCGCCCCCGGGGATCATGGCGTGCAGCCGCTCGTTCGCCAGCCGCGACCGGGGCAGGAGGAACTCTTCGGTGTCCACGGGAACCTCAATTCTCTTCCTGCTTCAGGACCTCGGCGAGGCTCGGCGCCTCCCGGTCCCGCTGGGACATCGATGTGGCCGGCAGCGGCCAGGGAATGGCGAGCTCCGGGTCGTCGAAGGCGATCGTCACGTCCTCGGACGGATCGTGCGGGCGGTCGATCCGGTACGAGGTGTCGGCGGTCTCGGTCAGCGCCTGGAAACCGTGCGCGCACCCCGCCGGGATGTACAGGGTCACCTGCGTCTCGCCGGACAGCTCGAAGAAGGCCCGGTTGCGGTAGGTCGGCGAGTCCGGCCGCAGGTCCACGACGACGTCGAAGATCTTCCCGTACGAGCACCGCACCAGCTTGGCCTCGCCGGCGCCGGAGCGCAGATGCAGGCCGCGCAGCACGCCCCGGACCGAGCGGGACAGGCTGTCCTGGACGAAGGCGTCCGGGTCGAGACCCACCGAGCGGACCACGTCGGCGTCGAAGGTGCGGCAGAAGAAGCCGCGCTCGTCGGCGTACGGCGTCGGCTCGAAGAGGTAAGCGCCGGTGATCTCAGGGACTTCGGTCGCCTTCATGGAGCCTTCCGCGAGGTGTGGGCGTGGTCGGCCGCGGGGAACAGGGCCGCGGTCAGGGAGTTGAAGTGGTGCTCGAGTCGCCGGGCGGCGGCCAGGTTCCTCTCGGTGAGGGTCTGACGCAGTTCGGCCGAACGCTTCTCCAGCGCACGGAACTGTTCGAGCAGCCGGTCGGCGTCGACCTCCTGCGCCGGGTGGCAGTACGCGCTGAGGCCCATCTCCGCCATGAGCGCGTCGCTCTTCGTCGCGTAGCAGAGGGCGAGCACCGGCGTACCGGTCTTCAGCGCGCAGATCAGGTTGTGGTACCGGACCGCCACTACGGTGTCGGCAGCCGCCATCTCGTTCATCAGGTCGGCCAGTGACGACGGCTCGGCAGCGGTGACCAGCGGCGAGTCCACCGCGTCGCGGATCGCGGCGACCACCGACGCGTCGCACTCGTCGCCGGTGAGCAGCCGGACAGGCCTGCCCTCCTCGACCAGCGTGCGGACGAACCGGATCGTCCCGTCGAGGTAGCGCCGGTATATCTCATCGGCTCGGTCGCGATCGTCGTTGCCGCCGTGGAAGTCCATGACGCCGACGCAGACCGGGCCCGGCGGGGCCGACGGGTCCGCGGGCGCGCTCGCCCGCGGCGTCGGCAGGGCGAACGCGAGGTCCGGGTGGACCTCGTCGCGCGTGGTGTCCACGCCCATCTCCCGCATCGCGTCGCGGGACGGGGCGTCCCGGTACGACCGGTAGGCGGCCAGCCGCGCCGACCACCGCACCAGGGTCCGGGTCGGCCGGTTGCCGATCGCGGCGGCGCCGACGCCGACCAGCGCGACCCGGGTGCGCAGCAGCCGGCCACTCGCGCAGAGCAGGAACAGCGAGTACGGGAAGCCCCACGGCCGCAGCGGGAGCGTGGCCTCCAGGACGCCCATGCCCGGCACGATCACCACGTCGTGCCGGCGCACCCAGGAGGCGGTGCGGAAGACGTCGACGAGTTTGCCCAGACCCTTCGCCACGATCGCGTTCGCACGCGACGCGGTCCGGTACTCCCCGCGGTACCAGTGCAGCCGCGTCGCGGGGATCCCGAACCGGGCCGTCACGGCCTCGGGACCGCCGCACAGCGCGTCCACGACCGCCCCCGGGTGTTCGGCGCGGAGGTAACCGAGCACGGCTTCGAGCGATCCGTCGTTGCCGAGGTTGCCGGAGCCGAGCAGGCCGAACACCCCGACGCGCACCGGGGCCCTGTCCGCGGCCGTCATGCCTGCCTCCCCTCACGGCCGGCGACCAGGGCGTCGACGGAGACGGTGAGCCGGTCCGGGTCGACCGGGGCGCGGTCCTCGACCCGCTCGCCGGCGCCCGGCCGGACCCGGCTGGTCATCCACGCGGCCAGGTGGCGGTAGCACGCGCGCCGGTCGGCCGGGGACAACGGCGCCCGCCGGACCGCCGCGACGAAGCCCCAGATGTACTCGGCGAGCAGCCGGGGCGTCGGATGCAGCGGGCCCGCCCGGCGGGGGTCCAGGTTGACGCACCGAGAGCGCTTGGAAGGATTCGCCCGCTCGGCGCGCGTGGGGTGGTCGCGGCGGAAGTACAGCAGCTCCGGCACCTGGTGGAAGGCCCCGTGCAGGGTGATCTCGGCGACGAACGTGCGGTCCGCGTGGTGGTAGCTGTCGAGCGGCTTCACCCGGCGCAGCATGTCGGCCCGCATCACCCCGTAGAAGTCGTCGCCACCCGGCTCGAACAACAGACTGCGGAAGCGCTCCGGCGCGTGCGGGGAGTCGGTGGCGAGCCCGTACTCGTAGGGGACCTTCACCTGGCCGTCGCCGTCTATTACCGCCTGGCCGGTGTGCGCGAGGATCATGTCCGGCCGCTCGTCCAGCGCCTGAACGCAGCGCCGCAGCAGGTCCCGGCCGTACAGGTCGTCGTGCGAGGCCCACTTGAACAGCTCGCCACGGGACTCGGCGAACACATGGTTGTGGTTCGGCGTGGCGCCGATGTTCCGGGGCAGCCGGAGGTACCGGATGCGCGAGTCCCGCGCCGCGTACTTGCGACAGATCTCCTGGGTCCCGTCGGTCGAGGCGTTGTCGGAGATGACCAGCTCGAAGTCCTCGTAGGTCTGGCCGAGCAGGGCGTCGAGCGACTCGGCCAGGTACTCCTCGCCGTTGTACACGGGCAGGCCGATACTCAGCCTGGGTTGGGCGGTCATGAGGTCCTCACTTCGGGGATGGGATGGCGGTGGCGCTCGCGCAGGGCGGACCGCAGTTGCAGCCACCACACGGCCGAGCCGCTGACGGTCGCGGCGGCGACGCCCCAGGCCGAGCCGACCGTGCCGGCGGCGGCCGCCCCGCCGAGCCCGCCGCCGACATAGCAGGCGGAGGCGAAGAGCTGGCAGCGCAGGCTGCGCCGAGCCGCGCCGAGCGCACGCAGCCCGGCCGCCGCGCCGGTGCCGAGGCCCGCGCCCGCGACGCCGAGGGTGACCGGCACGATGAGCTGCGAGGCGGAGTGCCAGACGTCGCCGAGCACCAGATCGCCGAGCCGGCCGGGCATCAGCAGCAGCGCCGAGCCCCAGAGCAGCGCACCGGCGGCCTGCCCCCCGCCCAGCAAGAGGCAGAACCTGCCGAGCCGGTGCGGGGCCTGCCGTAGCACCCGTGCCGCCTCCGGGACGGTGACCAGCGAAAGCCCCATCAGCACGGCAAGGAACGGGCCGAGCAGGAGCTCGGCGCCCCGCACCGCACCCACCGCGCTCACCCCGACGATCGCGCCGAGTCCGTACGCTCGCAGCTGGCTCGCGCCACTGAGGCTGACGTTCTCGACCAGGTACCGGTAGCCGAGATCGCGCTGCTCGCGAAGCCACCCGCGCGCCTCGGTCATCCGGGGCCTGATGCCGGACTGGATGTAGCCGTACCCCGCCGCCACCGTGGCGGACGCGCCCCAGGCGAACACGAAAGCGGCCACGCTGCCCACACGGGCCGCCACCACCATGGCCGGGACGAGCGCGACACCCCACACGACGTCGTTGACGAACGCCTTCCGCCCGGCGCCGGCGGCGAAGAACGAGAACCGCCAGGCGTCCTGGAGCAGCAGCCCCGGCAGCATGACGGCGAGGGCGGCGAACGCGGGCCCCACGCGGCCGCCGAAGCCGAGCCCGGCCACCAGACACGCCGCGCCGATGGCCGCACCGACGCAGAGTGCGGTGCCCGTGGACCGGGCCACCGCCCCGCGCCAGGACGCGTCCGGAACGCCGCTGAAGCGCACCACGAGCGGATCGGTGGCCAGCCCGCGGGAGACGTTGAGCACCACGCCGTACGTCACCCAGGCGAGGCTGAACACGCCGAACGCGGTCAGCCCCAGCGAGCGGGCCACGTAGATGCCCACCACGAAGTTGCTCACGCTGGAGGCCGCCTGGTCGGCCAGTCCCCAGGACAGCCGGCCGACGAGGGCCCGCTGGGCGGTCCGCCGGGCTTCTCCGGGCGGGTTTTCCGGTGTCGTCGTCTTCGCCCCTTCGGTGGTCATCGGCGTCATGCCTTGATCAGCCCGGCGCCGTGCAGGGCGTCGGCCGCGGCGGCGACGGTGTCGAACGGCAGCCCGGACCGCTCGGCGACGTCCAGCAGACTGTGCTCGCCGTCGGAGAGGCTGAGCACCCAGAGCATGGCCATCTGGGCCTGTTTCGCGTCGCTGCGGCCGCCGAGCGAGTCGTACAACCCGCGCCGGCCCAGCTGCGGTTCGCCGTAGGGGCTGAGGTTGACGTACTGCCGGTTGCGGTCGAGGACGGCGAACGCCTCGCGGCAGACGGCGAGCGTGTCCGCCATCGCCTCCGGGGAGACGAAGTCCGGGTTGTCCGCCGAGGTGTGGTACTCGGGGTACCCGGCGTACGGGGTCCGGCTGAGCGAACCCACGCCGAGATCGAACCCGGGCGAGCAGAACTGCCGCTCGTCGTATCCGTACGGAGTGAACTCGGCGACGTGGTGCGGACGTTCGGAGGCGGCCAGCACATGCCGCATCACCCGGTCGATCTCCGCGTCGCCGCGCCTGCTCTGCTTGTACGTCAGTTGGCCCGAGTCGCCGGCGCAGGCCAGCACAAGGCCGTGCTTGACCCGTTCCACCCGCTCCGCGTTGCGGGCCAGCCAGGTGATCGCCCCGATCGTGCCGGGCGCGAACAGGAACCGGTAGGTGTAATACGGCGTTTCCTGTGCCAGCGCCCGGGCCAGGAACGTCGCCACCGCGATGCCGGCCAGGTTGTCGTTGGCCAGCGACGGGTGGCAGACGTGGCAGGAGACGATCACCTCGTCGGGGACCTGCCCGGGGACGATGTGCTCGGCGTAGGTGAGGTGGCCATCTTCGAGTGTGGAGTCGATGCGCACCTCGTACTCGCCGTCCGGCAGCGCGTCCAAGGTCTCCTGGGCCAGGCAGAATCCCCATTCCGGCTTGTAGTAGCTGGTGCGGTACGGCACCCAACTCGGGTGGTCCGGCAGGGTGTGCAGGTGCCCGCGAAGCTCGGCCAGCGGCATGGTCTGCGACACCGGCACGCTGTAGCCGAGCACGTGCAGGCTGGACGCGGCGAAGTCGACGACGCGGTTGCCGGCGGTGTCGGCGACGTACGCGTCCCGGATGTTCCACTCCCGCGGAACCGTCCAGTCGAGCACTTGCGTCCCTGTCGGCACCTCGTGCACCTGCAGCGGGACGTACTCGCCGACGATCTCCAGGGTCGCGCGCACACCGTCGCCGGTGATGCTCCGGCACAGCGGGTACAGCCGCTCCACCAACGCGTGCATCTCCTCGCCGACTGCGGTCATCGGCGCCACCGCAGGGTGTCGTCGACGGCGCCGGCGTCGGACGCCGCGCGCAGCACGGCAAGGCGGGTGAAGCGTCGCTCGAAGTCCTCCCTGGTCAGCCCGAACTTCCGGTAGGCGTCGGCGAGTTCGAGCGCTCCCTGCTTCACCGTCCACTCGCAGTCGAAGCCGGGGATCGCGGCGCGGAACCGGGAGAAGTCCACCCGGTACGACCGCGGATCGGCACCGGTCTCCCCGGTGATCACCACCCGCGAGCCGGACACCGCCTCGGCGACCTGCTCGGCGATCTCCGCGACCGTGACGTTGTTGATCTCGCTGCCGATGTTGAACGCCCGGTCGTGCACCGCTTCGCGCGGCGCGGTCAGCGCGGCCGCGAAGGCCCGTGCGATGTCGGCGGCGTGCACCAGCGGGCGCCAGGGGGTGCCGTCGGAGAGCACCAGCACCTCGCCGGACAGGAGCGCGTGGCCCACCAGGTTGTTCAGCACGATATCGGCGCGCAGCCGGGGTGAGTAGCCGAAGGCGGTGGCGTTGCGCATGAACACCGGGCTGAAGTCGCCGTCGGACAGCGCGTGCAGGTCGTCCTCCACCCGCACCTTGGACTCCGCGTACGGCGTCACCGGGCGCAGCGGGGCGTCCTCGGTCACCAGGTCGTCGCCGCCGGCGGCACCGTAGACCGAGCAGGTCGACGCGTACAGGAAGCGCCGCACTCCGGCGTCGCGGGCCAGCCGGGCCAGCCGCACGGACGCGTGGTGGTTGATGTCGTAGGTGAGCTCCGGCGCCAGCGATCCCAGCGGGTCGTTGGACAGCGCGGCCAGGTGGATCACGGCGTCCACCCCGGCCACGTGTTCGGCCGTGACGTCGCGCAGGTCCACCCGATGCCCGGACGGGTCCGCGGGCGGCGGGCCGAGGACGCAGTCGGCGAACAGGCCGGCGTCAAGACCGACGACCTCGTGCCCGGCGGCCGCGAGGACCGGGGCCATCACGGTGCCCAGGTAGCCCTGGTGTCCGGTCAGCAGTACGCGCAAGGTTCATTCCCCCAGGTTGAGAGTGAGTTTGGCGGCGGCGAACGCCTCGGCGTAGCGCGCGTGGCATTCGATGCCGCGGATCCGTGCAAGGCCGAGGAAGGCCTCCCGGTCGTACCAGGGCCGGTGCCGCTGCGAGGGGTAGTGCTCCTGCAGCAGCCGCACCTTCCGTTCGGCGATCTCCGGCGACAGCGGCTGGTACGCCGTCGGGCGACCGAGATCGCCGTCCCACTTGACGATCTCGTAGCGGAGCACGAGGTGGTCGCGGAATGCGGTGGTCACCAGCTTCGCCAGGCTGCGGTGATCCTGGTGCGCGTCATCGGTACGCGGGGCGAGGACCAGATCCGGCTCGGTCCGCTCGCGCAGCTCCTCGACCGCGGCCTTGGCCTCGTCCCAGTGTGCGGGCATCCGGCCGTCCGGCAGCTTGAGCACGGTCAGCCGCAGGTCGGCGCCCGGGCAGAAGGCGGCGAGCGCGGCCTGCTCCTCCTGTTCCCGCTCGCTGCCGCCGCCGGAGAGCACCAGTGCGTCGACGCGGACACCCGGCCGCGCGAGGCACAGCGTCAGCAGCGTGCCGCCGGCGCCGATGGCGATGTCGTCGCAGTGCGCACCTGCCGCGACGACCCGGTCCAGGGGCCCGGCCCCGAGCCGGATCACGCCCTCGCTCCGGCGGTGTCCCGTTCCCACACGGCCCACGGGCGGTCGCCCCGGGCGTAGGCGTCGTCGAGCGCGGCCCGCTCCTTCACGGTGTCGGTCGGCTTCCAGAAGCCGCGGTGCTGATGCGCCACCAGCCGTCCGCACTTGGCCAGTTGGGCACATCCGTCGGCGACCAGGTCCCCGTTCTCCGGTATGTGGTCGAAGACCTCCTGGCGGAGCACGAAGTAGCCGCCGTTCTCCCACAGCGGCAGTTCGCTCACCGCGGTGATGCCCCCCACCAGGCCGTCCTCGCCCAACTCCACGCAGTGGAACGACGACTGCGGCGGCACCACCATCATCGACGCCCCGGCGTCGCGCCGGGCGAACCGGTCGATCATCTCCGGCAGCGGGGCATCGGTGAGCACGTCGGCGTAGTTGGCGAGGAACATCTCGTCGCCGTCCAGGTGGTGCCGCACCCGGCGCAGCCGCTCCCCGATCGGTGACTCGATGCCGGTCTGCGCGAACGTGATCGTCCAGTCGGCGATGTCGGTGGACAGCAGCTCGGTCCGCCCGCCCCGCAGCACGAAGTCGTTGGACGTCGTCTCCTCGTAGTTGAGGAAGAAGTTCTTGATGTGGTGCGCCCCGTACCCGAGGCACAGGATGAACTCCGTGTGCCCGAAGTGCGCGTAGTAGCGCATGACGTGCCAGATCAGCGGACGCGGGCCGACCATCGCCATCGGCTTGGGCACGTCGTCGGAGGCTCCGCTGCGCATCCGCATCCCGTAACCGCCGCAGAACAGGACGACCTTCATGACTTGACCTCGACAATGCTCAGTTCCGGGATGGGAAAGACAAGGCGGCCGCCCCAGTCGTGCACGAAGGACAGCTGCTCGACCAGCTCGGCCCGCAGGTTCCACGGGAGGACGAGGACGTAGTCGGGTTTGTCGGCGGCTATCTGCTCGGGCGGCAGGATCGGGATGCGGGTGCCCGGGGTGAACCTGCCGTGCTTGTAGGGGTTGCGGTCGACCGTGTACGGGAGCAGGTCGGGCCGGATCCCGCAGTGGTTGAGCAGGGTGTTGCCCTTGCCCGGGGCGCCGTAGCCGACGACCGTCTCGCCGCGCTCGGCCGCCTCGATGAGGAACCGCAGGAGGTCCCGGCGCACCTTGGCCACCCGTGCGGAGAACTCGGTGTACCCGGACAGCTCCTGCAGTCCGGCGGCCTTCTCCCGGGCCAGCACGTCGGTCACCCGCCGGGTCGGCTCGCCGGCCACCTCGGTCGGCCGGGCCCACAGCCGGATGGAGCCGCCGTGCGTGGGCAGCAACTCGACGTCCACGAGCGCAAGTCCGCCGCTCGCAAGGGCTCGGATCGCGGACGCGACCGTGTAGTACTGGAAGTGCTCGTGGTAGATCGTGTCGTACTGGTTCTCCTCGATCAGGGTCAGCAGGTGCTGCACCTCGATGGAGACCCAGCCGTCGTCGGCGACCAGGGCGCGCAGCCCCTGGGTGAACCCGACCACGTCGGGGATGTGCGCGTACACGTTGTTGGCCACGACCAGGTCCGCCGGGCCGTGCTCGGCGCGGACGGCGGCGCCGGTGGCCGGATCCAGGAACTCCGTGAGCGTGGGCACACCCGCATCCCGCGCCGCGGCGCCGACGTTCACCGAAGGCTCGATGCCCAGGCAGCGGATCCCCCGGTCCACCATGTGCCTGAGCAGGTACCCGTCGTTGCTCGCGACTTCGACCACGAAGGCGTCGCTGCCGAGACCAAGCCGCGCCGCGGTATCGGCGACGAACGTGCGCGCGTGCTCCACCCAGGAGGTCGAGTATGAGGAGAAGTACGCGTACTGCGTGAAGGTCTCCTCCGGCGTGATCAGCGGCGGGATCTGCGCCAGCCAGCAGTCGGTGCAGACCCGCAGGTGCAGCGGGTACGCGGGCTCCGGCTCGTCCAGTTGGTCCGCGGCGAGAAAACTCTCGCACGGCGGGGTCGCCCCCAGATCGACGACGCTCGCCAGCGTCGCCGAGCCGCAGAGTCGGCATCGTGTCATCTACTGTCCCCAACCCCCCTGCTCGCGCGGGAGTCCCCGTCGCGAGCCAGTGCTGACCGCCCCGCGATCGCGGTGCGGTACTCCTCCACCAGGCGCTCAAGGCCGACGGCTGGGCTGAACCCCTGCTCGTAACGGCGCCGGGCCGCCTGGCCCATCTCCCGGTTGCGGGCCGGTTCGGCCGCGATCCGGCGTATGCAGGACGCGAGCGAGGCCGCCTCGCCCGGCCGGTGCAGCAGCCCGGTCACCCCGTCCTCGACGAGTTCGGCGAAGGCGCCGTGACCGGCGGCGACGGCCGGGACCCCCGCCGCCATCGCCTCCACGACCACCAGGCCGAACGCCTCCAGCCACGTCGAGGGAGCCACCACGGCGACCGACCGCGCGAGGGCCTCCCGGCACTGGGCCGGGTCGTACAGGCCGACGTGGCGCACGTCGTCCCGGCCCGCCGCCCAGGCGGTCACCTCTCGCTCCAGTGGCCCCGCGCCGGCGATCACGAGCGGCACGCCCACACCGCCGCTCGCCGCGATCTCGTCCCACGCGGCCATGAGCAGCCGCACGCCCTTGGCCTCCGCGAGCCGGCCGAGGTAGAGCAGATGCTCACCGTCGCCCGCTCGGCAAGTGCCCGGGTCCGGCACGAAGTTGTGCTTCACCGCCAGCCGCTCGGCCGGCATCCCTGCCCGCACCAGTACGTCGCGCTGCGCCGCGGAGATGCAGAAGAACCGCTCCACGCCGGACCACCAGCGCCGCCGGTTGACCGACAGGCTGACCGCGAGCGGCACCGTCGCAAGGCGGGAGTTCCGGTAGCAGCCGTGCCGGACTGCGGGCAGTGGTGCAGCGCCGACGCACTCGGTGCACGGTCGGCCGTCCCGTTGCAGCGTGCCGGGCGGGCAGACCTGGGTGTAGTTGTGCAGTGTGGCGACGGCGGGTACGCCGGCCTCGGTGCAGGCGGCAAGCACCGCGGGCGACAGGAGCGGGAAGACGTTGTGGACGTGCACCACGTCCGGCCGCTCGGTGCGCAGCCGGGCGGCGAGTTCCGCGCGGACCGCCGGGTTCCACGGCACGAGCAGCGGCACCGCGACCTTGCCGAGCAGGGACCGGGCGGCGATGGTGTCGCTGCGCCGCTCGAACACCTCGACCCGGTGGCCGGCCGCGCGCAGCAGCTCCACCTCCTGGTCGACGACCTTGTTCTCCCCGCTCGGCTGCGCCGAGGCGTAGTGGTTGTGCACCACGAGGACGTGCATGGTCAGGTCACCTCCGATCTACGGGTCCGGCGTGGGATGCGTCCTTGAGGGACTGCGGGCGTCGGGAGCAAAGTGGCCTCGGCAGGTGCCGCCAGCAGGGAGGCGGCCACGGCCAGATGCAGCAGATACGGCGAGGCGTCGCCGAGGCCGGCCTCGGTGTACGACGCGATCGCGCAGTAGCTGATCAGGAAGATCGCGCAGGCCCTCTGCAGCGACGGTGGCCGCAGCAACGCGACGCCGGCAAGGACGATGATGATCGCCGCCACGATGGCGCCGCCGATCAGACCCTGCTCCTGGTAAACGGCCAGCCAGCTGTTGTCGATCGGCAGCCCGCCGAACGACTTGTCGCCCAGGCCCATGCCGAACAGCTGCTCCGAGGTCGTCCGGGGCGCTGCCAGCAGGGCGTCCCAGACCTTGGCCCGACCGGTGAGGTTGGAGAAGTTCTCCTGGCTCTGCCCGCGCAGGAACCACGCCTGCAGCGCGGAGCTGAACCCCACCACGGCCACCGTGGCGCACAGCACCGTCCAGGTGAAGAACCGGCGGGCGGCGGCGCTGGTCAGGATGAGCGAGCCGATCGCCAACGCAAGCCCGATGAGCAGGCCGAGCGTGGCCGTCCGGGTATGGGTCAGCGCGAGCAGGACGAGTGACGGCACGATGACCACCGCCGCGCTGGCCCTGTCGGTCCGGCGCCCCAGTACGAGCAGCACGGTGAGCCCGATGATCACCGCGGCGTACTGTCCGATCTGCGGCGGGGTGAGCGGCCACAACGCGCCGACAAGGCGCCCGCCGTAGAGGTCGGGCAGGGCGGCGCCCGGTGAGACGACCAGGCCGGCAGCCACCGACCCGAGCACCGCGAAGTACATCCGGATGTGGTGCCGGACGAATGTCAGGCCGCCGTCCCACCAGCGGCTGAGCAGCCACAGCGTGCCGATGAAGAGAGCCAGCCGGGCACAGCGGAACAGCGCGCCGAATCCGGACTCCTGGTCCACGCTGGAGATCACGCTCGGCACCAGCAGCAGGGTGAGCAGGAACAGGAAGGCGCCGGCTCGGATGCGCAGCCGGAGATTGACCGCGAGCGCCAGCGCGAACGCGGCGACCAGCGCGCCCATGGTGACCATCTGGATGAGGGAGCGGGGCAGCGGGATGATGGTCTTCGCCCCGGCGGACCCGAGCGTGTTGAGGACCAGCAGGCCCCAGACGATCCCGACGATCTTCGGTGTGCCGACAGGGCGCGGTTCGGCGCCGGGCTGCGTGCCCATCTCAACCACCGGCCCGTGGGTCGAGGGTGCTGCCCGCGTCCTGCTGGTACGGCGTGCCCTGCCACTGCCCGAAGTCGAGCACCCGGCTCATGTCCTGGGCCACGAAATTCCATGGTCCGATGTAGACGTTGTCGTGCCAGCGGTTGTGCTGCTTGGTGGTGATCGCGTCAGCCACCCGCTCGCCCTTGTACGGCGACCAGTCCGGATAGGTGCCGTAGTTGGCAAGGACCGCCATTCGGTCGCACTTCACCGTGCACTTGACGACGGACTTGTCCAGCACGAAGCGGTTGTCGTGGATGTCCACCCGCTGGGTCTTCCACCGGCAGTCCGCGTAGAGCGGTGCGGTGGCGATCGCCGGCTTCGCGCAGCGGTCGGTGTCCCCCACCAGCAAAGTGCAGTCACCGGACGAGGTGTTGGCCGGGCTGTTGCAGAACCGGTCGGCGTTTTCCCACAGGGTGATCCCGGACCAGTTGTTCTCCAGCACGTTCCGGTAGATCTCGATCTTGTCGGTGCGGGCTCGGATCCGTGGTTCGCCGCCGGACTCGGACAGGTAGATGGTCGCGTACGGGAAGGTGTCGCCGCGGTCGGCTTCCCGACGGCCCTCGACCCAGTTGTTCCGCCGGATCGTGTTGTTCCGGATGACCGCGTTGTAGCTGGTCTCGTAGATCAGCGCGGCACCGTCGTTGGCCTCGAGCACGTTGTTCTCGATGCGGAAGTCGTTGTTGTTGGTGTCCGCCCACAACCCGGGCCCGCGGTTGTCGTGCACCCAGTTGCCGCGCACGTCGGCGCCGTTGACGGCCCAGAACTTGATGCCTCCGGTGCAGCCGCAGCCCTTGCGCCGCCGCTCCCAGTCGCCGGTGTTGTTGCCCACGATCTCGTTGCCCTCGACCACCAGGCCGCTGATCCGGCCGCCGGCCTTGTACGCGTTCATGCCGTACTGGCCGTTGTCGCGCAGGCAGCTGGCGCGGACCTGCTGGCGGGCACCGGCCATCAGCCCGGCGCCGGAGTTGTCCTGGATCGTCGCGTGCTCGATCACCCACCCGTCGGCCGAGTCGTGGTTGACCACGCCCTCGTCCGGCGGCGCCACGAAATCCTGCACGGTCAGGTAGCGGATGGTGACCTCGCGGGCGGTGCCGCCGAACGCGTACTGGTTCTTCTTCCGGCCGTCGAGCACCGCGCCCGGCGCACCGAGGTAGCGGTCCCCCTGCTTGGGAATGACCTGGGCGTAGCGGTCCGCGTCGAGCCTGTGCTTGCCCGGTCGAAGCCAGAACGTGGTGTTCGGCGGGCTGCTCTTGGTCTTCGCTGCCAGGTCACCGACCTTCGCGGGGTCGACCGTCACCGCGCCCGCCGGTGCCTTCGCCGGCCCGGCCGCGGGCTTGGCGCACACCCGGGCCACGGATCGGTCCGCGGACGTGGCGGGCGCGGCCTTCGACTCCGCCTTGGCTTCCGGCGTACTCTCACAGCCGGTCGCCGTCAGCAGGGCCAGCGCCAGCGGTGCCGCCGCCAACGCCCAGTGCCGCCTCTTCATCCCCACGCGCCCCCCTAGCCGCGGAACCTGAGGGCGGTGGTGAAGTCCTCCGCGCCGTCGGCGAAGCCGGTGCCGACCAGCGTGGTGGTGGGTTCCTTGCGCCCGAAGCCCGCGGAGTACCAGCCCAGCGGCGGGTCGGTCTCGCCGCGATGCGCCCGCCAGGACAGTTGCCCGGGCAGGTCGAACAGGGCGGAGCGGTCCTCGCCGTCGCGGGTCCAGGTGAGCACTGCCCGGTTCCCCACCAGGTCCGCGGCGATCGCCGGGCCGAGGTGGAACGCCAGGCGCACGGCCCGGCGCGGGCCGCGCACCTCGTCGACCACCCGCAGCTCCTGGCTCGCGGCGGTCAGCTCCACCCGGCGGCGGTGCACGGAGCTCTGGTAACCGTCGTGCTCGGCACACCAGCGGGCCACACCCTCGCCGGATGCGTCCGCGACCAGGACACGACTGCGGGCATGCCGCGTCCACAGGAACGGGCCGCCGGAGACGGACTGGTCGCTGCCGTCCAGTTGCAGGGTGTTGTGGCCGAGGGTCGACCGGAAGTACTGCCGCCACTCGGGCTGCCCGTGATAGCAGAACGTCCCCGGGTCGGCGAGCACGTCGACCCCGTCGTGCCGGACCTCCACGGACAGCGCGTCCGCGTGGGCATGCGCGGCGATGGACAGGAAGCCGTGCGGACCACCGTCGCAGCGGCACCAGATCTCCCCAGGACCACGCAGGATGGTCATGCCCGCGTCCGCGAAGTGGGCCGGTCGGCTTGCCGGGCGGGTCACAGCCGGTGCGGTTTCATTTTTCGAGTACGGCCGGATGAGCGCGGCAAGGAGCGGGGTGCGCACATCGGTGCCGGTCATCCCCGGCCACCAGGCGAGCCGGCCGAACACGGCGTCCCCGGTGGCCAGCAGCGAGGCCCAGCGGTCGGTGCCCGCGCCGTCCACGACCAGACCGTGCCCGTCGTCCGCGTCGCCCTGGCGCGGCGGCCGCAGTCGGCTGTCCACGACGGCCGCGAGCGCGTCGGTCATCCGCAGCAGCACCAGCCGGATCGACGCGGGGACCGGCACGTCGGCGGCATCCGCCTCGGCCACTGCGGCCAGGCCGAGCTCCAGCACGAGTCCGTGGTACTCGGTGGCCAGCTCGCGGTTGAGGCCGGAGTCGAAGGTGTTGCTTCGCAGGTGCCGCTCCAGCGACCGCAGCGCGCCGGCTCGCCAACGCGCCGAGGAGGGGAACCACCCGAACGCGCAGGCTGCGGCGAACTGCCCGGCGGCCTCGGCGATGACGTGGTTGTTCGCCGAAGACCCCCGGCTGGGGAAGGCGGCCAGCCAGCGCTGGTGGTGCCAGATCTGGTTCAGCGCCACCGGGTTGCCCTCGAACAGCCCGGCCGCGCCCGGCCAGCCGTCGAGCAGCCGGCGGATCCACACCCAGGACAGCAGCCGGATGCCCAGCTCGATGCCGCTGATCCAGTGGACTGCGCGCAGCGGCGGGTTGGCCTCCCACCACGACCGCAGGTGCTCGGCCACGCGCTCGGCGTACCGGTCGTCCCCGGTGATCGCGTAGGCGGCGGCGAGCACGGTCAGGTACTGGTGCCGGGACAGCTCCCAGATCTGCTTGATGTCCCCGACCGCGTCCTCGTCGCGGTACGGCACGTCGAAGGCGTAGCCCGACGGAGCGCGGCGCCCGGTCTTCGGGTCGTACCACCAGTCCGGGGCGGCGAGGTCGTCGCGGACCGCCCCGAAGTACTCGGCGTGCCCGTCCATCAGCCGGTCCGCCTCGGCGAGGAGGCGTTTGGCGGCGTCCGGCGGCACGGCGGCGATCGTTCCGGCGGGGAGTACCGCGGTGAACCGGGCGCCGGGCACGGCCGGGCTGTCCGGCAGCGCCGATCGCCAACGCCGCCTGCGCACCGCGTCGCCCACCCGGCCGCCGACCTCCCGCGGTCCCATCCGGGACAGCCGCCGCAGGTACCAGCCCGCGCTCATGGTCATCGCGCCCTCGCCAACGTCACCGGCGCGCCGCCGACCAGGCCGGCCTGCACGGCGAGGGTGGCCGACGTGGTGGCGACCAGCGACTCCAGCGGCACCGGCATCGGCCCGCCGGTCCGCACGGCCTTGATGAACGCGGCCAGCTCGGCGGACTGGCCCTTGTCCCGGGCCTTGGGCAGCCGCGAGCTGACCCACCGCTTGCGGCTGTACACCGAGGCACGGACGAAGTCGTCGAGCCGCAGCACCTTGCCGTCCGCGACGAGGTCCAGCGTCTCCTTGGGGAAGCTGGGCGCGCCGCTGGTGACGTAGCTGATGGTGGCGGTGGACCCGTCCGGGTAGCGCAGCACGACCTGCAGGTCCTCGTTGCCGGACGTGGCGACCGCGTACACCGATACCGGGTCGGCCTCAAGCAGCCAGCTCGCCGTGTCGATGAAGTGTCCGCCCTCGCCGGCGAAGCGTGAGCCCTCGGTGCCCTGTTGGAGGTACCAGCTGCCGTGCTGCAGCCGGCCCGCGTTGACCAGGTAGCGGAGGCTCGCCGGACCGGTCCGGGCGCCGAACCGCTTCCTGGCCTCCTGCAACAGCGGCGCGAAACGACGGTTGAAGCCCACCTGCAGCCGGTCGTTGCCGGACTCCTCCACCGCCGCGAGCACGCCGGCCAGCTCGTCCTCGGTGAGAGCCAGGGGCTTCTCCACGAACACCGTCTTGCCGGCAAGCAGCGCCCTCCGGGTCAGTTCGGCGTGCGAGCTGTGCCGGGTGACCACGAACACCGCGTCGATGGACTTGTCGCCGAGCACGGCGTCGAGGTCGGTGGTCGCCTCGGCGAAGCCGAACTTCCGCTGCGCGTTGGCCGCGGACAGCGCCGTCGTGGTGACGACTGTCGACAACGTGACGCCGTCCCGCTGTACCAGGTGCGGCAGCAGCATCGACGTCGCGTAGTTCCCCGCGCCGACGAACGCAAGGCGCACCGGCGTCTTGGCGGACCGGGCCTGGGTGGACGCATTGCCGCTGCGTCGCACCGCGGGCACGGCCACCGCCGGGGCCTCCGCCTTCCCCGTGTGTTCGGGGTACCGGAACAGCACAGCCACGGCCTTCAGGTCACCGTCCTTCAGGCGCTGGTACGTCTCGACGGCGTCATCGAAGTCGGCGATGTGGGAGACCAGGGGCTCCACGTCGACGCTGCCGCGGGCGAGGAGATCGAGGAAGCACGCCAGGTTGCGGCGCTCGGTCCAGCGCACATAGCCGATCGGGTAGTCCCGCCCCTCGAGCTCGTACTCCGGGTCGTAGCGCCCGGGGCCGTACGAGCGCGAGAACCGGACGTCGAGCTCTTTCTCGTAGTACGCGTTCCACGGCAGGTCCAGGCGGCACTTGCCGATGTCGACGACCCGGCCGCGGTCCCGGCAGAGCCGAGCGGCCAGCTCGACGGGCTGGTTGCTGCCGCCGCCGGCGGCCAGGTACACCTGGTCCACGCCGTGACCGCCGGTGAGTTCGGCGACGGCGGCTTCCACGGCCGCGGACGCGGGATCGCCGCAGGCCGCGGCGCCCAGGCGCTCGGCGAGCTCGCAGCGCACCGAGTCGGGGTCGACCCCGACGACGCGGACTCCCGCGGCGGCCAGGAGCTGCACCACCAGCTGCCCGATCAGCCCGAGGCCGATGACCAGCGCCACGTCGCCGAGTTGCGGCTCGCCGCGGCGGACGCCCTGCATCGCGATCGACCCGACGGTGCCGAAGGCCGCGTGCTGCGGCGCGAGGCCGTCCGGCACCCGGGCGTAGAGGTTCTGCGGTACCCAGTTCAGCTCGGCGTGCAGTGCGTGCTCGTTGCCGGCGCAGGCCACGAGGTCGCCGACCTTCACATCGTCGATCCCGGTGCCGACCTGCTCGACCACCCCGCACAGCGAGTAGCCAAGGGGTGTGTAGGAGTCCAGCTTGCCCATCACCTTGCGGTAGGTGGCGGGCACTCCGTTGGTGGCCACGCTCTGCATGACCTTGGCCACCTGGTCCGGCCGGGAGCGGGCCTTGCCCAGCATCGACATGCCGGCCTCGGACACCTTCATGAGCTCGGTCCCGGTGGATATCAGCGAGTAGGCGGTGCGGACCAGCACACCGCCCGGCTTGCATCCCGGCACCGGCACGTCGAGCACCGCCAGCTCGCCGCTCTTGTAGTTCTGCACAACCTGTTTCACCCGAAGTCCCCTTGTTTCTACGCCGTCTTCTACGCCGCCGAGCGAGCTCTCTGGCCGGACCCGGAGGTCGCGTCGCGGTACCAGTACTCGAGGGTCAGCACATGCCACAGATGCTTGGAGAAGTCCCGCTGTCCGGCGGCGTCCTCGGCGACCATGCGCGCCAGCGCGTCGCGGCGCAGCAGCCCGGAGTTGACGAGCACGCCGTCGTGCACCACCTCGCGCACCAGCGGTGCCAGATCCCGGCTCATCCAGGCGCGCAGCGGGGCGCTGAACAGACCCTTGGGCCGGTAGACGATCTCCCGGGGCAGGATCGAGGTGGCCGCCTCCTTGAGGACGGCCTTGCCCTGCCGTCCGACGATCTTGCGCTCGCCGGGCACGGCGAACGCCGCCTTGACCACCTCGACGTCCACGTACGGCACGCGCACCTCGGTCGACGCGGCCATGCTCGACCGGTCGGTGTACGTAAGGTTCAGGCCCGGCAGGAACATCCGGGCGTCGCCCAGGCACATGCGGTTGACGAAGTCGTCGAGGTCGTTGTCCTCGTAGATGTCCGCGTGCTCGGTCAGCACGTCCTCGACCGTCCCGGCCAGGTCCGGATCGACGAGGGCGAGCAGCTCGTCCTGGTCGTACATGGTGTAGCTGCGCCGGAACGCGGTCTCCTCCGGCAGGTCGGCGAAGGAGAGGAACCGCTTCGCGAAGCGCACCGACCGGTACCCCCGGCGGGCCGTGGCGACCGGCAGCCGGTCCACGGCCCTGGACACCCCGCGCCGCAGCGGCCGCGGGACGCGCTGGTAGCGCAGCGCGATCAGGTTGGCCAGGTGCTTGCGGTAACCGGCGAACAGCTCGTCGGCACCCATCCCCGAGAGCATCACCTTGACCCCGGCCTCCCGGGCGGCCGAGCAGATCAGGAACGTGTTGATCGCGGCGGGGTCGCCGATCGGCTCGTCCAGGTGGTAGGTCATCTGCGGCAGCAGGTCGAGCACATTCGGAGCGATCTCGATCTCATGCAGGTCGACGCCGAACCGCTCGGCCACCCGTCGGGCATAGCGCAGGTCGTCCGGCATCGCCTCGAACTTGGCGTCCTCGGGGCGGAACCCGATCGTGTAAGCGGAGATCCCGGGCTGGTGGCGGGCCGCCAGAGCGGTCAGGTAGCTGGAGTCGAGACCGCCGGAGAGGAAGGTCGCCACGGGTACGTCGGAGAGCAGGTGGCGTCGAGTCGACTCCTCGACTATGGCAGCCAGGTCCGGCTGTTCGCCGCTCCGGGCCCGCTCCCGGCCCTCGGCGGCGACGTCCTTCAGGTGCCAGTACCGGCCGCGCTCCACCCGGCCGTCGGGCCGGCACCTGAGCCAGCTCCCCGGCGGCAGCTTCTCCGCTTCGCGGAACGCACACCGCGAGTCCGGCACCCAGTAGTACAGCAGTGAGGCCACCAGCGCCGCATGGTCCACCTCCAGCGAGCCACCGGTGGCGGCGGCGAGCGCCTTGAGCTCGGAGGCGAACAAAAGGCCCGCACCGCGCCGGAGCAGGAACAGCGGCTTGATGCCGAGCTGGTCGCGGGCGAGCACCAGTTCACCGGTTCGCTCGTCGAAGACCGCGAACGCGAACATGCCGCGCAGCCGGGGCAGGCAGTCCGTGCCCCAGCGCCGCCAGGCCTCAAGCAGCACCTCGGTGTCGGAGGTACCGCGGAAGCGCACCCCGGCGGCTGCCAGCTCGGCACGCAACTCGGGCGCGTTGTACAGCTCGCCGTTGTACGTGAGGGCGAGGCCGTCCGAGACCATCGGCTGGGCGCCGGTCTCGGACAGGTCGATGATGGCGAGCCGACGGTGCCCGAGGTGCACCTCGCCGTCACCGACGCGGTGGCTGTACCGGCCCGCCCCGTCCGGACCGCGGTGGGCGAGGGTATCGGTGAGCCGGTCGGTCACGACCTTCCCGTCCGGCCATCGGTACGTGCCTGCGATGCCACACATGTCTTACCGCGCCTCCTGGTCGATGTCCGGGACTCGTGCCCATGACGGCCGCTCCGTCCGCGGCCGGCCCGTCACGTTCTCCCGGGCCAGCCGCTCGTTGTGGCCGCGCAGCGCGGTGTGCAGCCCGTCCCACAGGGTGCCGTCGGTCCGGTCCCGCGGATCGGGGTCGATCAGCACCACACCGATCACCGGAATGAGCAGGTCCGCGAGCTGCCGCGCCACGGTGTGCAGCCATGCGGCGCTGCCGTGCCCGGCACGCACGACGAGCACGGTCTGGGTACCGAGGTCCTGGAGGCCGGTCCACGCCGTGCCGGGCGCCACCGAGCCGACACCGACTCGGCGCTCCTGATGCGACACGGCCGCGGCACTCTCGCCGCTGACCACGGTCGGGTCTCCTGGCTTCGTGCGGCGGCCTGCGAGCTGCAGGCCGGGCAGACCATCGATGACGACCACTGGCCCCTCCTCCGCCAGTGCCCGGGCGAGGTCCAGGGCGATCACGCTCGCGGTGCGCGCACAGCCCAGTTCCAGCAGCGACACCGGTTCCGCGGAGCCGCGCACGGTGCGGGCGAGGGTCGCGGTCAGCCGTTCGCGGGTCGCCCGGGTCCGTCGGCGCTGCCACAGCCTGCCCGACCGGCGGGGCAGCTCCGCGATGACCGAGGCGCCCAGGTTCGCCGCGATGTCCCGGCGCAGCACGGGGCGGTCCGCCACCACCGTGCGGACCGCGGCCACCGCGAGCCCGAGGACGAGCCCGAGGACGAGTCCGATCGCGGCATTGGTGACAGCGGCCCTGGGCATTGAGTGCTGCACCGCGCGCGGGGCGTCCACGATCTGCGTGCCGGCGATGACCTTGGGCGTGCCGGTGCGCGCCTCCTCGGCGCGCTGGTCGAAATCGGCGATCCGCGAGTCGAGCTCCGCCCGGCGGGCGAAGAGCGACTCGATGCTCGCCGACGCCTTCGGGTCGCTCTCCGGCGATCTGTCCCCGATCGCCTTGTTGACCTGGGCGAGTTCGTCCCGCATTCGGTCACGCTGGTCGCCCAGGGCCTTGGCCTCGGCCTTCGCGGCTTCCTGCATCCGCCTCACGTGGTCCGCGACGAACGCATCCGCCAACGCCTTGGCTCGGGCCACCGCTTCCGCGTCGCTGTCACCTGTCACATCGATCTGCAGCAGGTTGTTGGTCAAGCCGGTCCCCCGGTAGTCCCGCATGAAGTCCTCAGGCTTTTCCGGGGACTTGAGGGACTGCAGGGCCTTGTCGGCGATCCGCGTGGTCCCCAGCAGCGCGACGTCGGTGCGCATCAGCGTTCCGGTGTCGTTCGGCTGGTCGTCCTCATGCGCGACCAGCACCTTGGTCACCGCGGCCGGCGGGGGCGGCAGCAGGACCGCCACCGCCGCGCCGACCAGCATCCCCAGGAGCGCCAGGGAGCACCAGAGGCGGCGGCGTCTGCGCACCGCCACCACCAGCGCCTGCAGGTCGAAGAGCGGAGTGGCTGCCGACGACTCCGAAGTCGTGCTCGTCGTCACACTGAACCTCCCGTCACGTGACCGCGAACCGCGAGCGCCACAGCGGCGTTGTCCGGAGGATGGCCGACAGACCGCGTCGGACGGGCCCGGACCGTGCCGGCGACGACGATGCCGACAACCTCGTGCCTGCCGTCCGCACACGCCTCGGCGATGCCGGCGAGCTCCTCAGCGGTCCAGCTGCCCGCGCTGAGCACGACCAGGGCACCGGATTCGGTTTCGCGGTCCGGCACGATCGGCCGGTCGACCGAAACCTCCACCACCCGCAGCAGCGGATCGCTCTTGGCCTCGGCGACGAGCTGCCCGGCGGCCTGGCGGGCGATCTCGTCGCCGTCCGGTACGACAACCAGCAGCCGCCGGGGGGCCGGCAGCTGGTCCCGGAGGCGAGCGCACACCCGCCGGTAGCGGATCCGCCTGCCGGCCTCGTCGCCGGACCTCTGCGGGGTCGGTATGTCCCACCGGGTGTCGACGCCGAGGAGTCGGCGGATCCGGGCTCGCGGGCCACGGCCTTCTGGCCGGTGCGCGCGCCGTTCACCAGGCACGTCGACGGTGCCGAGGAGCGCCGAGCCCAGCGCCGCGGCGATCTCCGGTTCGGTGCGCAGTCGGCGATTGACCCGTGCGGCGGCGAGATGGCCGATGACCGCGAGCAGGAAGAACAGCAGCGCCCCTGCGACGATGAGCTGCATCCTCGTCGGCGGCGCCTCGCTGGTCGGCCGGGCCGCCGGCTCCATGACGACCATGCCGGCCTTGACGGTCGCCGGGTCGGCCTGGTCCAGCTTGGTCATGGCCTCCTCCAGCGAGGTGCGCAGCTTCTCGAGCGCGGTGCGGGCCTGCACGCTCTCCACGGTCTGCCCCGGATCGGCCGCATTGGCCAGGTCGGTGATGCGGCGGTTGGTCTCCACCACCTGCTGCCGCAGCGCCTCGGTCCCCGTAGCCGCGCCGGGGTCGGTGCTGCCGCCTGCGATCCGTGCGGCGAAGCTGACGAGTTGCTGGGCCACCTGGTCGGAGAGCTGCTGCGCGCGCTCCGGGGTGTCGGCCGTTCCCGAGATCTTGATGAGGTTCCCGTCGGCGGCCTTGGCACTCACTCGATCCCGCAGTTCGCCGCCGCTGACGCCCTTCCAGCCGAGCTTGGCGGCCGCGCGGTCGACCACCGACGAACTGGTCGCGATGTCCACCTGAGTCAGCAGCTCGCGCTCTTCCCACTGCCCCGGCAGCAGTACCGATGCCGACGCCGTGTATCGCGGCGGAAACAGCACCGAGGTGCCGTAGCCGACGAGCGCGCCCACCACGGTGAGGACGGCGAGGAGCCGCCAGCGCCGACTGAGAATCCGCCCGATCGTGACCAGGCGTATCGTGTCCTCGCTCAAGGGTGCTGCCTCTTCCCTGTACGGACCGCCTTGCCCGCCGACACCGGAGTGTGGTCACGGCACGCGGCGGCGTAGGCGGCGAGCAGCGACGCTTGCGAGTTCCGCCAGGAAAGCTGCCCGCTGACCCGCTCCTGGCCGATCTTGCCCATCCGGGCCCGCTGCTCCGGATCGTCAAGGAGCAGCGCGATGAGCTTGGCGAATTCGGCCTCGTCGTTGGCGGGCGCGTAGACGGCGGCGTCACCGGCGGAGACTCGCGCCTCTCGGAGGTCGAACGAGACGATCGGCCGGCCCATCGCCATGTACTCCAGGACCTTGTTCATGGTCGACACATCGTTGAGCGGATTGCGCGGGTCGGGGGAAAGGCACACGTCCGCAGTGGACAGGTAGCGGATCAGGTCGGCGTCCGGAATGCGCCCGGTGAACTGCACCTGCTCACCGAGCCCGAGCCGCCGGGACAGCTCCACCATCGCGTCGAAGGCGTCGCCGGCGCCGACGAACACCGCGTGCCAGTCGGTCCGCCCGAGCTCGTCGCGCATCTTCGCAAGGGCCCGCAAGGCGTAGTCGACGCCGTCCTGAGGGCCCATGACGCCGAGGTAGCACAGCAGATGAGGCTTGCCGCGCTTCAGCTCCGGCTCGGGCGGGACCGGTTGGAACCGGTCGATCTGGGGCGCGCTGCGCACCACGAAAACGTCCGATGGCCGCCGACCGCCGCGGCGCAGCGCGACGTCCCGGTAGCTCTCGTTCGTGGCGAGCACGACGTCCGCGGCCCGGTAAGTCTGCCGTTCCAGCGCGCACACGGCGCGGTAGAGCAGATCCTCGCCGCGGTCGAACCGGGAGAGGTACAGCTCGGGTACCAGGTCGTGCTGGTCGAAGACGAACCGCGCGCCGCGCCGCTTCAGCCACAGTGCCGGCAGGAACAGCAGGTCGGGCGGGTTGCAGGCGTGGACCACGTCGACCGGGCCGACCTTGCGGGCCAGCCGGACCGTATGCCACAACGCCGATCCGTACTCCCGCAGGTAGCCGGCCGGCCCTCCGGTGGCCGCGCGCAACGGGTAGCGGTGGATCCGCACCCCGTCGATCACCGTCTCCGGCTCCCTGTCCCGCTTCACCCCCCGGGGACAGATGACGTGCACCTCCCAGCCCGCGTCGCGCAGCGTCGTGCACTCCTGCCACACCCGCCGGTCGAACGGCACCGACAGGTTCTCCACCAGAATCAGCGCGCGCCGGTCCGGCCGGTCACCACTGGTCGCTTCACCAAGCAAGGCCCACGTACCCCGGTTCGGCCCGGCGCGCCTCGGCGTCGGGAAGGCGGATGAGGTCGACGATCACCGGTCCGCCGCCATGGGGCAGCGCCGAAAGGACGGCCGGATCCCTGGTCCCGACCAGGCACACCTCGGCGTGCTCGAGCACCTCGTCGACGGAGTCCGCGAGCAGCTGCGCGAGGTGCGGCAGCCGGGTCTCGATGTACTCGCGGTTCGCGCCGATCAGCCGGGAGAGGCTCACGTTGGCGTCGTAGATCTTCAGGTCGTAACCCTTGCCGAAGAGCCTCTCCGCCAGCTCGACGAGCGGGCTCTCTCGGAGGTCGTCGGTGCCGGGTTTGAAGGACAGCCCGAACAGGCCCACCCGGCGCTTGCCGGTCCGCTCGACCAGCTCCACCGCGCGCTGCAGATGGTCGGAGTTGGAGGGCAGCACGTGGGCGAGGATGGGCACCGAGACGTCGGCCCGCTGCGCCGCGTGGACCAGGCTGCGCAGGTCCTTGGGCAGGCAGGAGCCACCGAAGGCGAAGCCGGGCCGCAGATAGGCGGGACTGATGTTCAGCTTGCGGTCGGCAAGGAACACGTCCATCACCTGGTGCGAGTCCACCCCGAGCGCCTGGTACACCGCGCCCAGCTCGTTCGCGAAGCCGATCTTGAGGCCGTGGAACGCGTTGTCCGCATATTTGATTGCCTCGGCCGTCGGGACCGGCACCCGGAACACCTCGCCGGGCAATCCGTCGTACAGCGCCGCTACCGCGTCGCCGCTTGCCGGGTCGAGCTCGCCGATGACGGTCTTGGGCGGGTCGAAGAAGTCCCGCACGCTCGTGCCCTCGCGCAGGAACTCCGGGTTGACCGCGACCCCGATGTCCACCCCGGCCGTGCCGCCGACGTACTTCTCCAGGATCGGTACCAGCAGGTTCAGGCAGGTGCCCGGGAGCATGGTGCTGCGGAACACGACGGTGTGCCGCCCGCCCCGTTCGGCCAGCGCGGCGCCGATCTGCTCGGTGACCCGCTCCAAGTACGTGGTGCACAGGCTGCCGTTGGGCTCCGACGGTGTGCCCACGCAGACCAGCGACACCTCACTGTCCATGATCGCCTCGCGGACATCGCCGGTGGCGCGTAGTGCTCCGGCCCGCACGACCTCGGCGATGAGCTCGCCGATCCGCTCCTCGACCACCGGGGCCTTGCCGTCGTTGACCAGGTCGACCTTCGCCTGGTTCACGTCCACCCCGATGACCTCGTGGCCAAGGCTCGCCAGGCACGCGGCCGACACGCAGCCCACGTAGCCAAGCCCGAAAACGCTGACTCTCATGACCCGTTCCTCCCCCCAGGCAGGCCCTTTTGGCCTGCGGTCCGTGCGCCGACCGGACGGCGCCCCCCGCGCATCAGTAGGCCCCCTGCCCGTAGAGCACCGCACGCAGCGTCTTCCACAAGATCACTGCATCGAGGGCGAGCGACCAGTCCTCCACGTACCGCAGGTCAAGGCGGACGGCCTCCTCCCACGGCAGGTCGCTGCGCCCGCTGATCTGCCACAGGCCGGTGAGCCCGGGCTTGACGAGCAGCCGCCGCCGGATGTCCGGGCCGTACGCAGCGGACTCCTCCGGTAACGGAGGCCGCGGACCGACGAGCGACATCGATCCGGTGAGCACGTTGAACAGCTGTGGAAGCTCGTCGATCGAGTACCGGCGCAGCACTGCTCCCACCCGGGTCACCCGCGGATCCCGGCGGAGCTTGAACAGCAGGCCGGCACCCTCGTTGAGGTCGGCCAGCTCGGCACGTGCCCTGTCAGCCCCGGCGACCATGGTGCGGAACTTGAGAATGGTGAACTCGCGGCCGTCCTTGCCGACCCTGCGCTGGCGGTAGAACGCCCCACCCCGGCTGTCCACCAGCACGAGCAGCCCGACGAACACCATCAGCGGCGCGAACAGCATCAGCAGGATCGCCGCGCCCATCCGATCGACGACATCTTTGACCGCCCGGCGACCCCCGGTGAAGGTCGGCATGCTGACCCGCAGCAGCGGGATCCCGAGCACCGCATCGACATGCAGCCGCGGGCCGGCCACCTCCATCAGCACGGGGGCCACGATCATCTCGGCATCGCTGCCTTCGAGGTTCCAGGCCAGCCGCTGCAGCCGGTTCGGTGACCAGTGCGGGTCCGGTGTGACCGCGACGACACGGTAGCCGTCGCGGCGGACGTGGCTCGCGACGTCCGCCAGTCGGCCGACGACCGGCACTCCGTCCAGTTGGTCACCGTCGAGCCCGAGACCGTCCGTCGTGCACACCGCATCCACCCGCCAGCCGAGGTGCGGGAACTTGCGGGTGCGGGTGATCAGGTCGCGCACGGTGGCCGGGCTCCCGGCAGCGAGCACCGGTATCAGGCAGCGTCCTTCCTTCCGCCGTTTGTGCAGCGAGAGGCGGAGCAGATACCGCTGGGTCATGGTGGTGAGCGCGATCGCGGGGATCGCGACGAAGATCCAGAGCTTGATGTTGCGCGAGGTGAGGGCGATCCCGCCGAGCGCCAGTACGACGGTCGCCGCGAACAGTGAACGTCCGAGCCGGCGGAATTCCTCGGCGCCCTGGCCGAGCACGGCCGGAGCCCACGACCGGCTCACCGCAAGCGCTCCCAGCACCAGCAGCTCGGTGCCGAATGCGAGAATTCCCCACTTCTCGTGCCAGTTGGCCGCGTCCCGGGCCCCGAAGAAGTTGCCGATCGCCGCCACCACCAAGGCGGTGGCCACGGTATCGCTGATGATCACGGTACGGCGGTACCGCTGCTCCCAGTCGTTCGCCGGCTGGCTGATTGCCCCGTTCGCCAGACGCTCGCGCGCCGACGGAAACGGGCCGACTAGTCCCCCTTGCCGCACAGAACCCCCCCGGTCCCCAGTGGTACGACGTGGTCGCCCAACACTGTTCCTCCCCCCGGGAGGCCCCCGCCCCCCGCACAGTTCCTCCCGTCGGGAGGCCCCCGCCCCCCCGCGCCGCGCTGTTCATCCCCCCGGGAGGCCCCCGCCCCCCGCGCCGCGCTGTTCCTCCCCCCGGGAGGCCCTCGCCCCCGCGCATGACATCCCGGCTATTTCAGCGCTACTTGAACAACCCACCCTGGCGGCAGCAGACTTGCATGTCCTGCCAGACTCTCGAGGTGCGCGGGAACCCGTCGAAACCTCGGGTGCTCCCCGCACCCAAGGCCCCCTCTCGGGCTCCAAGAATTGATCACCCCCACGTCTGGCGGCGGAGACGCAGCTGCTGGCTGTCCGCAGCGTCTGGCCAATAGATCATGATTTGTCGCCTCGTGTCCCCGCATGTGAAGCACGGTCAATCTAGACCATCGGGGCCCGCCTGAAGAGAGGGATGTGTGTAATTTGTGCTCAAGATTTGAAGCCGGATCCAGGGATCGGTGACCGTCCGCGGGTGCCTTGATGACGGACGTGCCTTGTGACCTGTGATGACGGGAATTCTCCGGGCTGCCGGCACCGGCAACCCCGAGGCCTCCTGGCACTGCCAACTAGGCCGCGCCCAGGGCCTGTCCGGCGGATCTTGTCGGTGAGCACGGGGCGGTGGATGCGGGTGTGGGCGATCGACGGCACATGGGTGCCGCGTCCCCCTTGGCACCGCACACCAAGATCCGGACCAGACGCGGACCAACTCGGTTTCACAGTGGGCGATTCTGCCCATTTCCGCAGGTCGGGAGCGAGTGAGGCCGTGTACCACAAGCAGACGAAGAAACTGCTGGGACGAACCTACGTCACGGAGGTCCCACCAGCCCCAACAGCACAGGGAAGCCGCTGCGGACTGATCGGCGAACCGGTGTGGTGGGCTACGGGATCTGGAGCGCAAAGGCGGTCACCCTCAGAGCTTCGCCCGATCAGCCGCACAGGCAGCAGTTCGACGCTGCGTAGTCAGCACCAAGTCCGCACGGGAGAGGTGAAGACGGGTGATGACGTGGGCTCTTAGTCAGCACCGAACCAGCACGGGGGCCAGCACCGTGCCGTCAAATCACCCCGGAACGCGCATCCTTGTCACCGCCTGTTCCGCCGCCCGTGAAACCCCTGGTTCGGGTTTCACGGGGTAGACGTGGAGGCCACGCTTACACTCCGGCCCCGAACTATGTTGTCCCACCACATGTGCGCCTGACCTGCAGATTCCTACGGTGTTCCGACACATACCCGTCCCCACCGCACACGAGGAAGTGGCGCACATGGCCTCCGCAGCAACCGCTCCACCGACGCCGAACAACCTCAGGCGCATCGTCGCCGCCAGCCTCATCGGCACCACCATCGAGTGGTACGACTTCTTTCTGTACGGTTCGGCCGCCGCGCTCGTCTTCAACAAGCTGTTCTTCCCGGACTCCGATCCGCTCGTCGGCACGCTGCTGTCGTTCCTGACGTATGCCGTCGGTTTCGCGGCCCGGCCGCTGGGCGCGCTGGTGTTCGGGCACTACGGGGACCGGATCGGCCGCAAGAAGCTGCTGGTGCTGAGCCTGCTGCTGATGGGCGGGGCGACCTTCGCGATCGGTCTGCTGCCCACGCACGCGACCGTCGGAGCTGCGGCGCCCGTGCTGCTGACCGCCCTGCGCCTCGTCCAGGGATTCGCCCTGGGTGGCGAGTGGGGCGGGGCCGTCCTGCTGGTGTCCGAGCACGGGGACGCGCGCCGGCGCGGGTTCTGGGCCTCGTGGCCGCAGACCGGGGCGCCTGCGGGACAGCTCCTGGCGACCGGCGTGCTGTCGTTCCTCACCGCCGTGCTGTCCGATGCCGCGTTCGGCAGCTGGGGCTGGCGGATCCCGTTCCTGCTCTCCGGCGTCCTGGTCGTCGTCGGTTTGTGGATTCGTCTGTCTGTCGATGAATCGCCGGTCTTCCAGGAGGCGTTGGAGCGCGCCGAGGCACGCAAGGCGGCCAGCGCGGACGACGCCGAGAAGCTGCCGCTCGTCTCCGTGCTGCGCAACCACTGGCGCGATGTGCTCGTGGCGATGGGCGCGCGCATGGCGGAGAACATCAGCTACTACGTGATCACCGCATTCATCCTTGTCTACGCCACCGAGGCGGCCGGCGTCTCCAAGCAGACGGCGCTGAACGCCGTGCTCATCGGCTCCGCCGTGCACTTCGCCGTGATCCCGGCCTGGGGCGCGCTCTCGGACCGCATCGGACGTCGCCCGGTCTATCTGTTCGGCGCGGCCGGAATCGGCCTGTGGATGTTCCCGTTCTTCTCGCTCGTCGACACCGCCTCCTTCGGCAACCTGGTGCTGGCCGTGACCGTGGGCCTGGTGCTGCACGGCGCGATGTACGCGCCCCAGGCGGCCTTCTTCTCGGAGATGTTCGCGACCCGGATGCGCTACTCCGGCGCTTCCATCGGCGCCCAGTTCGCGTCCGTCGCGGCCGGTGCCCCCGCACCCCTCATCGCCACCGCGTTGCTCGCCGACTACGACAGCTCGACCCCGATCGCCCTGTACGTGATCGCCGCGGTCGTGGTGACCCTGATCGCCGTGGGAGTGGCCAAGGAGACCCGCCACCGGGACCTCGCCGACGTCACGGCGGACGGCGTCGCCGGTGCGGAGAAGAAGGCCACGGCACAGGCGGCGGACGCCCGGACCGCTTGACCGCTTGACCGCCGCACCCCGAACCGACCTCCGTACGGATTCGTCCGTACGGAGGTCAGTGCCGTATCGGCGCTGCCAACTTGTGCAGGCGCAGAGCGAGTTGGATCTCCAGGGCGCGGGCCGGCCCCTGCCAGTCGTCACCGAGGAGGCGGGCGACGCGCTCCAGCCGCTGGGCGACCGTGTTCACATGGACATGGAGCTCGTCCTTGGTGCGGGCCGGGCTCATACCGCAGGCGAAGTACGCGTCGAGGGTGCGCAGCAGGTCCGTACCGCGCCGCTCGTCGTACGCCACGACCGGGCCGATGGTGCGGTCGACGAACCCGGCGACGTCCCGCTCGCCGGCCAGCAGCAGCCCGAGGAAGCCGAAGTCCTCGGCCGCGGCTCCGTCCCCGCCGCGGCCCAGGAGTCGTAGCGCGTCGAGGCAGCGGCGGCCCTCGGCGTAGGCGGCGGCCAGGGTGTCGGGGTGCGCGAGCAGACCGGAGACGGGAGCGGAGGCCCCCACCGTGACCTGTTCGTGCACGGCCGTGCCGAGTTGGCGTGCGGTGCGGCGGGCCACGTCTGTGGCGGTGTCACCGGGGGCGACGGGCAGCAGCAGTACCGTGCCGCCGTCCCGGGCCGCGGCCAGGCCCTGCCGGGTGGCGGCGACGTGGGACGCGGCGGCCCACAGCCGACGGCGGGCGGCGGCCTCCTGTTCGGCGTCAGCTGCGGGGCCGTCGAGGCGGGCCGCCAACACGGTGTGGGTGGCGTCGAGGTCGGCGTGCAGCCGTGAGGCGCGTTCGCGTAGCAGGCGCGGGTCGCGGTCGCGGGCGTCCAGCAGGTCGTCGAGCAGCTCGCCGCGCACGCGCTGCTCGGCCTCGGCGGCGGAGCGGCGGGCGAGCAGGAGCAGCGAGGTGACCATCGCGGCCCGCTCCAGGGTGCGCTGGTCGACGGGGTCGAGGCCCGGGTGGCCGCGCAGCACCAGCGCCCCGAGGAGTTCGCCGCCCGCGGCGACCGCGGCGATCCAGTCCTCCCCGTGCAGCACCGCGTGGCCCTCGGCCCGGGATGCCTCCAGCGCCTGGGGCGGCGCGGTGTCCGCCTCCGCGAACTCGACCGTGCCGTCCAGGACTTCGGAGACCGCCGCGGCCACGTCGTGGACTCCGCCGCCGCGCAGGACGAGTTCGGCGAGCCGGTCGTGGACGTCCGAGGCGCGCTCGATGACCCCGCTGCGGTCGCGGATGATCTCGTTGGCGCGCTCCAGGCCGGCCAGGGCCGAGCGGGTCTCGGTGAGCAGGTTCGCGGTGTCGATCGCGGCCGCGGCGAGCGCGGCGAAGGAGCCGAGCAGGGCGATCTGCTCCCGCTCGAAGACGCGCGCCCGCCGGTCCGCCGCGAACAGCACGCCGATCACGTGCGGACCCAGCATCAGCGGCACGCCGAGGATGGCGACGAGGCCCTCGTCGCGTACGCCGGAGTCGATGGTGAGCGTGTGCTGGAAGCGGGCGTCCTTGAAGTAGTCGTCGGTGACGTACGGCCGGGCCGTCTGGGCGACGAGTCCGCCGAGCCCCTCCCCCATGCCGAGCCGCAGCTGCTGGAAGCGGGCCGCGACCGAGCCCTCGGTCACGCGCATGTACGTGTCGCCCCGGGCCGGGTCGTTGAGGCTGAGGTAGGCGACGTCCGTGCCGAGCAGGGAGCGGGCGCGCTGCACGATCGCCTGCAGGACGGCGTCCAGGTCCCTGAGGCCGGCCAGGTCGTGCGCGGTCTCGAAGAGCGCGGAGAGCTCCGCCTCACGCCTGCGTCGTCCCTCCAGCTCCGCGCGCACGCGCAGCGCGACCTGCATGGCCTGCTCCAGTGCGGCGATCCGGGCGGCCGGGCGGCCCTCCGCGCGGGCGAGCAGCACCGGTTGTTCGTACGCCTCGGCCGGGGCGCCGCGGGCCAGCAGCGCGAGGAACGGCGCCTCGACGCCGTCGTCCGGCGTGCGGGCAGGGCCGACCGGCACCGCGGCGTCGGTGGCGGTGCGTCCGTCGGACTGCAGGTGATCGCGGGACATGCTCACAGGATTACGCATCGCCGGTCCGTCCGGTCAGGCCTGTGGAAAACTCCGGGGCCCATCGGGTCAGGCCCGCTCAGTGGGCCGTCCACCCGCCGTCGAGCACCAGTGAGGTGCCGGTGACGAAGGAGGCCTGCGGGCCGCACAGGTACGCCATGGCCTCGGCGACCTCCTCGGGTTCGATGAGCCGTTTGACGGCGCTGTCCTTGAGGAGGACCTCGGCCGGCACGCGTTCCTCGGGGATGCCGTGCGCCCGTGCCTGGTCGGCGATCTGCTTCTCGACCAGTGGGGTGCGCACATAGGCGGGACTCACACAGTTCGAGGTGACCCCATGGGGCGCGCCCTCCAGCGCGGCGGTCTTGGACAGCCCCTCCAGACCATGTTTGGCGGCCACATAGGCCGACTTATAGGCGGAGGCGCGCAGACCATGGACGGAGGACACATTGACGATGCGGCCCCATCCCTGCCCGTACATGTGCGGGAGGGCGCCCCGGATGAGCCGGAACGGGGCCTCCAGCATGACGGTGAGCACCGTGTGGAAGACGTCCGGCGGGAACTCCTCGATGGGGCGCACCAGTTGCAGTCCGGCGTTGTTGACCAGGACGTCGGTGCCCGCGGCGGCGAGTTCGGCGGCGTCCAGGTCGGTGAGGTTGAGGACGTGCGGTTCGACCGTGCCGGCCAGGTTCCGGGCCCGCTCGGCGAGCTCGTCCAGGCCCGCGGCGTCCCGGTCCACGGCTCTCACCTTGGCCCCGGCGGCGGCGAGGCGCAGCGCGCAGGCACGGCCGATGCCGCCGGCGGCGCCGGTGACGAGGGCGGTGCGGCCGCCGAGGTCGAGCGAGGGGGCGTGGGAGCCGGGCAGGGCGCTGGGCGAGGTCATGGTCCGACCCTAAGCAGCGCCCCCACCAGGCCACATGTGCTCGCACCCCATACTTCATCCAAGACTCGTGGGTTCAAACCATGTGGGTTCATCGGACAGGGCCTGCTTGAGCCGGACCAGCTGGTGCTCGTCCATCTTGGGCAGGGCGTCGACCTCGAACCAGCCGACCTGGAGGGATTCGTCGTCGTTGACGCGTGCCTCGCCACCGACGGCCCGGCAGCGGAAGGTGATGTCCATGAACTGGCAGATGTCGCCGTTGCCGTAGGTGATCTGCTTCCCGGCCCTCACCATGACGACCCGCTCGGCGACACACCGTACGGCGGACTCCTCGTACACCTCCCGCTCGGCGCAGGCGGCGGGCTGCTCTCCAGGGTCGGGGATGCCGGAGAGCAGCGCCCACTTGTGGTTGTCCGCGCGCTGTCCCAGCAACACTCTGCCCCGGTCGTCGAAGACGACGGCGCTGACGCCGGGAAGCCACAGCAACTGGTGGCCCGCCGAGGCCCGGACGGTGCGGATGAAGTCAGGAGTAGCCATGTGCTCGACCCTAACGGGCCGGTCGGATCACACCACTGGAGCGCCCGGGGCGCAGGTGGCGTGCTCGGTCACGCGTCGGCGTTGCGCCGGCCGCGCAGGCCCGCCCCGATCGCCCAGCCGAGGCCGCCCGCGGCGACCAGCACGAGGGCCATCTCGGGCAGGATCCCCAGCTCGGTGGCGGGGGTCTCGGAGGAGCGCAGCGGGATCTTCTGGACGAGGTAGGCGGGCACGAACATGCCGGTCTTCTGCGTGATCTTCCCGTCCGGCATGATCACCGCGCTGACACCGCTGGTCACCGGCACGGTCACGGTCCGGCTGTGCTCGACGGCGCGGATGCGGGACATGGCGAGCTGCTGGTAGGTCATCTCGCTGCGGTCGAAGGTCGCGTTGTTGCTCGGCACCGAGATCATCTGGGCGCCGTGGGTGACGGTGTCCCGCACGGCCCAGTCGAAGGCGGCCTCATAGCAGGTGGCGAGGCCGACCTTGGCGCCGTCGATGTCGAAGACGCCCGGCTGGGTACCCCTGCTGAAGTCCTGGCGCACCATGCTGGTCCAGTCCTTGTTGATCGCCCCGAGGAGCGGGCGCAGCGGGAGGTACTCGCCGAACGGCTGGACCTGACGCTTGTCGTACGTCTGCGTGGCTCCCTTGACCGGGTCCCACAGGATCTGCTCGTTGAGCAGCTTGCCGTCCTTCTCGACGACGCCGCCGACCGAGATGGGCACGCCGATCGCCCTGGCCGCTTCGTCGATGACCACGGCCGCGTCGGCGTTGGCGAAGGGATCGACGTCGGAGGAGTTCTCCGGCCACAGCACGAAATCGGGCTTGGGGACCTTGCCCGCCTTGACGTCGGCGGCCAGCTTCAGCGTCTCGCGCACGTGGTAGTCGAGCACGGCGCGCCGCTGCGCGTTGAACTCGAGGCCGGAGCGCGGCACATTGCCCTGGATGACGGCGACCGTCGCCGTGCCGTCCTCGGCCTTGTCGCTCACCAGCCCCCGGGCGGCAACCGCGCCCGCCACCGGGACCGCCACGCTCAGCAGGGCCGCGGCGGCAACTCCCCCGCGGAGGGCCCGGGTACGGCGGCCCTCGGCGGCGAGGCGTCCGGCCTCGTACAGCCCGAATCCGCACAGCACGACCGCGAAGCCGAGCACCGGGGTGCCGCCGACCGCGGCGAGCGGCAGGAAGACGCCGTCCGCCTGACCGAACGCGATCTTGCCCCAGGGGAAGCCATGGAAGGGCACGCGCGCGCGTACGGCCTCTCCTGCAGTCCACACCGCGGCGGCCCAGACCGGCCAGGCGGGCAGCTTCGACAGCGCGGCGACGCCCACGGCGACGAGGGCGATGAAGACCGCCTCCACCGCGACCAGCGCGAGCCAGGGCCCGGAGCCGACCTCGACACCGGTCCACACCAGCAGGGGCAGCAGAAAGCCGAGGCCGAAGAGGTAGCCCAGGCCCAGAGCCGCCTTCCACGTACGCCCGCGCAGCAGCCAGGCGAACCCGGCGAAGGCGGGCAGGGCCAGCCACCACAGGGTGCGCGGCGGGAAGCTGACGTACAGCAGCACGCCGCACAGGACGGAGGCGGCAGCCAGGACCAGGCGCCGGAGCCAGGCCGTGCGCGCGCTGGGCGCGGGCTGGGGCTCGAGTTGATCGGGCTGATCCACGGGAGGTGCGGTGACGGTCACTCGGGGAGTGTAAGGCGGGTGACCTTGCCGCCGACAGCGCGGTCCGCGGGGTGGTACCGGCACCTGCGCCGGCCCGGTGGCCACGCCGTTCCTGCGCGACTCGTCCACAAAAAGGTCATCAGCCGTTACCGTGTCCCGGAGTCCGCGCGGTGGGGCCGGTCACAACCCGCACGCGGCTTCTGCCACAGGTCGGGGGACCAGAGGGGCGACGGGGTGGGGTCGACGGGGATGGCGTCCGCGCTGGGCGCAGATACGGACAGCGACAGACGAAACGTTTCTGACGCGGCGGGCGTCGTCGTGCTCGGGGCCTGTGCCGTGTGGTCCCTCGTCACCGCGGCGGCGCACGACGGCCGCCCCGAGGGCGTCCTGCTCGCGGTGCTCGCGCTGGCCGCCGGCTATGCCTCGGGCCGGATCTCCGGTGCGCTGCTACCGGTCGCGGCGTCCGGCGCGGCAGCACTGGCCGGGCTCGGCCTCGCCGTGGCCATGCCGAAGGTGGCCCCGGGGCCCCAGTTCACCACCCCGCTCGGCCATTCGGGTGCCACCGCCGCGCTGCTGACGCTGGCAACCGGTGCCGCGTGCTGCGCCGCCTGGGCCGCCGCCGCGCCCGCGCTGCGTCTCGCCCTGCGCACGCTGGCCGCGGGGATCGTGGTGACAGCCGCCGCCGTGGGCTCGGCCACCGGATGCGCGCTGGGCGCCGCGGTCCTGCTGTGCTCGCTCGTCGCCGGCCGCATCCGCCGCCGCGGCCTCGGCATCCTCGGCATGGCGCTGACGGCAGCCCTGGTGACAGGCGTGACCTGGGCCGTCGCCGGGAACGTCCTGCCGGACGGCCTCAGCGACTCCTTCGAGGGCCGGCTGACCCCGCGCCGTGTCCAGCTGTGGCACGACGCCCTGCACCTGGCGCGCCAGGACCCGGTCCTCGGCATCGGCCCCGGCCGGTTCGGCGAGCTCAGCGCCGGCGCCCCGCAGACGCTCCTGCCCGACGGCAAGCCGCACTCCGCGCCGCTCCAGCAGGCCGCCGAACAGGGACTCGTCGGCGTGGTCCTGCTCGCGACGGCGTTCTGCTGGGTCCTGTACGCCCTGTGGCGCACGGCACGCCCCACCCCGGTCGCGCTCACCGCGGGTGCGGCCCTGACCGCGCTGGCGGCACTCGCGGCGGTCGGCAACGCGCTGAGCTTCACGACGGTGTCGGTGGGCGCGGGGCTGCTGGCCGGACTGGCCACGGCACGCCCGTTCGTGAGTGACCACCGGCGGGCCGAACCGGAGTGACGAGGCGGTCCCGGAGAGGGTCAGCGTGCGGTACCCGTCGCGGTGCTGCGCAGCCGGTCCTTGATCACGCGTACCGCCGACTCGGCGTTGTCCACAGTGATGGTGAACGTATGGCCGTCCCAGAGCCGCAGTACGACGCCCTCGCCCTTGCGCACGACGACCGCGGTGCCCTTCTCGGGACGCCAGCGGTACCCCCAGCCGCCCCAGTTGCGCGGATTGACCTGCGGCGCGAACTCGGCACCGACGACCTGGCTGAGCGGAATGCGGCGGCGCGGCACACCAATGTGGCCGCAGCGCACCTCGAGGCACTCCTCGTCGAGCTTCAGGTCCACGTGCACGAACGAGAGGGTGCCGAAGAGGACCAGCAGCCCGGCCGCGATACAGCCGACGACGGACATGACCAGCGCGACGATGCCGGACGTCCAGGCGGAGGCCACGGCGAGCTCGATGCCGAGCGCCATGCAGGCCGCACCGACGAGCGCCAGCAGCCACTGGACCCGATTGGTGGCCCGTCCGGTCCACACCTCGGCGGGCTTGGCGTTCTCGTTCTTGTCAAGGGGGTCATGGGGGTGGTCCCTCATGCTTATGAGACTACTCAGGTTTCGCTGCGCCGGTACCGCGTTGCGGAGGGTAACCGCGTTCGGTGGCCGCGAACCGCACCGCGGGTGTCCGTCCGGCGGCGGGTGGTCAGCGGGCTGGGCTGACGGCGGGCAGCAGCCTGCCCTCGGCGTAATTCAGCGCGGGAACGGGCAGCTCGCCCTCGCGCCCGCTCAGCAGCACCGTCAGGGTGCCCACGACCGGGGCCTCGGGGGCGGGCTGCTCGCCGATGCGGCGCAGTGCCTGCGCGGCCACCGCTCCGGCGGAGCCGTGCAGGACCAGCGGCGGGGCGTCGGGGCACTGCACGGCCGCGCGGATACGTTCCACCACCAGCTCGTAGTGGGTACAGCCGAGGACGACGGTCGTCACTTCATCGGGGGTCAGCTCGGCAGCCGCGGCGACAGCGGCGTCGATGGCCGCCTCGTCCGCGTGTTCCACAGCCTCGGCGAGCCCCCAGCAGGGCACCTCGGTGACGGGCACGCCGTCGGCGAACTGCTCGATGAGTCCGCGCTGGTAGGGACTGCCCGTGGTGGCGGGCGTCGCCCAGATGGCGAAGGGACCGCCGCCGGCCGCGGCCGGCTTGATCGCCGGGACCGTGCCGATCACGGGGACGCCGGGCTCCAGGCGGGCGCGCAGGGCGGGCAGGGCGTGCACGGTCGCCGTGTTGCAGCCGACGATGAGGGCGTCGGGCCGGTACGCCGCCGCGGCCTCGGCGACGGCGAGGGCCCGGCCGGTGAGGTCCTCGGGAGTGCGCGGTCCCCAGGGCATGCCGTCGGGGTCCAGGGAGAGGACGAGATCCGCGTCCGGGCGCAGGCGCCGTACCGCGGCGGTGGCCGCCAGCAGACCGATTCCGGAGTCCATGAGCGCGATCTTCACCCGGCCACGATAGACGATGGCCCTTTGGCGCACCGGCCCGGTGGGGCAGACTGCGCGGGTGAGCGCCATCGTGTGGACCGCCGCCGTATCACTCGCCGCCTGGCTGTGGCTGCTGCTGTGCCAGGGCTACTTCTGGCGCACGGACGTCCGGCTGCCACCGCGCCTGGACCCGGTCGACTGGCCGTCCGTCTGTGTCGTCGTACCGGCGCGCGACGAGGCCGCCGTCCTGCCGGAGAGCCTGCCGTCACTGCTGGCACAGGACTACCCGGGGCGGGCCGAGGTCTTCCTGATCGACGACGGCAGCACGGACGGCACCGGGGAGCTCGCCCGTGAACTGGCGGCACGGCACGGCGGGCTCCCGCTCACCGTGGACTCCCCCGGCGAGCCGCCCGCGGGCTGGGCGGGCAAGCTGTGGGCGGTGCGCCACGGCATCGCGCTGGCACGCGCGCGTGAGCCCGAGTATCTGCTCCTGACGGATGCGGACATCGCCCATGCCCCGGACAGCCTGCGGGAGCTGGTGGCCGCGGCGCGCACCGGGGGCCTCGACCTGGTGTCGCAGATGGCCCGGCTGCGGGTGGAGAGCCTGTGGGAGCGGCTCGTGGTGCCGGCCTTCGTCTATTTCTTCGCCCAGCTGTATCCGTTCCGGTGGATCGGCCGTAAGGAGGCGCGGACGGCGGCGGCGGCGGGCGGTTGTGTGCTGCTGCGCGCCGATACGGCGTACAGGGCGCGGATTCCCGATGCCATCCGGCAGGCCGTCATCGACGATGTGGCGCTCGCCCGGGCCGTGAAGGGCGGCGGGGGTCACATCTGGCTGGGGCTGGCCGAGCGGGTGGACAGCGTGCGTCCGTATCCGCGGCTGCACGACCTGTGGCGGATGGTCTCGCGCAGCGCGTACGCGCAGCTGCGGCACAGTCCGGTGCTGCTCCTCGGCACGGTCGCCGGGCTGGCGCTGGTGTACCTGGTGCCGCCCGCGGCGGTGGTGGCGGGCGCGGTCACGGGAGATCCGGCCGCCGCCGTCACCGGCGCTCTGGCGTGGCTCGTGATGACGGCGACGTACGTCCCGATGCTCCGCCACTACCACCAGCCGCTGTGGCTCGCTCCCCTGCTGCCGTTCACCGCGTTCCTGTATCTCCTCATGACGGTCGACTCGGCGGTGCAGCACTACCGGGGGCGCGGGGCGGCCTGGAAGGGACGTACGTACGCCCGTCCCGACGCCGTGCCCGACGAGGGCTGAGCGTGCGCTACTTGCGGCCGGGGGTCCAGTTCATGCCCCACCCGTAGGCCCGGTCTATCGTGCGCTGCGGACTGACCCCGCGCTCCGGGACCAGATAGCGCGCCTCCCGCTGGACGACAAGGTCCCCGCCGGTGTTGGTGATCAGGGCGAGCGCGCACACGGTCGAGGGGACCGTGCACTCGTCGAGCGAGAAGTCGACGGGGGCGCCGTGCTGGGGCTGGAGGGTGACCGTGGCGTGCAGGTCGGCGAAGGACGTTGCGCCTTCGTAGATGGTCACGAAGACGAGGATGCGCCGGAAGTCCTGCCGGTGGTCGAGGTTGACGGTGAGGTTCTCACCGCTCGCCACGGCGCCGGTGCGGTCGTCGCCGTCGAGGTGGATGTACGGCGGGCGGTGCAGCGATCCGAAGGCGTTGCCGAGGGCCTGTACGACGCCTTTGGCGCCGTCGGCGAGTTCGTAGAGGGCGCACAGGTCGAGGTCGAGGTCCCGGTAGGTCGCGGCCCGTTTGGCACCCCAGCCGGAGAACTGTTTGCGCACTTGCCAGTTGAGGTTCACACGCAGGGCTCCGGACGTTCCCCCCTGTTTGGCCAGCGAGACGGACGGGGCGGCCTTGGTGAGCGTCACTTTGCTGAGGCGGACGGGCTGCGCGGAAGGCGCCTGCGGCGGGGGCAGCGGGACCGGCGGGCCGACCGGGGGCGGCACGGTGACCGGAGGTGAGACCGGCGGCGGCGGTGAGACGGTCACGGGGGGTGAGACGGGCGGCGGGACGAGCGGCGGGGCCGCGTGCTGCGGCTCGTCGACGGTGATCCCGAAGTCCGTGGCCAGGCCCTCCAGTCCGCTGCTGTAACCCTGGCCCACGGCGCGGAACTTCCAGGCGCCCTGGCGGCGGTAGAACTCGCCGAGGACGAACGCCGTCTCCACCGTGGCGCCGGGGTTGTCGAAACGGGCGACCGAGCCGCCGTGCGCCGCGTCCTTGACCTCGACGTACAGGCCGGGGACCTGGCCGAACGACCCGCCGTCCGCCGAGGCTGCGAGGACCACCCGCTCGACGGCGCTCTCGACGCGCGCGAGATCGACGAAAAGGGTGTCGGTCACGCGCCCCTGGGAGTCCCGCTTGCCCTCGTGCCGGACCGCGCCGGAAAGATGCGCCGGCTGGTTGTAGAAGACGAAGTCGCCGTCGGAGCGAACCTTTCCCGCCACCAGGAGCAGCGCCGAAGCGTCCGCGTCCGGGACGCCCGGTCCGGAGCGCCAGCCCAATTCGACGCGCAGGGCCGTCGTCGGCACCGGCGTATTCGATCCTTTCGACATTGACATGTCCGCCCCCATCACGTGTCAGCGCGGCAGGCCGCACACCGGCCGCCGATTGCCGTCCATCCCTACCCGTCCAACCTATTGCCGGGGCGCCCGAACTCCCATGGGCGGCGCAGGAAGATCGCTGGCCAACCCCTGGTAACCCGCCGGGAACTCGCCCTTTACACGATCCGAACGCGCACCGCCGCCCCTTTTTGCCGAGTTCGCTCGGATTGGGGATCCCGCGTCACTGCCGACACGGAAAACAACCCTCTTATCGGTCTCCCCAACCAGCACATCGTGGGCTTAACTTATGTGCCATGACCTCCCCCCGCTCCACTTATGGCGGCGGCTACTACTCCGCCTCCTTCCCGGACACTCCGATCTACGACTCACTCGTGGCCGAGCGGGGCACCCCGCAGATCGCCCCGATCCGGGTCCCCTCCGCGTACGACATGCCGGTCAGCAACCTGCCCGCGCTGCCGTCGGCACTGCCTGCCCTCCCGGCGGGTCCGTCCCACCACGCTCCCTCCTACGGCTACCCGCAGGTCCCGCAGCCCGCTCCGCTGCAGCAGGCGCCCACCGCCTACATCCCGCAGCAGGCCGCCGCCCCGCGCGGCTACGCCGCTCCGCAGCAGATGCAGCAGCCCCAGCGGCCGATGCCTCAGGGCACCGGCTACGAGGCGATGCGCCCCGCGGCTCCCCGGCCCGCTCCGGCTCCCTACCAGGACCCGTACAACAACCAGCAGTACCGCGGCTACTGAGCGGCCTCCCCTGATGTCGGTGCCACCTGGCACGATGACGTCATGGGGAATGCCGTACTGCAGTCGATCCACGTCCATCCGGTCAAGGCGTTCCGTGGTGTCTCGCCGCGGGAAGCCGTGGTGGAGCCCTGGGGGCTGGCCGGAGACCGGCGCTGGGTGCTGATCGACGACGGGGGAAAGGTCGTCACACAGCGTGAACAGCCACGCCTCGCGCTGGCCGCCGCCGAGCTCGTGCCCGGCGGCGGCATCCGGCTGTCCACACCCGGGCGGGATCCCGTGACGGTGCCGGTTCCGGAACCGTCGTGCACAGTGACGGTGAACATCTTCGGCACCAAGGTGGAGGCGGTTCCCGCCCCGGATGCGGCGCACGCCTGGTGCGGTGACCATCTCGGTCTCGACGTCCGCCTCGTCCACATGGACGACCCTGCCACCCGCCGCCCGGTCGATCCGGACTACGCGCTGCCCGGCGAGACGGTGAACTTCGCCGACGGCTACCCGCTGCTCGTCGCCACGACCGCGTCCTTGGACTCCCTGAACTCGCTGCTGGCCCAGGGCGATCACGCCGCCGAGGGCCCGCTGCCCATGAACCGCTTCCGGCCGAACGTGGTCGTGGCCGGCACGGACGCCTGGGCCGAGGACGACTGGTCCCGCATCTCGATCGGCGACGTCGAGTTCCGGGTCGCCAAGATGTGCGGGCGATGCGTCGTGACCACGACCGACCAGGCCACCGCCGAGCGCGGCAAGGAGCCCCTGCGCACGCTGGCGCGGCACCGCAGGTTCGGCAGCCAACTGGTCTTCGGCCAGAACCTGGTGCCCCGGTCCACCGGCACGATCCGGGTGGGCGACCCGGTGCGCGTCCTCGAGTAGCGCTTCGGTCCGTGACCGCGTCCTGTGCGCCGGGGAGGGAACTTCCGTGAGCGGGGGAACCGGACGTGAGGGCCCGGTCGTTGGGATGTCGTGCGGAGTTCATGAGAGGACCCGGTCAGAGGTGCGGAGGTGATTTCGCTCTCTCTTCGGCCCGACTCCCGCGTGAACGGCACGGCCCGGGGATATCACGGATCCGGAAGGGGGGTGTGGGACGGTGCGAGCAATCGGCGGTCTGTGGCGCTGGCGGCGCAACCCCCTGCGCCGTACGACCGATCTGGCCGAGTCCTGGGTCGCACTCGTGGCGCTGCTGCTGATCGTGGTGGTCGCGCCCGTGATCGGCTCGCTCGTCGGTTCCGCGGCGCAGGACTTCTTCCAACGGTCCGTGCGCGAACAGCGGCACACCCGTCACCTCGTCACGGCGACGGTGGTGCGCAAGCTGGACGGCGGCGTGCTGGACCCGGACCCCGACTCGACCGCCTCGCACGACACCCGCAGCCGCGTCCTCGCCGACTGGACCACTCCGGACGGCACCCGGCAGCACGGCCCGGTACTGACCAACCTCAAGTCCCCGCACCAGGGCGACCACTTCAGACTCTGGACGGACCCGCACGGCCGCATGGTCAGCCGCCCGCTGGACTCCGAGACGGCGACGACGCACGCCGTGCTCGCCGGATTCGGCGTGGCGGCACTGACGGCCGGCCTGGTCGAAGGCACCAGACGGATGATCGTCTGGCGCATGGTCCGCCGCCGGTACGCCCGTTGGGACCAGGCCTGGGACAAGGCGGGCCCGGACTGGGGCAAGGCAGGCACCGGCAGCTGACGGCCTTACGGCTCTGGTCAACCCACCGCCCGCGCGCACGCTACGGTGGACCGGCCGAGGGCATTCGGCATCGACCCGCGTACCACGAGGTGGGGGCACAGCAGCGCCATGGCACAGGGCACGGTCCAGGTGACGCACACCGGTACATCGCGGTGGCGGCGCCGCACGGGTGAGTACGCGTCGCTGGCCGCCGCTCTGGAGGCCGCGGCCGACGGCGACGTCCTCACCGTCGCTCCCGGTACCTACCGGGAGAACCTCGTCGTCCAGCGGGCGGTGACCCTGCGCGGCCCCGAGGGCTCGCCCGGCTCGGTGCGCATCGCACCCGTGGACGGGGTGCCGCTGACCGTGCGTGCCTCCGCGGTGGTGCAGGACCTGCATGTGGAGGGCCAGGACGCGGCCGCGCCCGCACTGCTCGTCGAAGAGGGCGCGCCGGAGCTGACGGACCTGCGCGTCGTCACCCGGTCCGCCGCAGGCATAGAGGTGCGCGGCGGCGCACGCCCGACCGTGCGGCGCTGCACCGTGGACAACCCTGCCGGCATCGGCATCGCCGTAATCGACGGCGGCGGTGGGGTGTTCGAGGACTGCGAGGTCATGGCGGCTGGCCAGTCGGGTGTCGCCGTGCGCGGCGGCGGGCATCCGCGTCTGAACCGCTGCCGGGTGCATCACGCCTCGGGCGCGGGTCTGATGGTGACGGGCGAGAACTCCGCGCTGGAAGCGGTGGGTTGCGAGGTCTACGAGGTGCGGGGCTCCGGCGCCCAGGTCACCGCGCGGGCCACGGCGCATCTCACCGACTGCGATGTGCACCGTACGACCGCGGACGGCGTCACGCTCGACACGGACGCCGTGGTCACCCTGGCCGACTGCCGCATCCACGACATCCCGGAGAACGCGGTCGATCTGCGGTCCCGTTCGGTGCTCACGCTGACCCGGACGACGGTGCGTCAGTTCGGGCGCAACGGCCTGTCGGTGTGGGACCCGGGGACCCGGGTGGACGCCAACCAGTGCGAGATCTTCGACAGCACCGGTGACTATCCGGCGGTGTGGGTGAGCGACGGCGCCACCGCGGTGCTCGACTCCTGCCGGGTGCACGACGTGCCGGACGCGCTGTTCGTGCTGGACCGCGGCTCCCGCGCGGACGTCGTCGACAGTGATCTGTCCCAGGTGCGCAACACCGCCGTGTCGGTCAGCGACGGCGCCACGGCACAGCTCGACGACTGCCGGATCCGGGACGCGGCCACGGGTGCCTGGTTCCGCGACCACGGCAGCGGCGGCACGCTCAACAACTGCACGGTGGACGGCACCCAGACCGGCGTGATCGTCACCAAGGGCGCCGACCCCACGATCGAGCGCTGCACCGTGCAGTCCCCCGCGGAGGCGGGCTTCTATGTGTCGGCGGGCGGCCGGGGCAGCTTCCTGGACTGCCGGGTGACGGGCAGCGGCGGCTACGGCTTCCATGTGATCGACGGCTGCCGTACGACGCTGAAGAAGTGCCGTACGGAGCGGTGCGCGCGCGGGGGTTACGAGTTCGCGGACGGCGGCGCGGATTCCGAATCCGGCACGGGGCCGATCGTGGAGGACTGCACCAGCGACGAGAGCGGTGGTGTCCGGCCGGCCGCGGCACGGGAGACGGCCGTGCAGGCGACGCCCCCCGCGGGCGGGCTGCTGGGCGCGATCCCCGGGCAGCGCAGCACCGAGCAGGAACCGATCGTCACCGCCGCCGTGCCGGAGAAGCCCGTACGGACCTCGACGGCCGTGCTGGGTGAACTCGACGCGCTGGTCGGCCTGGAGAGCGTCAAGCGCGAGGTCCGTGCGCTGACCGACATGATCGAGGTGGGCCGGCGCCGTCAGCAGGCGGGTCTGAAGGCGGCGTCGGTCAAGCGGCATCTGGTCTTCACGGGCTCGCCCGGCACCGGCAAGACGACGGTCGCCCGGCTCTACGGCGAGATCCTCGCCTCCCTCGGGGTCCTTGAGAAGGGGCATCTCGTCGAGGTCTCCCGGGTCGACCTGGTCGGCGAGCACATCGGCTCCACCGCGATCCGCACCCAGGAGGCCTTCGAACGGGCGCGTGGCGGTGTGCTGTTCATCGACGAAGCGTATGCGCTCTCGCCGGAGGACGCCGGGCGCGACTTCGGCAAGGAGGCCATCGACACGCTGGTGAAGCTGATGGAGGACCAGCGGGACGCGGTGGTGGTGATCGTCGCGGGCTACACGGCCGAGATGGAGCGCTTCCTGTCCATCAACCCGGGTGTGGCGTCCCGCTTCTCACGGACCATCACCTTCGGCGACTACGCCCCGGACGAACTGCTGCGGATCGTGGAACAGCAGGCCGACGAGCACGAGTACCGGCTGGCGCCGGGCGCGTCCGAGGCGCTGCTGAAGTACTTCACGGCGATCCCCAAGGGCCCCGCCTTCGGCAACGGCCGCACCGCCCGGCAGACCTTCGAGGCGATGGTGGAGCGGCACGCCGGCCGGGTCGCCCAGGTCACCGAGCCGACCACGGACGATCTGACCCTGCTGTTCCCGGAGGACCTGCCGGACCTGCCCTGACCCGACTGCCCGGGTCTAGGACGCCGGTTCCGGCCGCTGCCCCGGCACCTCCGGGCGCAGTCGCTCCAGCAGGTGCTCGCGTTCCCGGGCGAAGACCGGGTCCGCCTGGTAGTCGGAGTGGCCCAGGATCGGTGCGGGCAGCGGATGCCGGGCGGTGCGGCCGTAGGCGAGGGGATCCTTGAGGGGCTCGTGGTCCACTTCCGGGCCGCAGTCGCCGGGGAGGCGGACCGGGCCGCCGATCGGGTCGGTCAGGCGGTACAGATTGCGCCAGCACGCGACCTCGCGGTGCAGGGAGCTGAGCGCGACGGGTCCGAAGTGGGCCGGGAACCAGCGGCCGTACAGGCGCTCCAGCGGCGAGCCGTAGGTGAGCAGGGCGACCCGCCCCCGCACGGAGGGTTTCAGCTGCCAGGCCGCCGCCGCGGCGAGCACGCTGCCCTGGGAGTGCCCGGAGATCACCAGACGGCCGCCGGTGCGCCGCGTCCAGGTGGCCATACGCCAGGTCAGGTCGGGCACCGCGCGTTCTGCGTAGCAGGGCGGGGCGAAGGGGTGGGCGGCGCGCGGCCAGAAGGTGCCGACGTCCCAGAGGATGCCGATGGTGCGCCGCGCGGAGGCGTCCTTGTAGGCGCGCCGGCCCCAGGTGACGAACAGGATGAAGCCGAGGCCCACCAGCCAGGAACCGAGCGCCTGGGCGGTCTGGGCGGCGCCGTGTACGACGGGGTACGTGTCCTTGGCCGCGTCGTCGGGGGTCCTGCCGCTGGTCAGGCCGCCGACCAGCGCTCCGGCGCCCAGGAGCAGCGTGGCTGCGGAGACGACGGCGACGAGGAGCGGAGCTCGGTCGGTGAGGGCGGCCATCGCCCGAGTGCGTGCGATACGACGGGTGCGTGCCGGGTCCTCGGGCTCCTTCGGGTGGTCGCGTTCCACCGTGGTCCGCTCGGCTCGGCTGAGCTGCCAGGTGCGCCAGGACAGCCAGCCGATCAGGGCCAGCACCGCCACGAGGAGGGGCGGGATCACGGAGGCCTGCCAGGTCAGCAGCACGGGCGGTCCGTCGATGGAGGCACGGGTGCCGTCCAGCCAGTCGGCGACGCGCTGGGCGACGCCGCCCGACATCACGCCGCCCAGCGCGCAGGCGAGCAGGGCGACGGACGGGCCGCCGAAACCGTGCATCGCCGCGCGCGGGTCGCGGTGGGTGCCGTGCAGGAGGTGGGCGACCACACCGAGCGCGACGACCAGCGCGCCCTGGGCCAGCGCGAGGGTGCCGAAGGCGGTGTCCCCCGGCAGCCGGCCGGCCGAGTGCCAGCCGGGCCGCGACCAACCGGCGTACACGAGGGTGAGCAGGAGCAGAACGAGGGAGGCGAGCGGCAGTTGCCGTAGGAGTTGCTCGTCGAGCTGCTCGTCGAGACGGTTCTCGGTGCGGCCCCGGCGGCACACCACCCACACCACGAAGGCCGCCGCGGCGAGCAGCGCCCCGGCCACCAGCCAGCCCAGGACGTCGAGTACGGCCGACCCGCCCGGCCGCCGGTCGAAGTGCGCGGCCGGTGTCACGACCGCCGCCGCGACCGTGAGCAGGCCCGCCGCGGTGTGGGCGGCACGCAGCCGGGCCACCAGGCGGCGCCCGTACCAGAAGCCGGGCCGGCCCAGCGAGGTGCGGACGGTGTCGTCGTCCGGCTCGGACCCGTCGGTCATCGGCGGCTGGGACTCGTACGCGCTCCACGTGCGGTGGGAGAGGTACCAGAGCAGTCCGGTGAGCGCGGCCGGCACCAGCGCGGCCAGGGCGAGCCGGCGTCCGGGCATGCTCCACCAACCGTCGTCGGACACGGCGGGCGAGAGGAAGCCGAGCCAGGAGTGCCGCCGGGCGCAGGCTTCGACGCCGGCGCACTGCCAGGCCGCGAGGTCCAGCGCGACCTCGCAGGCCGCCGCGACGAGCAGCACCGTCAGGGTGAGTCCGGCGAGCCGCACGAGGAGGCCGTACAGGCGCACCGCGCGGCTCTGGTCGCGTGCCGAGGGGCGCATCCAGTGCGCCAGGTTGACCACCATGAAGGGCAGCAGCAACAGCCACAGGGCGCGTGCGGCGTTGCCGGAGGTGAGGTTGCACCAGACGTACGCCTCGGGGACCGGCCGGCCCCGGTAGTCCTGCGGCCTGTCCTCCGCGTCGACGTCCTCGGAGCGCCGGTAGACGGCGGCAGTGTCGTCGCCGGAGATCCGCACGGCGCGCGGATCGTCGAGCATCTCCTCGGGTGTGGTGCCGCCGACTCCGTGGACCAGAAGTTCCAGGTCGGTCTCCCCCTGCTGGGGCGGGGCGGTACGGCTCCCGGTCCCGCTGTCGGCAGCCGGTTCCTGCGCTCGTTCCACTGTTTTGCACTTCCCCCGTGACGCTCTGCGTGACTTGTTCGTGCGCGCATCAGGATCTCCGCTCGGGGCGGGGCGTACACCTCTCGTCACCGAATCTCCCCGTTCCGTGTGACAAACAGTGGGACGGGTGTTGTCCGAATGACATGTGCGCGTCGGTACGGGTGGTGGCGCAACCGGGACCAACCCGTGCGAAGATGGGACGCCCGCGCACCGGAGACGGGCGGAATGTCCTGGTCGGAGCCGGTGCGACGGGCGTGTCGGACGGCTGTGAGGCGAAAGGACCGGAGCGTACGTGAGTGAGAATCAGAACCTCCTCGCGGAGCAGCGCCGCGCCCTGATCGTGGACGAGGTCCGGCGCCGTGGCGGTGTCCGGGTCAACGAACTGACGCGCAAGCTCGGTGTGTCGGACATGACCGTGCGCCGTGATCTGGACGCGCTGGCCCGCCAGGGGGTCCTGGAGAAGGTGCACGGCGGTGCGGTGCCGGTGGTCGAGGCGAGCACGCACGAACCGGGCTTCGAGGCCAAGTCGGGGCTGGAGCTGAGCGCCAAGGAAGACATCGCGCGGGCCGCCGCCCAGTTGGTGACGCCGGGGACGGCGATCGCCCTGTCGGGTGGTACGACGACCTTCGCGCTGGCGCACCAGCTCCTGGAGGTGCCGGATCTGACGGTGGTCACCAACTCGGTGCGGGTCGCGGACGTCTTCCACGCGGCGCAGCGCACCTCGGGGCAGCGGCAGGGCGCGGCGACGGTGGTGCTGACCGGCGGGGTGCGCACGCCGTCCGACTCGCTGGTGGGGCCGGTGGCCGACCGGGCGATCGCGGTGCTCCACTTCGACCTGCTGTTCCTCGGCGTGCACGGCATATCGGTCGAGGCGGGGCTGTCGACGCCGAACCTCGCGGAGGCCGAGACCAACCGGCGGCTGGTGCAGTCGGCGCGGCGGGTCGTGGTGGTGGCCGACCACACCAAGTGGGGGACAGTGGGCCTGAGTTCGTTCGCGACGCTGGAGCAGATCGACACGCTGGTCACCGACGCGGGGATGCCGGAGGAGGCACGGGAGGAGATCTCCGAGCACCTCCGGCTGGTGGTGGCGGGCGAGGGTGCAGACATCTGACGGAACGCTGGCTAGGGTGCCCGGGTCAACCGCCCGGGGTCTCACGAGAGGGTTCGCGTCCATGGCTCAGCGTCTGCGTCCAGTGGGGATCGACTTCGTCGAGACGGCACCCGTACGCCTCGTGTTCGCGCGTGAGATCGGCGCCGCTCCGGACGCCGTGTACCGCGCGCTCGCCGAGGGCACTTCCGACTGGCCGAAGTGGTTCTCGGCGCTGACGTCCGCCCGGGAGAGCGACGGACGGCGCGAGATCAGACTCAGGGGCGGCGCCCGCTTCGAGGAGACGGTCATCGTCGCGAAGGCACCCGACGGGTACGCCTACCGCATCGACGTGACGAACCTGCCGGGCCCCCGCGCCTGGATCGAGGAGTGGCGGCTCACCCCGGCCGGCACGGGCACCCGGGTGCAGATGACGTTCGCCCTCGACGGAACGGGCCCCTTCCTCGCGGCGGTCCGCCTGGCCCGCGCGGGCGTCGGCGGCTCGGTCCGCGGCGCGATCGCGGCGTTGGACCGGCGTCTGGCGGGAAAGGTGAGCTGAGCCGGCGGTCAGTCGGGCCAGGTGCCCGTCTCCAAGAGGGAGTTGATCGCCCTCGTGTACGGCGTGATGTCCAGGCCATGTTCCTCGAGCCAGGTGTCCGAATAGTACTTGTCGAGGTAGCGGTCCCCTGGGTCGCAGAGGAGGGTGACCACGCTGCCTGTGCGGCCCTCCGCGGCCATCTCGGAGACGATCTTGAGGGCGCTCCACAGGCCGGTGCCCGTCGAGCCGCCCGCCTTGCGGCCGATGGCCCGCTCCAGGGCCCGTACGGCGGCGACGCTGGCCGCGTCCGGGACCTTCATCATCCGGTCGATCGCGCCGGGCACGAAGCTCGGTTCCATGCGCGGGCGGCCGATGCCCTCGATGCGGGAGCCGCAGTCGCAGGTGACGTCCGGATCGCCGGTGGTCCAGCCCTCGAAGAAGCACGAGTTCTCGGGGTCGGCGACGCAGATGCGGGTGTCGTACTGCATGTAGTGGACGTAGCGCGCGAGGGTCGCGGAAGTGCCGCCGGTGCCCGCCGTGGCGACGATCCAAGCGGGCTCCGGGAACCGCTCCAACTCCAGCTGGCGGAAGATCGATTCGGCGATGTTGTTGTTGCCACGCCAGTCCGTGGCCCGTTCGGCGTAGGTGAACTGGTCCATGTAGTGGCCGCCGGTCTCCGCCGCGAGGCGGGCCGACTCCTCGTACATCCTCCGAGAGTCGTCCACGAAATGGCACTGCCCGCCGTGGAATTCGATCAGCCGGCACTTCTCGGCACTCGTCGTGCGCGGCATGACGGCGATGAACGGGACGCCGATGAGCTTGGCGAAGTACGCCTCGGAGACGGCCGTCGAACCGCTGGATGCCTCGATCACCGGGCGGCCGGGACGGATCCAGCCGTTGCAGAGGCCGTAGAGGAAGAGGGAGCGGGCGAGCCGGTGTTTGAGGCTGCCGGTCGGGTGCGTGGACTCGTCCTTCAAGTACAGGTCGATGCCCCACCGCTCGGGCAGCGGGAAGCGCAGCAGGTGGGTGTCGGCCGAGCGGTTGGCGTCGGCCTGGACCTTGCGGACGGCCTCTTTCAGCCAGCTCCGGTAGGCGGCGTCGCTGTGGTCGACGTCGAGGGTGGCGCCCGTCCGGATCTGTGGGGTGGTGCTCACGGCGGTGCTCCTTACGCTTGGCGCCGACGTCGCTCCGCGCGGTCGACGCCTCGATCATAAGCACCTTCCGTACGCCTTCCCACCTGCATAAACACACCTTTGAGCCAACCAAAGACACCCCTGGGGAGCCAGGTCACGACGGGTCAGGGGGCGCATTGCGGCGCGCGCTCCCGGGCGCGTCCGGGAGACGTACCGTGCGTACTGGTGCTCCACGCGCACTACGGGCACACTGCACCGGGCGGGACGAACATCCCGAACGCGGACGCACACTGGATCACGACACCAGCCGGACGGCACCGGAGCACGGCCCACGTGAGGTCCCGTTCCGGCGGCCGACGTGCACAAGGGGGCGGGGAAGGATGGCGGAGCCCGAGTTCACGGCCACGGGCGTGCGGATCGGGAAGCGGCTGCGTTCGCTCACCCGAGCCGGACAGGTCCGGATCAGCGACGGCAGGCTGGAGTTGCTGACCAGCTACGGCAGTGAGATCGACAGCGCGCCGGTCCAGGCGGTGCGCGCGTCGAAGCCCTGGTTCGCCCCGGACGACCGGGCCCTGGCCGACCTCAACGGCAACCGGTATCTGCTGACGCTGGGCGACCACGATCCCGCTCCGGGCGAGCCGGGTCCGCCCGCGGCACGCCGGTTCATCGAGGCGGTGCGCAGGGCGGCGCGGCGCGGCGGCTGAATCACGGCGAGTTGCGGGGCGATGTGTCCTGCGTCACTCTGGTCTCACGTCACTCTGGGTTTACCGGCGATAACGCTGCGAACCAGCCCGCCGGGCACGACAGCAGGCGGCCGCCCGGACGAGGGCATCCTGCTGGATCCGTACTCCGTGTTCTTCCGGACCTCACGTCGGGGAGTCGCAGCCGTGATCAGTCACCCAAGCAGACACTGCACGGTGGAGCTCCAAGCTCTGCCGTCGCGGATCGGCCAGGTCCGCAGAATCGTATCTGCGCAGTTGCGCTACTGGCATCTGGAGCCGTTGATTGACCGCGCCGCGCTCGGTGTGACGGAGTTGCTGACCAATGTCCACCGGCACGCCCAGCCCGACAAGTCGTGCACCGTCGAGATGGAGCTGCTGACCGACCGGCTCACGGTCTCGGTGCACGACCACGATCCGCGCCTGCCCGTGCTGGAGGAGGCGGAAGCGCTGGACACCACCGGGCGCGGCCTGGCGATGGTGGCCGCGGTGAGCGAGAGCTGGGGTGCACGGCCGGACGGCGATCAGGGCAAGGTCGTGTGGTTCATTCTGCCCGCCCCCGCGCAGGCGAAGCCGCAGCCCGCCCGGCCCCCGCGCGCAGTCGCCGTGGAACAGACCGCGCCGCCCGCGCACGCAGCGGCCGTGGAGCAGCCCGCACCCCGGTTCACGGAGGCCGAACCGGTGGCCTGTGCCCCGGCCGTGGAACACGCTCCCGCCCGGTCGGCCGTTGCCGGCTGACCGGGCGGTGACCCCCGTCCCCCTTCTGCTCACGTCACTCGGCGGCAATGGCCCGCAGGACGTCCAGGCGGGCCGCCCGCCGGGCCGGGCGCAGGCCCGCGAGGGCACCGGCCGCGAGCCCGACCAGCGCGACCACCACGAGCCGCAGCGGCGGGATCGCGAAGGCGAACGCGCTGTCACTGGCGCCGTCCGAGGCATTCACCAGGACCCAGCCGAGAAAGGCGCCGAGGGCGAGCCCGCCGACCGTGCCGAAGGTCGCGACCAGGACCGACTCCCAGCGGACCATGGCCCGCAGTTGGGGCCGGGTCTGGCCGACCGCCCGCAACAGGCCGAGTTCCCTGGTGCGTTCGTGTACGGCCAGCGTCAGTGTGTTGGCGATGCCGAGCAGGGCGATGAGCACCGCGAGGGCGAGCAGCGCGTAGACGAGCGTGAGCATCATGTCGATGCCGCCGGCCGAGGACTGCGCGTACTCGTCACGGGTCTGCACCTGCGGATTGCCGTACTGGTCGGCCACCTTCTGCACCGCCGCCTTGCCCGCGTCCGTGCTCACGCCGTCCTTGAAGGAGACGGCGACCAGGGTGTCGGAGTCCTGGGTGCGGTGCGGCGTCCAGGCGGCGCGGGTGATGACGTAGTCGCCGGCGAGTTCGGACTGGCCGTAGACGGCGCGGACGGTGAAGTTCTGCTTCTTGCCGTCGGTGAAGGTGAGCCGGGCGGTGTCGCCGGGCGCGAGGCCCTGACGGTCGGCCTCCGTCCGGGTGACGGCGATGCCGTCGGTGCCGAGGTCGCGCAGGGAGCCGCTGACCGTGCCGAGGTCGAAGGTGCGGGCCAGCGCGGCCGGGTCGGTGACGGTCAGCGCCCGTCCCTTGCCGTCGACCTCGGCGACCCCGCGGCCGAGTCCGACGGCGGTCTGAACCTCGGGCAGCCGCTGCACGGCGGGGGCCAGCCGGGGGCTGAGTCCGCTGCCGCCCGCGCCGAACGAGGGGGTGCTGATCGCGACGTCGCCCGCGAAGGACCGTGACACGGTCTGGTCCATGGTGGCCTTCAGCGAGGCGCCGAACACCGTGAAGAGGGAGACCACGGCCACGCCGATCATCAGGGCGCTCGCGGTGGCGGCCGTCCGCTTCGGGCTGCGCAGGGCGTTGCGCCGGGCGAGGGAGCCCGTCACACCGCGCAGCCGGTCGAGGGGGCTGCCGAGGAGGCGTACGGCCGTGGTGGACGCGACGGGGCCGAGGACCACGAAGGCGACCAGCGCCAGCAGTGCACCGAGTCCCGCCAGCCATACGGACGGTGAGACCAGGACCCCGACGAGCGCCACCGTGACGGCGACGACGGCGAGGCCCGTTCCGGTCACCGCACGGAGGCGGGAGGCGCCCGAGGCGTCGACGGCCGTCTCGCGCAGCGCGGCCAGCGGGGCGGTGCGTCCGGCCCGTACGGCGGGCAGCAGCGCGGAGCCCAGGCAGACCACGAAGCCGACCGCGAGCGGCAGGACCAGCGACAGGGTCTTGATGACCAAGTCGCCTTCGGGGAAGGGGAATCCGATGGCCGGGAACAGGGCCTGGAGCCCGGCCGCGATCCCGATGCCGCCGGCAAGTCCGGCGATTGACGCGGTGACGGCGACAACGCTCGCCTCGACGAGGGTCGACGCGGTCACCTGACGGCGGGAGGCGCCGAGAGCGCGCAACAGCGCGTTCTCGCGGGTGCGTTGGGCCACCACGATGGCGAAGGTGTTGTGGATGGAGAAGGTCGCCACCAGCAGGGCGACACCGGAGAACACGAGCAGGAACGTCGTGAAGATCGTCAGGAACTGGCTGGAGATCATGTCAGTGTTCTCCTGCGCCGACTCCTGACCCGTGATGGCTTCATCTCCCCTGGGCAGGACGGGAGTCAGCCGGTCGACGAGTGCGCGCTGGCTCACCCCGGGATCCGCCCGCACCTGGATGCTCGCGGCCTCGCCCGGCCGGGCGGTGAGGTACTTCTCGGCGTCGGCCTGTGTCATGCCGGTGAAGGTCACCTGGGCCATCCCGTCCGCGCCACCGAAGGTCGCGAGGCCGACGACGGTCACCTTGACGGGGTCGGGCGTGCGCAGGGTCGTCGTGTCACCGAGCTTCAGGCCGCCCCTCTTCGCGGCGCCGCGGTTGACGACGACCTCGCCGGACTTCACAGGGGCGCGGCCCTCGGCGAGCCGGTAGGGGTTGAGCTCCGGGTCGGCGATCCAGTTGCCGGCGAGGGTGGGCGGGCCCTGGCCGCCGACGGGTTGGCCGTCGGCGCCGACGAGTTGGCCCGCGCCCTGGATGCTGGGGACGGCGGCCGCGACGCCGGGGACCCGCTCGATCGCCCGCACCAGGTCCGTGTCGACCGGCCGGCGCACGCCCTGCGCCTCGCCGGGCGTGGTGATGGCGTCGGCGCTGCGCACGACGGCGTCCGTGCCGCTGGTCGCCTCGCCGAACATCGAGCCGAAGCTCGCGCGCAGCGTGTCGCCCATGACCAGGGTCCCGGTGAGGAACGCGACGCCGAGGAACACCGCGAAGAACGTCCCGGCGAAGCGGCGCTTGTGGGCGCGCAGCGAGGAGAGACTCAGGCGCAGGGAGGCGTTCATGACCGCACCTCGAAGGCCTTCAAACGGTCCAGGACCAGCTCCGCCGTCGGGGACTCCATACGGTCCACCAGTCGGCCGTCGGCGAGGAAGACGACCTCGTCGGCATGGGCGGCGGCGACCGGGTCGTGGGTGACCATGACGACCGTGCGGTCCATCTGCCGTACGGCACGGCCGAGGAGGCCGAGGACCTCCTGGCCGGAGCGGGAGTCGAGGTTGCCGGTCGGTTCGTCGGCGAAGACGACGTCCGGGCGGCCGGCGAACGCCCGCGCCACGGCGACGCGTTGCTGCTGGCCGCCGGAGAGTTCGGACGGGCGGTGGTGCAGCCGGTCGCGCAGCCCGACGACGTCGACGAGCGCGTCGATCCACTCCGGGTCTCCCCCGCCGCCGGCCAGGTCCAGCGGCAGGGTGATGTTCTCCGCGACGTTCAGCGTCGGGACCAGGTTGAACGCCTGGAAGACGAAGCCGATACGGTCGCGGCGCAGCAGGGTGAGGCGCCGGTCGTCGAGGGAGCCCAGTTCGGTGTCGCCGATGTAGGCGGCGCCCGAGGTGAGCGTGTCGAGGCCGGCCGCGCAGTGCATCAGGGTGGACTTGCCGGAGCCCGAGGGCCCCATGATCGCGGTGAAGTGTCCGGCGGGGAAGTCCACGTCCACGCCGTCCAGGGCGCGTACGGCGGTGTCGCCGGTGCCGTACACCTTGACGGCGCCGACGACGCGTGCGGCGGTGCGTACGGAGGTCGCCTCGGTGGCCGTGGTCATGCCGCACCGCCCTTGCCGGTCCGGCCGAACTGCTCGTCCAGGACGGAGAGCCGGCGCCAGTACTCGTCCTCGTCGATCTCCCCTGTGGCGAAGCGCCGGCCGAGGATCGCGATCGGTGAGTCGCCCGACGGACGTGCCGTGTCGACCGGCCGCCACGGGCCGCCGACGCGACCGCGCCAGACCGTGCGGCGCAGGAGGGTGACGGCGCCGAACACGACGGCCGCCCAGATCAGCGGGAAGAACAGGATCCATGGGCCGGGGCCGCCGTCCCAGTTCGCCAGGGTGTGCATCTCGGGTCATCTCCCTGTGCCGCAGCGTGTTGTGGTGATGGTTCGAGACTGGCTGGTGAGGGGGTCCGCGTCGTCGTACGGCCAGCGGCAGTGGGCGTACCTCCCGGGGAGTACGCGGGTGCCCCGCGGGTCCTCCCGGGGGTGTCCGCCGAACGATGGAATCTGTACCTACTGGTATGTACAGTTGGCGCATGAGCACCTCGGACCGACTGATCGAGTCCACCCGCGAGCTGCTGTGGGAGCGCGGGTACGTGGGCACGAGTCCCAAGGCCATCCTGGAGCGCGCGGGGGCCGGCCAGGGCAGCATGTACCACCACTTCAAGGGGAAGCCGGACCTGGCGCTGGCGGCGATCCGGCGGTCGGCCCAGGAGCTGCGGGCTACCGCGGAGGGAGTACTCGGCGGGCCCGGTACGCCGTACGAGCGCATCGAGGCGTATCTGCTGCGCGAGCGTGACGTGTTGCGCGGGTGCCCGATCGGGCGACTGACGATGGACCCGGAGGTGATCGCCGACGACGCGCTGCGGGCACCGGTCGAGGAGACGCTCGACTGGATCCGGACACGGCTCGCCGGAATCGTCGAAGAGGGCAAGGAGCAGGAGCAGTTCGCGTCCTCGCTGGACTCCGACGAGATCGCCGCGACCGTCCTCGCGACCGTGCAGGGCGGTTACGTCTTGGCCCGCGCCTCGGGGTCCCCGGCGGTCTTCGACGCGGGCGTGCGGGGCCTGCTCGCGCTGCTCTCTCAGGAGGTCGACCCCGCTGTACAGGAAGGCTGGACGCCATGCAGTACGAGCTGCCCCTAGCCGCGTGGACACCCCTGCATAGGGCCTATCAGGGCCTCTGACCTGCACAAACACCAAAGCCCCCACCACATCGGCGCGAGTGGAGGGGACTGTCAGGAGCGAACAGGACCGGGGTTGCCTACCTCACGGTCCCGTTGCCCCACCGCGAGCCAGACGCACACGCACCCGGTCCGCGGGTCTAGGGGGCTGGTACGACGCGGAAGTTCGTCATGGAGACGGTGCGGAACCGGTCGTGCCCCAGGGACGTCTTGGCGTGTTCCGCGGCCCATGCCTGTGGGTCGACGTCTTCGCCCACGTAGAGGTGCTCGATGCACGACACGCACTCGACGAATGAGCCCTCCGGGAGCGCCTTCAGTTGGTCCCACGTCTCCACGATGGGGAACGGATTAGTCGTCACTGCTTCCGCCCCTTCTTCCAGTCGTGAGGGTGCCGGTTGATCTCGACGGCCAAGTCTGTTGCGTGCGACGGGTCGTATGCCGGGGAGCCTGCTTCCATTGACTGTCGCCACTGTTTGGCCAATGCGTTACAGACGTCGCATCCCGGGGCCGGCGTAGGCGGCTCCCTCCTGAGTGGATCCGACAGGTTGACCGGCTTTCTCGGCGTTGTCTTGAGTCCCATTCCTGCACCTCCGCCACGGGCTCTGTACGTCGACCGTAGGCGTGCACGAGATGAGAATTCCACGATGTTCTATGAGGTTCTACGCGGCTTCAGTCGAGGGAGTCAATTGCCGACGAGATGAGCCCCCGAGCGGCAGCGCCGAAGACTGCCAACTCCGCCATTTCCTCGAAGGTGCGGGCATACATCGCAAGTTCGCCAGGGGCCGTGACTGTGATTGCGGCCGTCAGCAACTCGACGGCCACGCGGTCATCGTCGAACATCGTGAACGTCTCCAGCGTCCACATGGCCCGCTCACGTCCCGCGGGGATGATGCCGACGGACACGGCCGGCAGCGCCATGACGGAGAGGAGATAGCCCAGTTGGCCCGCCATGACGGCAGGGTCGCCCACGACGTGACGGAGCACGGACTCCTCCAGGAGCAGCACGAACCTGTGGTCGCCCTCGCGGATGATGTGCGACCGGTCGACGCGGACGGCTGCCGCTTCGTCGACGTCCTCCGGCGTCCCGTGGACGCGGGCGATGTTCGCCAGGAGTGCGGCGGCGTACTCGTAGGTCTGGACGAAGCCTGGGATCACGCTGGAGCTGTAGACGCGGAACGTCCGCGTGCGCTCGTACAGCGGGATGCGGGATTCCTGGAGCCGTCGCAGGCCAGTTCGTTGCACACGGCGCCACTCAACGTACATCGAGTCGGCCGTACGGTTGGCCGCGAGGAGATCCGGGATCTTGTCTTCCGCCCCGCACGCGGCACACCATGCCCGGATGTCCTCGTCGGATGGAGGCGTCGTGGCGCTCTGGAGGCGCGACACCTTCGACGGCTGCCACCCTGCGCGCGCAGCGACCTCCCTACCCGTCAATCCGGCGTCTCGTCGGATCTCTCGGAGCCTCTCCGCGATGGCTCGACGGGCCTCGTCGAGGGCTGCGGACGGGTAGGGAGGTCGTTGCATCGGTGTGCGGCGCTCAGATCCTGTAGTCGTCGTGCGGGATGGCCCGGGACCATACCGCCTCGAACGCCTCCGCGTGGCGCTTCACGACGTCGGGGGCGTCCTCCAAGACGTCCTCGACGAACCGTCCGTCACCTGCGAAGAGACTGAAGCGGATCAACCGGTCATCGAAGATCCAAAGGTCGTTGCCAGGAAGCAGGAGATCCGACGCCAGGCGGCGCGGAAGCCATCGGACGTCTTCGCCGGCCGCGATGTTCTGCGGTGTGCAGGCGTGCTCGTAGCGGATGTACTCGCTTGCGGGCTCCGAGATGACACGGGCACGACGCATGACGACGCCCCGGGCCACGGCGTCGGATACGGCGTCGTGGAAGCTGTTCCACCACGACGCGCGGTCGTCGAGGTTGTACGTCCGCCCTTGGCGCCAGGCGGTGAAGTCCTCGTCTTCCTCGGCGACCCCGTAGACGTCGTGCGTCTCCAGATGAACCGCGGAGCGATGGCAGCCGGCGAGCAGCTCAGTGAACGGCGGTACCTTCTGCGGCATCGCACGCCTCCCTGATCTGCTGGACCATGCGGGCAGGCAGCCGTATGACCGCCTCTGTGTCGGGAATGGTCCCCGTCGCCAGGCACTGCGCCTGAAGAGCCTCGTCCGCCTTCCAGCCCTGGAACACGAACTCTTGCTTCTCCTCGTCGAGCCACACCGTGGGGCAGTGGTCGCCGTTCGTCTCGGGGTCCTTCCCGAACGATCGTAGAGCCATGACGATCTCCCTTGTCACGTGAGTTCCGCAATGTTCTACGAACATCACGCCGACGGGTGCGGACGTCAAGAGGGCCTAGTAGTCGGGTCGCCGGGGGGATTCTCACCCCCGGGCGACCCGACTGCTAACCCGCAACCAAACACAAATCAACGGACCAAACGCTCAGTTACGATGTGGGGTCGCCAGCCATGGGGACGGCCAGGTTGGCGGCGGAGAGCAGCGCGCGGCCGGAGACGACGTAGTCCGCGCCGGCTTGGAGACATGCGCCGAGGTTGACGGCGTTGATACCGCCGTCGACGCCGGCCGGAAGTGCGGGGCGGGTCTGTCCGGCCTTGGCCGCCAGCGCCGGGTCAGCGGCGCCGGTGCTGCCGGGTTCGATCAGCATGATCAGGAGTCCGTCGAGCATCTCGAAGCACGGCCGGACTGCGGCGAGTTCCGTTGCTGGTGCGACCGCGAGCCAGGCGGCGGCACCCGAGGCGCGGATCCGTTCGGCGGTGTCGGCCACGGCCGCGTAGTCCGAGCAGGACTCGAACGGGAAGGTGACGCGGTCGACCTTCTGGGCACAGATCTCGTCGATCAGGCCGTCGAGTTCAGGTGCGATGACATGGATGTCGAGCGGCCCGATCCGGCGCTCGGCGAGCGTGTGCACCAGGGAGAGGTCGACGCCTCGATGCGTACGGTCGTCCATGATGACGTCGGCGTGAATCCACAGGCCGGCGCGTTCCAGCCGCTGGGCGGCGGCAAGCCGGTCCGCCTCGGCGACAGCGTAGATGCTGCCGGCGAGGGTTGCCCCGGGGTGGCGGGCGATCTCGGCGAGGATCTCCGGGTTCAGCTCCCGGTCCTGCGGCGTCACGCTGTCGTCCCTGCGGGCCCGACGCTGTCGGCGTCGAACGCGTCCCAACCTGCCAGCACCGTGTAGGCCGCTTCCCGCGCGCTTCGCGAGCCGGGGCGGGGAATGGCAACCGGCCGGGTCGCCGGCGCCCACTCGCGCAGGACGTCGCGTACCGCCCGGCCCGACGCGATGGCCGCCGCCTGCACGCAGGCGCCGCGCGCCGACGCCTCCGGGGCGTCGGCGACGAGTACCTCACGGCTCGTGAGATCGGCCAGGAGTTGGGTGTAGGCGGCGGAGCGCGCACCGCCGCCAGTAGCGATGAGGCGTCCGCCGGTGGCGACCCCGGCGGCGTTGAGGTGTCGCTCGCCGGAGACAAGGCCGAGGATGACGCCTTCGAAGGCGGCCCGTGCGATGTCCTCGCGGCTCGTCGCGGAGGTCAGTCCGGCGAGGATGCCCTGGGCGCCGGGGCGGTTGGGCTTGCGTTCGCCGTCGAGGTAGGCGACGAGGACCGGTCCTGCGGTGCCGGTGGCGGCGAGTGCCAGTTCGGCGAGGCCTTGGTGGTCGACACCGAGGATGCGGGCGAAGGTGTCGGTGACGCGTGCGGCGTTCAGTGTCGAGACGAGGGGGAGGTAGCCGTCGGTCATGTCGGCGACGCCGTCGACGATGCCGTTGAGATCGAACACGGGGGTCTCGCTGGTGGTGAAGACGACGCCCGAGGTGCCGAACGTGTACACCACGTCGCCGGGGGCGATCCCGAGGCCGAGGGCGGCCGCGTGCTGGTCTCCGCCGCCGGGGCCCACCAGGGTGCCGGCCGGCAGGCCGAGTTCCGCACGGGCTGTATCTGCGACCGTTCCGACGGCCGTCGAGGCGTCCATGACCTCGGGCATGGCGTCCGCCCAGTCCCGGTCGGCATCGATATGGGCCAGAAGTTCGGGGAGGTATCGGGATTGCGCGGCGCTGTAGTAGCCGGTCCCCGATGCCTCGGAGCGATCGGTGGCGTATTGGCCCGAGAGTTTCCAGGTCAGCCAGTCGTGCGGCAGCAGGACGCGGTGCAGTTCCCGATAGTTGGCCGGTTCGTTCTCGGCGAGCCAGGCGATCTTACTGAGGGTGAAGGCGGCGGTCGGCAGGGATCCGACGGCGCGGATCCATTCCGGCGCTCCGATCAGCCGCTTCAGCCGTTCGAGCTGTGGTGCGGAGGTAGTGTCGTTCCACAGCTTCGCCGGCCGTACGACCTGATCAGCGGCGTCCAGGGCGACCAGGCCGTGGCACTGGCCGTCGACCGCGATCGCGACGATGTCTCCCGTGGACACACCCGCGTCGTTCCTGGCGGCCGCGAGCGCGGCTTTGAGCGCTGTCCACCAGGCGGCGGGGTCCTGTTCGCTTCTGGGTGGGAACGCGGGTGGGTGTGGTGCGCTTCCCGAGCCGAGCAGCGAGCCGTCGTGCAGGTCGCGGATCTCGACCTTGCAGGACTGGGTCGAGGAGTCAACTCCAGCGACGACGGGCATGGTGGTTCTCCTAGGCGAAGTGCGATCGCGGTCCCCTCGAGTACGGGCACGCGGTGGCGTCAATGTGTCCGGGGCCCGGCGGGACTCGCCGGGCCCGCCCGGTCAACAGCACTTGTAGACGAACGGCGCGACCTTGGGGTCGTTGATGTTCTGCTGGGTGATGGCGGGCAGAGCGGTGATCTTGGACTTGTCCGCAGTCTCGCCCTGCCGAGGGCAACCGCATGCTGCACACACAGGACACCCATGTCGTACCGGTTCCGCGAGGTGATCGCGTCGATGGTCTCCCCGGCAGGCAGGACCTGCACCTGGATGGGCTGGGCATCGAAAGCGACGATCTTCACCTTGCAGCGCGAGCCGTCGTTGCGCACACCGGCCCGATCTCGGTCAGCACCGTGTTGACACGCCTCCCATCGCGGAAGTTCTTCCCGTGGCGGCCCTCGACCTGGTGCTTGGCGCAGCCCGGGTGCCCGGAGCCACCGCAGCAGCCCGGCGCCGCAGTCGACTGACGAATCAGCTGGTCGTCCGTGGCCACCGCCACGGCAGCCTCGCGGCTTTTCCTCGGCCACAACTGGGGCGGGAGCGATGTCAGTCAACTGGTTCCTTCTCTTGGGGAGTTACACCGTTCACCACACCCTCCCGCGCGTCCGGTGGCCGGTGGCTGCTGGGCCAGGCGAGCTGGCGCAGGTCTCCCGGTGTGACGGTATCCCGGGGGTACTTGATGCCGTCGCACAAGCCGTCCTTGAAGACGCACACCGCGTCCGCGAGCTCGATCAGCTCTTCTTCCTCGGTGGATACCACGATCACGGCCACATCCCCGTCGGCGGCCATCGCACGGATCAGAGCATGGATCTCGGCCTTAGCACCGACGTCGACACCCTTGGTCGGTTCATCGAGCAGAAGCAGTCTGGGCTGCTGTAGGGCAGCCCGGGCGAACAGCACCTTCTGCTGGTTTCCGCCGGACAGACGCGTGATCGGCTGCTCGGTGTCACCGCGGACGGCGACCTTTTTGAGAGCGTCGCGCGTCGCTTGGGTGATCCGCCTGCGCTGGAGCCGCCCGGCACGGCTGAACCTGTGCAGCACGGGCAGCGAAATGTTCTCCTTCGCGCTCATCCCAGGAATGAAACCGTCGGCCTTGCGTTCCTCCGAGAGAAAGGCGATCCCGGACCTGATTGCCTTGGCCGGGCTCTTGGGCCGGTACGGAGAGCCCGTCAGGGTCAGCGAGCCGACCGGCGGGCGCTCAGCTCCGTACAGAGTGCGCAGGAAGCGTGACCGCCCCGAGCCGACCAGCCCGTACAGGCCCAGTACTTCACCGGCCCGGACCTGAAGTGTCACGTCCTTGAGCCGGTCGGTGGACACGTGTACGGCGTTCAGCACGACATCGGATCCCTGCCCCTCACGGTCTGTCCGGTGTTCGGGCGGACTGGCCTCCGACCCGCTCGCTGGCGTCACATACGCGGACGAGGACGCGGACTCGCCGACGATGGCGTGGACCACATCGTCATGACTCACCGTTTCCGCCGAACCGCTCAGCACGACACGGCCGTTGGCCAGCCCGATGATGCGGTCGGCGACAGCGAAGACTTCGTCGAGCTTGTGGTCCACCAGCAGAATCCCCATGTTCCGCTCACGCGAGATGCGCTTGACCGTGGCCAGCAGATGATCGATCTGCTGCGCCTCGAGGGCGGTCGTCGGTTCGTCGAGGAGGAGATACCGCGCGTTGCGGTTGAGCGCGGCGACCACCTCGACCATCTGCCGCTGGGCGACGGACAGTTCGCCCGCGCGGTCGGTGGGAGAGGCCGTGACACCGTACTCCCGACACAGTTCGGCGGTGCGCCGGTTCATCTCCGCCTGCGCGAGACGGCCGCGCCGGCTGGTCTCGTGGCCGAGGAAGACGTTTTGTGCAACGGTGAGTTGGTCCACCAGCCGAAGTTCCTGGTACACGCAGGCCACACCGGCGGCGAGTGAGTCCGCAGGAGTGGAGAAGTGCTGGGGCACGCCGTCGAGGAGTACGGAGCCCTCGTCCGGGCTCTCGGCGCCCGCGAGCATTTTCAGCAGTGTGGACTTGCCCGCGCCGTTGTGACCGACGAGCGCCAGCACCTGACCGGGGATGAGCGTGACCGTCACCCCGTCGAGGGCGCGCGTCTGTCCATAGCGCTTGCTGATCGAGTTGACAGCCAAGTACTCCACAGCGGTTTCAGTCACGCTTGTACACCTCTCTCCGTGTCTGCTGTCGCGATCGTCCGGGTCAGCCGACTTCGCCCGGTCCCGGGGTGCCGCTCGTGAAGATCTTCAACGGCTGGAGGATCTGCGCCGGCACCTTGGCCCCGCCGACGTACTTCTTGACGTTCTCCACGACGATCCGCGCGTAGTCGGCCGGTTCCTGGGCGGCGCACGCCTTGTAGGTGGCGTTCAAAGCCGTGTCGGCGGCGCAGAATCCGTAGAGCGCGACCTTGCCGGTCTTGCCGAGTTGGCTGATCGCCTGCAGCGCGCCGACCGTTCCGGGGCCGGTGTCGGCGAAGATCACGTTGATGTCGGGGTTGCCCTGCAGCATGTCGGTGGTGACCTGAAGGCTGACGTTGGGGTCGACCTTGCTGTTGACGGTCGGACCGACCTTCGCGTTGGCGTTGGACTTGAGCGCGTCCTTGAAGCCGCTGTCGCGCTGGTTGGTGGGGATCTGATCGGGGTCTCCCACGATCCCGGCGTTGATCTTGGCCTTCGCTCCCATATCCTTGAGGAGCTGGGCGCCCATCGCCTTGCCGCCCTCGGTCTGGTCGGCGCCGACGTACTGCACCATGCTGGCGTTCTGGGTCTTGAGGTCGTCGGGCGAGACAATGACGTTGACCGAGAACACCGGAATCTTCGCCTGATTCAGCGCCGCGACACTGGCAGCACCCGGCCCGGAGTTCACCGCGTTCAGGGCGACCGCGCAGACCCCCTGCTGGATGAAACTGTTGATCTGCGAGAGCTGAGTCGAGTCACTGTCGTTGGCTATGGCAATCTTGACGTCGAACCCGTTCTTGGCGCCAGTGTCGAGGAAGCTTTGGCGCATGGCGACGTAGTACGGGTTCACCGTGTTCGGCAGGGCGACGCCCAGCACCGGCTTGCCCGTCGTGCAGCTGCTGGGCAAGGCGCTGTCGGCGCCCGTCGCCGTGGTGCCGCTTGTGGCCTGGTTGCTGCAAGCAGCCGCCAGTAGTGCGAGGGAGAACGCTGCCGCCGCCGCAGTCAGCCCTCTGGTTCTGTGCAACATACTCTCTCTCCTTGATTAGGACGTTCGGCTTGATTAGGACGTTCGGCGCCGCTCGCCTGACGTGGGTTGAGAACTGTGTCGGCCGCCGGTCATCGGGCAGGGACGCGGGCCGAGGCCGGAGCTAGGGTCGGCAAGGCGCTAGACCGCCGTGGGCTCCTTCTGGGGCGCTTGCCGGGACGTGCTGGTGAGCGCGCCGAGGAGAGATCTGCCGCTGAGGCCTCGCCGGTAGGTGTCGAACGAGACGCCCAGCAGGATGATCAAGCCGATCACCAGCGACTGCCAGTAGCTGCTGACGTTCAGCACATTCATGCCGTTGCTGACCGAGGCGATCAGGACGGCGCCGATCATGGCGCCGGCCACCGTGCCCGTTCCACCGAACAGGCTCACTCCGCCGACCACCGCCGCAGCAATGGAGAAGAAGAGCTCGTTGCCCAGTCCGGTGGCCGGGAACCCGACCATCAGGCGCGAGGTGGCGATGAGCCCTGCGATCCCCCCGCACACGCCGCTGACGGCGTAAGCCAGGATGGTGACCACCCGGATGTCCACGCCGGCCAGCCGGGCCGCCGCCTTGTTGCCGCCGGAGGCGTAGACGTGCACGCCCAGCCGCGTCCGGGTCAGGAACCAGCCGGCCGCAACGGCCGCGACCAGCAGCATGATCACGGGCAGAGGGACTCCCACGACGCGGCCCTGGCCGATCCAGGAGAAGCCGGCCTGGCGCACTGAGATGGAGTTGGCGCCGGTGATGATGAGGGGAACAGCGGTCGCAACGCCCTGGGTGGAGAAGGTGACGATGAAGGGGGGCACCTTCACGTAGTGGATCACCAGGCCGTTGATCACCCCGAGCACGAGCCCCGCTCCGACCGCCAGCAGGGAGGCCGCCAGCCAGGGAAGGCCGTCCCGCATGAGGACCGCGGCCAGCACGCCCGTCATGGCCACGTTGGCTCCGGTCGACAGGTCAATGCCGCCGGTCAGCAGCACGAAGGTCTGACCGAGAGCGAGAAACGCGATCACCGCGCCGTTCAGGAGCAGCGTCAGACCGTTGTGCACGGTGCCGAACGACGGCGACAGGATGCTCAGTACGGCGAGCACGACCAACAGGACCAGGAAGATTCCCGTCTCGTCGGGCAGTCGGAACTTTCTCATGGGAGTCTCCATGGTTCGTGGTTCATCGGCTCAGTCGCGAAGTCAGCTCCCGGTACAGACGGCATGGGTCAGTCCCTGCCACTCAGCGCGGAGGCGTCCAGTGGTGCCAGTTCTTCGGGGGTGTCAGTGAGCTGCCCCACGGTGCCGGCCGGGTGCGCGGACAGCACCTGGGACCAGGAGTAACCGCTCAGCCGCATCAGGGTGACCGCCAAGGCATCGCCCCAGGCCGATACGGCGAGGGTGCTGCCCATGGCGATCACGCCCCCCGGGTCCGCGTGACCGGCGGGGGCTATCTGCACGCTCACGTCCGCGAGCCGGCCGAGCGTCGAATCCGCGCGAGCTGTCAGCGACAGGACACGAGCGCCACGCTCCTGCGCCCGGCGGGCGAACTCGTTGAGTTCGGCCGAACCGCCGCCCTTCGAGATGGCGATCACCACGTCCGACCCGGACACCGCGCCCAAGGATCCGTGCAGTGCGTCCATGGGGTGGAGGAAGACAGCCGGCGTGCCGCAGACGGACAGGAGGTGCGCCATTCGGCGCGCCACCGTTCCCGACGTCCCCGAGCCGGCCACGACCACCTTGCCCTGGCATCCGAGCAGCAGCGAGAGAGCCGACAGGAAGGACTCGTCAAGTTGTTCGGCGATGCCTGCGGTGGCGGCACCTTCCCGGCGGATCACCTCCCGGGCGCCCTCAAGGATCTGGTCCTCAGCAAGGGAACTCACGACGACATACCTCCGGGGATGGCGCGGGATCGGGCACACGGCGCGAGTGCTCGTTCGGGGAACTTCATCGGCCCACTCCTGCCGCGACGGCACTTACATGTTCACGCCGTAAAGGCCGCGTTACGACTCTGAGGCGCGGGGTGGAGATATCAGACCTCCAGCCCGCCCATGCGTCAAGTAGGGTGCCCATATGGGCGGGCGCCGACGTAGTAAGCGCCGCTGAATCATTCGCGAAGGAGAATCCGATGGGTCCAGCCGAACTCCAACGAGCCACCACGGTCGCCCGCAGATACTTCGTGGAGGGCAAGGCGAAGACCGAGATCGCCGACGAACTCGGCATCTCGCGCTACAAGGTGGCCCGCATCCTCGACGAGTGCCGCGAGCAGGGCATCGTGCGGATCGAGATCGGCGTGCCCACCGCCGTGGACAGTGAGCTGTCGGAACAGTTGCGCGCCGCGTTCGGGCTCCAGCACGCGCTGGTCGTCAAGGTGACCGCACCGGATGTCGCCACCCTGCGCCGCGAGCTGGGCACCGCCGCCGCCGAACTGCTCACCGAGATCGTGACCGAGGACGACGTCCTCGGGGTGAGCTGGGGGCGAACGCTCGACGCGATGGCGCGCGCACTGAACGCCCTGGCGCCGTGCAGCATCGTACAGATGACGGGCGTGACCGGCGCGGTCGGCGCCAACAGCGCCGATCTGGTACGCCAGTTGGCAGCCGTCTCGCGCGGGCCCGCCTATCCGATCTACGCGCCGCTCATGGTCTCCGACGAGAGAACGGCCAACGCGCTCTACTCTCAGCCGGGCATCGCCGCCGCCACCTCGCGGTTCCCCTCCATCACCAAGGCCGCCGTGGCGATCGGCAGTTGGGACCCTGAAGGTTCGCAGTTCCATGCGGCGCTGCCCCCCGCGATGCTCGCCTCACTGCGCCGCGAGGACATCGCGGCGGAGGTCTGCTCGATACTGCTCACAGAAGACGGCACTCCGCTGGACGGAGACATCAGCAGACTGACGATCAGCATCGGCGCCGATCAGCTACGGCAGATCCCGGAGGTCATCGCGGTGGCCGGAGGGGCGTCCAAGGCACGGGCCATCCACAGCGTGCTCCGTGGCGGACTGGCCCATTCCGTGGTGACCGACGAAAGCGCGGCACGACTGCTCATTGATTCACATACGCAAATCACAAAATGACAGACGTGCTGCGTTCATGCAGTCCAGGAGACCCAGTGCCTGGAATGCGACCAGAACGCCGGCTGCCGGGCCAGGAGTTGGCCGACGCCGGTGCCGCGCGTGCCGAGTCGGCGGCGTTCCGCGCGGTGGGCGGGGCGGCCGTCGTGCAATGGACGCCGTACGGGATGGGCCCGCGGGCAGCGGATCTCCCGGAGCTGTCCCGTGCGGCGGGAGTGCACATCGTGTGTGCGACGGGACTGCACCAAGCCGCGCACTACGAACCGGAGTTGCTCGACGAGCTGCGCGGCCGGCCCGCCGAGGTGTTCGTCTCCGAACTGACCGAGGGCATCGGCACGTCAGGGGTACGGGCCGGGTTCGTCAAGGTCGCGGGCGGCTTCCACGGGCTCGAGGCGCACGCGCGCTGGACGATGACGGCGGCGGCGGAAGCCCACCATGCGACCGGGGCGACCATCGCCGTCCACCTGGAGCTGGCCACGGGCGCGCTGGACGTACTGGATCTGCTGTGCGGGGAGTTGGAGGTCCCGCCGGCCCGGGTGATCCTCGGGCACCTCAACCGATTCGCGGACCCGGTGACGCACCGTCAGGCCGCCGAGTCGGGCTGCTGGCTGGCCTTCGACGGACCGTCACTCACCCACCACGCCACGGACCGGCACATGCCGACCGCGGTACGAATCCTGGCCGAATCCGGGTTCGGCCACCAACTCCTGCTCGGCGGGGACACCGTGGTCGCCGGGGCCCGGTCGACGGACGGCGGGCCCGGGATGCCGTATCTGCTGCGGCGGGTACGGCCGCGGCTTGAGGCGGAGCTGGACGTGTCGGTGGTCGAGCGCGTCCTCACGGAGAATCCCGGGCGGGCGTTCGGTGTCGAGTGGCGCTGAGGGCGTCGTCAGCGGAGTGCAGCCAGCGGATCGTCGAGTACCGGCTGCCAGGCCAGTTCCGCCGCGCCGACCAGGCTGTCGTGGTCGAGGGTGCAGGGGAGGATGGGGACTCCGCCGCTCTGGCCCCACAGGCTGCGGTCGGCCACCACCGCGCGGAGGCGGTCGGGGTCGGCGTCCAGGAGGGTTCGATGGAGGCCGCCGAGGATGATGCGGTCGGGGTTGAGGATGTTGACCAGGCCGGCGAGGCCGAGGCCGAGGCGGTCGATCAGGGCCTCCGCCGCCGTGCGGACCGTCGGGTCGGTGTAGTGGTTGCGGACGAGGTCGTTGGCCTGCTGGAGGAGGGAGACCTCCGGGCCCGGATCGCGGCCCGCCTCGATGAGCAGGGCCAGGGGGTCCGCCTCGACGTCCAGGCAGCCCCGGCTGCCGCAGTGGCAGGGGCGGCCCTCGGGGTTCACCGTGAGGTGCCCGACCTCCAGCGCGAGGCCCGAACTGCCCGTGTGCAGGCGCCCGTCGAGGACCAGCGCGCCGCCGACCCCCCGGTGCCCGGTGGCCACGCACAGCAGGTCGCGCGCGCCTCGTCCCGCGCCGTGCCGGTGCTCCGCGAGCGCCGCCAGGTTGACGTCGTTGCCCGCGAACGCCGGCCCCGTGATCCCGGCCGCCCGCACGCACTCGGCGAAGATCCGGCGCACCGGTGCGCCCACCGGCCAGGCGAGGTGGAGGGGGTTGAGGGCCAGGCCGTCGGGCTCGGCGACCGCCGACGGCACGGCAAGGCCCGCGCCCACGCAGCGGCGGCCGGTCGTGCGGAGCAGTTCCGCGCCCGCCTCGACGACCGAGCCCAGCACCTTGGCGGGGTCTGCCTCGACGGTCTCGCAGCCGGGCGCGGTCGCCACGATGCGGCCGCCCAGGCCGACCAGCGCCGCCCGGAAGCCGTCCGCGTGCACCTGCGCGGCGAGCGCGACCGGACCGTCCTCGGCGACCTCGAGGCGGTGCGAGGGGCGGCCCTGGGACCCGGCCGCCGCACCGGGCCGGGCGTCGACCCGGATCAGGCCCAGCGCCTCCAGTTCGGCGGCCACGGCGCCCGCCGTCGCCCGGGTCACGCCCAGTTCGGCCGTGAGCACGGCCCGGGTCGGCGCGCGCCCCGTGTGCACGAGCTCCAACGCGGGACCGAGCGCACCGCGCCCCCGGTCCAGCCGCGCTCTCGAGGTGGTTCCTTCCCCCGCCGCCCGGGGATCCGCCTTGCCGCTCATGAGGGGGAGTCTCCCATGATCCGCAGCCTGTTCGGCCGGCACAGCAACCTAGAAGCCACTCACGCGCAGGGTGACGTTCAGCCGCCCCGCCAGTCCCAGCACCGGTGGGGCGGTGCCCGGACGCACCCGCGGCACCCCGTGGTACGCGAGCCGGGACGGCCCGCCGAAGACGAACAGGTCCCCGCCGCGCAGTTCGACGTCCGTGTACGGCTTGTTCCGCGTCTCGGTGTTGCCGAAGCGGAAGACGCAGGTGTCGCCGAGGCTCAGCGAGACCACCGGGGCGTCGGACCGCTCGTCGCTGTCGCGGTGCATGCCCATGCGGGCGTCGCCGTCGTAGAAGTTGATCAGTGCGATGTCGTACGCCGCCCCGGCCGCCGCCTCCGGGCCGAGCGCGTCGGTCGCGGCCCTGCGGCCGAGGTCGCCCAACCAGGACGGGAAGGGCTTCACGGGCGTCCCGTCGCCGTCCACGACGGTGCGGGCGTAGGCGTACGGATACCAGTGCCAGCCGAGGCACACCTGGCGCGCGGTCATGGTGCCGCCGCCAGGGGTGCGGACCGTGCGCAGGCCCGCGGGCGGGCGTGCCCACTCCCGGCAGGCCGCGAGCAGTTCGCGCTGCGCGTCGGCGTCCAGCCAGTCGGGTATGTGGACCGCGCCGGGCGCGACTTCGATGCGCTCCCTGGGAAACAGCTCCGTCTCCATGTCCTCCATCCTGCCCGAAGGGCCGACCGACCGGCCCTGAGCTGGGGCTCCGCTAGCCTGGACGCACGATGAGCGACCGTATGACGACTGCGTGGGGCGAGTTCGAGCTGTCCCGCTTCCCCGAGGATCCACGCGACCGGCTGCGTGCCTGGGACGCCTCCGACGCGTATCTGCTGCGGCACCTGGCCGAAGAGCGGATCTCCCTGTCCGGCACGGTCGTGGTCGTCTCGGACCGCTGGGGTGCGCTGGTCACGGCGCTGGCGGAGCACCGGCCGGTGCAGATCACCGACTCCTTCCTCGGCCGGGAGGCGACCCGGGCGAACCTCGCGCGGGCCGGCGTCGAGCCCGGTGCCGTACGTCTGCTCACCACGCAGGATCCGCCGCCGGAGCGCGTCGACGTGCTCCTCGTGCGGGTGCCGAAGAGCCTGGCGCTCCTCGAGGACCAGCTGCTGCGGCTGGCGCCCGCCGTGCACGCGGGCACGGTCGTCGTCGGCACCGGGATGGTGAAGGAGATCCACACCTCGACGCTCGAGCTGTTCGAGCGGATCCTCGGCCCGACCCGGACTTCGCTCGCCCGGCAGAAGGCCCGGCTGATCTTCTGCACCCCTGAGCCTTCGGCCGCGCGTCCCGCCAATCCGTGGCCGTACACCTACGACCTGCCCGACGGCATCGGCCCAGTCTCGGGGCACACGGTCGTCAACCACGCGGGCGTCTTCTGCGCCGACCGGCTCGACATCGGCACCCGGTTCTTCCTCCAGCATCTGCCCGAGAGCCGGGGCGTACGGCGGGTGGTGGACCTGGGGTGCGGCAACGGCGTCGTCGGTACGGCGGTGGCGCTGGCCAACCCCGAGGCCGAGGTGCTGTTCGTGGACGAGTCGTACCAGGCGGTGGCCTCGGCGGAGGCGACGTACAAGGCGAACGGGGTGCCGGGGCACGCGGAGTTCCGGGTCGGCGACGGGCTGGCCGGGGTGGCGGCGGGCAGCGTGGACGTCGTGCTCAACAATCCGCCGTTCCACTCCCATCAGGCGACCAGTGACGCCACCGCGTGGCGGATGTTCACCGGGGCGAAGCGCGCGCTGCGGCCGGGCGGCGAGCTGTGGGTGATCGGCAACCGGCACCTGGGCTACCACGTGACGCTGCGGCGGCTGTTCGGCAACAGCGAACTGGTGGCGAGCGACCCGAAGTTCGTGGTGCTGAAGGCGGTCAAGAAGTAGCTTCGGCGCGCAACGCCCTGGGGGAGGCGCCGAGTTCGCTGCGGCACGCCTTGTTGAAGGCCTGGAGGTCGGGGATGCCGACGGACGCGGCGACGGCGGGGATGGACAGCGTCGAGGCGCGCGGCAGGTGGTGGGCCCGGTCGAGTCTGCGGCGGCGGATGTAGCCGACCACGGTGTCGCCGGTGGCGGCGCGGAAGAGCCGGGTCAGGTGGTTGTGCGAGACACCGGCCGCGCGGGCGACGTCGGGCACAGTGAGCGGCCCGGCCAGTTGGGCCTCGACGTGGGTGAGGGCGGCGGCGACCGCGGGGTGCGGGCCGGGGCGCCGGGCGGCGGGGGTCAGGTGGGCGATGCGCCACAGCGCGGTCCAGATCTCGGCGCGGGTGCGTTCGGGTTCGCGCGGGGCGGCGGCGACCGCCTGTCGCAACAGGGCCCTGAGGAGGGGCAGTTCGGGTCCGGTGTCCTGGACGACGGGGACGGCGCGGGCGGAGCCTGAGGCCGGGATGCGCAGGTGGGCGTAGAGGTGTTCGGAGCGGCCCCGGTAGTGGAAGCGGACGGTCGTGCCGGGCGGGACGAGGCTCACCCGGCCCGGACGGACGGTGTGCGGGGTGGTGCCGACGACGAGTTCGGCGTCGTAGGCGTACAGGTGCAGTTGCCACAGCTCGGGCAGCCGGAAGTCGTCGGTGGGGCTCGCCACGCCGTGCACGCCCACCCCGGCTTGGGCCACGACGGGCGGTTCGCCGAGGTGGAGGCGCGTGTGGTGCAGGGGCGGGAAGCTATCAGGGGCGGGGGCGGCCGAGGACGTGGATGATTCGCGTCACCTCGCGGGCCATCGCCTCCCGGCCGACGCTGAGGTATTTGCGCGAGTCGACGGCCTCGGGGTGGGCGGCGAGGAAGTCCCGGATCGCGGCGGTCATCGCCACGTTGAGGGCGGTGCCTACGTTGACCTTGGCGATGCCGCCCGCGACCGCCGCGACCAGTCCGTCGTCCGGTACTCCGGAGGAGCCGTGCAGGACGAGGGGCACGGGCACGGCCGCCGAGAGCCGTTTGAGGAGATCGTGGTCGAGGGCGGCGGTGCGGGTGGTCATGGCGTGGACGCTGCCTATGGCGACGGCGAGGGCGTCCACGCCGGTGTCGGCGACGAAGGAGCGGGCCTGGTCCGGGCCGGTGCGAGCACCGGGGGCGTGGGCGTCCAGCGGCGGCTGCCCCTGTTTGCCTCCGACCTCCCCCAACTCGGCCTCGATCCAAAGGCCTTGGGAATGCGCCCAGCCGGCGGCGGTCCGGGTCGCGGCGAGGTTGTCGGCGTACGGCAGGCGGGCCGCGTCGTACATCACGGAGCCGAATCCGGCTCCGGGTGCCTGGCGCAGCAGCTCGTCGCTCTGGACGTGATCGAGGTGCAACGCGACCGGCACGCCTGCGCGTTCGGCGGCGGCGACGGTGGCGCGGGCCAGTGGGAGGAGCCGTCCGTAGCGGAACTTGACGGCGTTCTCGCTGACTTGGAGGACCACGGGTGCGTCCGCCGCTTCGGCGCCGGCGATGACGGCCTCGACGTGTTCCAGGGTGATGACGTTGAACGCGGCGACGGCGCGGTGCTCCGCGGCGGCGCGGGTGACCAGCTCGCCGGTGGCTGCGAGGGGCACGGTCTCTCCTTTCCTGGAGCGCGGGTCACGGGTCAGGGGGCGAGGATCACCGAGCGGGTGAGGTGGCGCGGCTGGTCGGGGTCGAGGCCGCGGCGGGCGGCGACGGCCACGGCGAGCCGCTGGGCGCGGACGAGTTCGGCGAGCGGATCGAGCGAGCCCCCGATCCACAACCCGCCTGTGGCACGCACCTGTTCGGCGAGACCTTCGGGTGCCTCGCCGAACATCCAGGTGGCCGTGCCCCGGGTAGTGATGCTGATGGGGCCGTGCCGGTATTCCATCGCCGGGTAGGCCTCGGTCCAGGACAGCGAGGCCTCGCGCATCTTCAGCCCGGCCTCGTTGGCGAGCCCTAAGGTCCAGCCGCGGCCGAGGAAGGTGAACTGGGTGCACTCGACGAGCCCCGCGGGCAGCGGGGTCGACAGCGCGGCGCGGGCGTCGGTGACGACGGTGTCGGTGTGCAGGCCGAGGGCGGCACGGAACAGGGTGAGGGCGGTGGTCGCGAACCGGGTTTGCACGACGGAGCGTTCGTCGGCGAAGTCCAGCACCACGACCTCGTCGGCAGCACCGAGCACGGGTGTGTCCGGGTCGGCGGTGACGGCGGTCGTCCGGGTGCCGCCCTTCAACCGGCCGAGCAGATCGAGCACTTCGGTGGTGGTGCCGGATCGGGTGAGGGCCACGACACGGTCGTACGAGCGGCCGTACGGGAACTCCGACGCGGCGAAGGCGTCCGCCTCCCCCTGCCCCGCACCCTCGCGCAGGGCGGCGGCCGCCTGCGCCATGAAGTACGAGGTGCCGCACCCGACGATCGCCACCCGCTCCCCCGGCGCCCACAGCGCCCCGCCGTGCCGCGCCGCCAGTTCGGCCGCCCGGATCCAGCACTCGGGCTGACTGTTCAGCTCTTCCTCGACATGGGTCATGCCGCACCCTCCCTGCTGATTTTTTCTGCAAAATATAGCGAGTTTTCAAACACAATCAAGCATTCGACCAGAGGCGGGGTGCGCTAGGGTCGCGGAAAGTTCGAGGAACGGAGGGGCGGATGTCACGCGACGCCCGCTGGAAGGCGCTGCTGGAGCTGCTCGTGGAGCGCGGCCGGCTGGACGTCGAGGAGGCGGCGGCCGAGTTGTCGGTCTCGTCCGCGACGATCCGCCGGGACTTCGACCAGCTCGCCGAACAGCAGATGCTGGTGCGCACCCGGGGCGGTGCGGTGGTGCACGGCGTCTCCTACGAGCTGCCGCTGCGCTACAAGACGGCGCGCCGCGCCTCCGAGAAGCAGCGCATCGCCAAGGCGGTCGCCGAACTCATCGCGCCCGGCGAGGCGGTGGGCCTGACCGGCGGCACGACCACCACGGAGGTGGCCCGTGCGCTGGCGGTGCGCGCCGATCTCGCGTCCGGGTCACCGGCGTTGACCGTCGTCACCAACGCGCTCAACATCGCCAATGAGCTCGCCGTACGGCCGCAGTTCAAGATCGTGGTGACGGGCGGGGTCGCGCGCCCGCAGTCGTACGAACTCATCGGGCCGCTCGCGGACGGTGTGCTCGGGCAGATCACAATCGACGTGGCGGTGCTCGGGGTGGTCGCCTTCGACGTGACGCACGGCGCGGCGGCGCACGACGAGGCCGAGGCAGCGATCAACCGGCTGCTGTGCGAACAAGCCGAAAGAGTGATCGTCGCAGCCGACTCCAGCAAGCTGGGACAGCGGGCGTTCGCCCGGATCTGCGCCGCCGAGATGGTGGACACGCTCGTGACGGACACGGCGGCGCCGCAGGAGACCGTGCGCCGTTTCGAGGAGGCGGGGATCCGGGTCGTCGCCGTGTGACCACCCGGCTCGCGGTGTCAGAACCAGCCGGGGTCGGCCCGCACGAACCCCGCGCCCCGCTGGTCGTTGCAGCCGACCTCGGGCCGGTCGGCCGGATCGGGCCAGGCCTGCGGGGCCTGAAGGGCGACGCTGACCAGCGTCATCAGGAGGTCGACGTCGCTCGCGGCGTCGAGACGTATCGTCACCCACTGCGAGCCCGGCACGATGCGGATCGCGCCCGCGCCCCTGAGGTCATGGGCGAACCGCCGGATGGCGCGGTCCGTCAGATGCAGGTCGACATCCCGCTCCGAGTGGAAGTGGGCGATCTCGACCTGCGCGGAACTGAGCGCGTGTCCCAGACCGCAGCTGGGAGCGGCCCTTCTCAGGTCGGGCCAGGTCGCCAGTTGCTCGAGCGCCCGAGAGGCTAACGTCATGCGCCCATCATGGCGTGCTCACCCTCCCGCAACCACCACGTGAGCAAGCGTTAACCAAGCTGGATCGGCGATATGTCCGAACACGCACGCCACCCCCGTGTCATTCTCCGATTTGTGATTTATTGTTCAACTACGAACGGTGCCACACGGAGGTCGCACCATGAAGGAGCTCGGACCGGCCGACACGGTCGGGATTCTGCGCCAGCCGGGGGTGCGGGCGCGCTACAGCAGCTCGGGCCTGGGCTGGGAGCGGCTGTATCTGTCCGCGCAGGCGGAGGAGCCGTACCGGGCCGCCTTCGAACCGGCGGCCACCCATCTGCTGATCCTGCACCTCAGCGGGCCCGTCACCGTGCGCCGGGGACGGGGCGCGGTGACGCGGTCACGGACCGTTCCGGCCGGCGGGTTCTTCCTCCAGCCCGCCGGGCGCACCCTCTCGGTGGAGCTCGGCGGCAAGCTGGACACGATCCACGCCTATCTCACCGACGACGCACTGCGCGACGCGAACGACGGGCGGCCCGTGGAACTGTCCGAGGAGCTGGGAGCCACCGATCCGCTCGCCGAGCAGCTGCTGCTCTCGCTGGACGGCGCCGTGCGTTCCTGGGAGCCGACCGCCCGGACCTACACCGACCAGCTGACCTCGATGCTCGCCGCGCAGCTCGTCCGCCGGCACCGGGCAGGCGCCGCCGCGCCCACGCCGGCCCCGTGCGGGCTCTCCGAGCGGCAGCTCGCCGCCGTACGGGACCTCATGGAGGCGCGGCTCGCCGAGCCGTTGCCGATCGCGGACCTGGCCGAGGCGGCGTCGCTGAGCGGCAGCCAGTTCACCCGGCAGTTCCGGGTGAGCACGGGGCAGTCGCCGCACCAGTTCCTGCTGAAGCTGCGGCTGGAGCGGGCGTGCCGGCTGCTGCGGTCGGGCTCCACGCCGATCGCCGAGGTGGCCGTCGAGTGCGGCTTCTCCCACCAGGAGCACCTCACCCGCGTGATGCGCGCCCGGCTCGGCACGACGCCGGCCGCGCTGCGCCGCTCCGGCTGAGAACACCGGTCTCAGCGTTCCAGCACCAGCGCCAGGCCCTGCCCCACACCGATGCACAGGGCCGCGAGGCCGGTGCCCGTGCCCGCCGCCGCCAGCTGGTGCGCGACCGCTCCGGTGATGCGGGCGCCCGACGCACCCAGCGGGTGTCCGATGGCGATGGCGCCGCCCCGCGGATTGACCACGGCCGGGTCCAGCTCCGGGAGTGCGGCCAGACAGGCCAGCGCCTGTGCCGCGTACGCCTCGTTCAGCTCGATCGTGTGCAGGTCGGAGGCGGCGACGGCCGCCTTGTCGAGGGCCTTGCGGATGGCGTCCACCGGGCCGAGCCCGAAGTACTGAGGCTCGATGCCCGTCACCGCCGCCGCCCGCACCCGGGCCAACGGTTCACGGCCGATCGCCGCGAGCCCCTCCTCGTCGGCGAGCAGCAGCGCGGCCGCACCGTCGTTGAGCGGTGAGGCGTTGCCCGCGGTGACGGTGCCGTCCGGGAGGAAGGCCGGCTTCAGGGCGGCGAGCGCCTCCAGGGAGGTGTTGTCGCGGATGCCCTCGTCGCGCGGCAGGTCCACGCCTTCGACGGCGACTGTCTCGGCGTCGTAGGAGCCGTCCCGCCAGGCCTGGGCGGCGCTCCGGTGGCTGGCGAGCGCGAACGCGTCCTGCGCCTCCCGCGTGATGCCGTACTTGGCGCCGACCAGTTCCGCGCTCTCGCCGAGCGGAATCGTCCACTCCCGCGGCATCCTCGGGTTGACCAGCCGCCAGCCGAGCGTGGTTGAGTACAACTGCTGGTCGCGGGCCGGGAAGGCGCGTTCCGGCTTCGGCAGGACCCAGGGCGCGCGGCTCATGGACTCGACGCCGCCGGCGATCGCGACGGACGCGTCCCCGAGGGCGACGGCACGGGCCGCCTGGATGACGGCTTCCATGCCGGAGCCGCACAACCGGTTGACCGTGGCGCCGGGCACGCTCACCGGGAGTCCGGCGAGCAGGACGGCCATCCGGGCCACGTCGCGGTTCTCCTCGCCCGCGCCGTTGGCGTTGCCGAACAGCACGTCGTCGATGCGCGCCGGATCCAGGCCGGGGCTGCGGTCGAGGAGGGCGCGCAGCACACCGGCGGCGAGGTCGTCGGGGCGTACGCCGGACAGGGCGCCGCCGTACCGGCCAAAGGGGGTGCGGACGGCGTCGACGACGTACACGTCACGCGGTCGTTCGATCATCAGGACTCCAGGTGGGGCTGGCGGAGGACGGGAAGAGGCGTGCTGGCGGCCACCTGATCAGGCGTCACACCTGGTGCTGTTTCAACGAGGTGGAGGCCGTGCGGGGTGATGTCGAGCACGCACAGGTCCGTGATGATGCGGTCCACACAGGCGCGGCCGGTGAGCGGCAGCGTGCACTCCGACACGATCTTGGGACTGCCGTCCTTCGCGGTGTGGTCCATCAGCACGACGACCCGACGGGCGCCGTGCACGAGGTCCATCGCACCGCCCATGCCCTTGATCATCCGGCCGGGCACCGCCCAGTTGGCCAGGTCACCGCGGGCCGACACCTGGAGCGCGCCGAGGATCGCGGTGTCGATGTGGCCGCCGCGGATCATGCCGAAGGAGAGCGACGAGTCGAAGAAGGACGCCCCGGGCCGCACGGTCACCGTCTCCTTGCCCGCATTGATGAGGTCGGCGTCGACCTCGTCGGGGGTCGGGTAGGGGCCGACGCCGAGCAGTCCGTTCTCCGAGTGCAGGACGACACCGACGCCCGGCGGCAGGAAGTCGGCCACCCGGGTGGGCAGTCCGATACCGAGGTTGACGTAGTCGCCGTCCCGCAGCTCGCTCGCGGCGCGGGTCGCCATCTCGTCCCGGGTCCAGCTCATCGCTCGCGCACCGTTCTCTTCTCGATTCCCTTGTCGGCCGCCTGCTGAGGCGTCAGCTCCACGACGCGCTGCACGAACACGCCCGGCAGATGGACCTCGTCGGGGTCCAGGTCCCCCGGCTCGACGAGCTCCTCGACCTCGGCAACGGTGATCCGGCCCGCCATCGCGGCCAACGGATTGAAGTTGCGGGCCGCGTGGTGGAAGACGAGGTTGCCGTGCCGGTCCCCGCGGGCGGCCCTGACCAGGGCGTAGTCGGTGGTGATGGCGTGTTCCAGGATGTGGTCGACGCCGTCGAAGGCACGTACCTCCTTGGGCGGCGAGGCCACTGCCACCGACCCGTCGGCGGCATAGCGCCACGGCAGACCGCCCTCGGCGACCTGGGTGCCGACACCGGCCGGGGTGTAGAAGGCCGGGATGCCGCTGCCGCCGGCCCGCAACCGCTCGGCGAGGGTGCCCTGCGGGGTCAGTTCGACCTCCAGCTCACCCGCGAGGTACTGGCGCGCGAACTCCTTGTTGTCGCCGATGTACGAGCCCGTGACCCTGGCGATACGGCCCGCGGCCAGCAGGACGCCGAGGCCGCGGCCGTCGACGCCGCAATTGTTCGACACGACGGTGAGGCCGCTCGCCCCGGCCGCGTACAGGGCGCCGATGAGTACCTCGGGGACGCCGCTCAGGCCGAAGCCGCCGACGGCGAACGACTGGCCGTCCCGCACGTCCGCCAGGGCCTCTTCGGCGGTGGCCACCTGCTTGTCCATGCTCATCGCCCCAGGAGCCGGCGGAGCGCTTCGAGCAGATCGTCGCGTGCCGATGTCTCGGTGTCGGGTGCGGTGGCGCGCCGCCAGGCGACATGGCCGTCCGGGCGCACCAGGAGCACGCCGTCCTCGCCGATCTCGCTGACGCGGTCCCATTCGCCGTACGCGTCAAGGGAGTTGTCGTCGCCGACGCGCACGAACCGCAGCGGTATGCCGAGTTCGTCGCGGGACGCGTGTGCCGCCGCCTCCCAGGCGTCGCCGGACAGGCCGGTCAGCACGGTGAAGACGCCGTGGCCGACGACGTCGAGTGTGGAGACGCGTTCGCCCTGGGCGTCGACCAGCCACGCGTGCGGGAGCTTGGCGCCGGGCCTGGTCGTCGGGCGGTGCACCAACTCCTGGTCCTGGTCCCAGACTTCGGCCGCACTTCCGTCGGGGAGGACGGCTCCGGACTCGTAGCGTTGGTTCATCTCGACGCCGTGCGCGTTGAACTCGTAGTTCTTGAGCTGGATCGCCTCCTCCAGGAGGCGGCGCTTCTTGGCGCCCTCGGGGGTGCGGGCCCGTAGCGCCGCGAGCCCTTCGGCGATGGCGTTCTCGTTGCTGCCGGCGCCGACGCCGAGCACGTCGAAGATCGGGCCGAACTGGTCGCGGCTCAGGTTGGCGCGGTCGACGATCTGCCGTCCGACGGGGGCGCGTTCGGCCGTGTAGCTGTCGAGGAGTGCGGGTCCGGCCTCACCGCGCACGACCATGGCCAGCTTCCAGGCGAGGTTGAACGCGTCCTGGATCGAGGTGTTGGAGCCGAGCCCGTTGGACGGCGGATGACGGTGCACGGCGTCGCCGGCACAGAACACCCGGCCGGACGAATAGGCCTTGGCGTAGGTGTGGTTGACGGTCCACAGCGAGGTCGATGTGATCTCCACCGGCAGCTCGGGGTCGCCGATGAGGTCGCGCACGATCTGCCGTGCCGTCTCCTCGTCCACGTCCGGCGGCGGCTGCTCGATCTCGTACCCCCACACCAGCAGCCATTCGTTCCACGGGCGGACCATGCGGACCAGGCCCATGCCGATGCCGCCGGTCTCCGCGCCGGGCTGCAGCACCCAGTACAGGACGCTGGGGCGGTGGGCGCAGTACCGGGTGAGGTCGGCCTTGAAGACGATGTTCATGCTGCCGGCCTTGGCCATACGGCCGTCGAAGGGCAGGCCGAGCTGTTCGGCGACCGCGCTGCGTCCGCCGTCGGCGCCGATGAGGTAGCGGGCGCGTACGGTGAACTCGTCGCCGCGGACCCGGTCGCGCAGCCGTGCCGTGACGCCGTCCTCGTCCTGGGTGAAGTCGAGGAACTCGGTGTCGAAGCGGACCTTGGCGCCGCGGGCCGCCGCGTTGCTCACCAGGATCGGCTCCAGATAGGTCTGCGGCAGGTCGATCATCTGGCTGGGACTCTTCGACGCGTACTCGGTGGCGGACCCGGGACCCGTGCCCCAGCTGCGGATACGGCCGATCTCCTGCCCGGTCAGCGCGGTGCACAGCACGGTGTCGCCCATCAGGTGGGAGGGGCTGCCGTGGGCCAGTGCCTCGGACTCGACGCCGAGGTCGCGCAGGACCTCCATGGTGCGCTGGTTGGTGATGTGGGCGCGCGGGGTGTTGGCCAGCCAGCCGTACTTGGTCACCAGCAGGGTGCGGATGCCGTAGGTGGCCAGGGCGAGAGCGGCCGAGCCGCCGGCGGGGCCGCTGCCGACGACGAGAACGTCGGTGTCGTACGCGGCGGATGCCTGGGGGGTGGTCATGAGCGGGCGCTCCTCGGTCGGTCGGCCAGGGGGGCGATACGGAAGGTGTAGTCGAGCCGGCGCCACTCCCCGTCGAGGGGACGGCCGTCGGGGGTGGGGCCGGTGTGCGGCGTGAAGTCGACGACGAGTTCGTCCTTGACGCCGAAGACGGTGTCGCTGTCCAGGTAGTCGCCGCCCGACACGAACAGCTGGGTGACGAGCTTGCGGTGGCCGGGCGCGTCGATCATGAAGTGGAGGTGGGGTGCCCGATAGGGATGGCGGCCGACCGCGGAGAGCATGTGCCCGACCGGTCCGTCCTCGGGGATCGGGTAGGCCGCGGGCAGGATCGACCAGAAGGTGAGCCGTCCCCCGGAGTCGGTACGCAGCCTGGCGCGCAGCACCGGGCCGTCCAGATCGGGGAGTTGGACGTCGTAGAAGCCGTCCTCGTTGGACTGCCAGACGTCGACGACCGCGTCCTTGAGCGGTTCGCCGTCGGTGTCCGTGATCCGTACGTCCACCCACAGCGGGGTGCCGTGCAGTCCACCGGAGATGTCGCTGCCGTGCTCGGCCTCGGGCGGGCCCGGCGTGTAGAAGGGGCCGAGCACGGCGGACGGAGTGGTGGTGGGCGTACGGGAGTTGGTGAGCAGGTCCACGGCGCTGGAGACGCCGAGGGTGTCGGAGAGGAGCACGAACTCCTGGCGGGTCGGTCCGCAGGTCTGGCCGGTGCTGGTGAGGTAGTCGATGGCGTACTGCCATTCGGCGTCGGTGACGTCGTTGTCGGCCACGAAGGTGTGCAGATGCCGGACGAGGTCGCTCAGCAGGGTGCGGACGCGGGTGTCCGGGGCCCCGGCGAAGCTGGCCACCACCTGTTCGGTGAGGCGGGCCAGCTTGGCCTCCGTGGACGGCGGGCCCTCGGGGCGACGCCCGTGCCAGGCGTCGGTCAGCAGCTCGGTGATGCCCTCGGCGGTCACCGGGCGCGGGTTGGGGTACGGCGTCGAGGCGGCCAGTTCCGCGGCGCGGGCGAGGCCGGACTCCGGCATGCCGAGGTCGCGCAGCGAGGTCGGTCCACCCAGGGAGGCGACCAGGTCGTACACGCCGGAGGGGGCGTCCGGGACGCCGAGGGCGTCGGCGATGCGGCGCATCACGCCGGGCGCCGCCTGCGCGTTGTAGGCCATGGCGTGCGGCAGGACGACGGTGTGGGTCGGGGCGTGCGGCAGGTCGAAGCTGCCGCCGAGGGTGTGGCACAGCTTGTGGTGCAGGCCCATGCCGACCGTGGCGAGGCAGATCCCGGCGAGCCAGGCGGCGTGCAGCAGGTCGGCGCGCGCGTCCTCGTCGGCGGGGTCCGCGGCGAGGCGGGGCAGCGACCGTGCGACGAGGGAGATCGCGTCGAGCGCCTGCCGGTCGGTGACCGGGTTGGCGTCGGCGGAGTACAGGGCCTCGACGGCGTGCGCGAGGGCATTGATGCCGCTCGTGACCGTCAGAGGCAGCGGCAGGGTGAGCGTGAAGTCGACGTCGTAGACGACGGTTTCGGGGAGGATGTCCGGCGACGACTGCGTCACCTTGCGCCCGTCACGGGTCTCGCCGAGCACAGGTGTGACCTCGGAACCGGCGTAGGTGGTCGGCAGGATCACCTGGGGGAGGCCGGTGCGCAGGGCCAGGGCCTTCGACAGTCCCGTGGTCGAACCGCCGCCGACGGCCACGATGCCGTCGGCGCCGGACTCGCGGAGCACGTCGAGGGCGCGCTCGGTCACCTCCACCGGGGTGTGCATGGCCGCGCCGTCGAACTCCGCCGCCAGCCGGTCGCCGAGTGCCTGCCTGACCTGGGCGGAGGCCACCGGGAGAGAGGGGCCGGACAGCAGCAGCACCTTGGCGCAGCCAAGCCGTTCCACCTCCGCGCGGAGCCGGCCGACCGCTCCGGCGCCGAAGACCACCCGCGAGGGGTGGGATGTGTATACGAACGTCCTCATCGAGGTCCGCCTCCGCATGTGATCCGGGTGCGTCGGTCGCTTGAGCCACCGAGTATGCGAATGACGGCCGTGTGAACTCCTGCACGTTCCGCGCGTCCGGCTGCACGAAACGCGCGTACCGAGGCGCGGCGAGGCGCAGTGGGCGTTTGTCAGCGCCCCCTGATCGTGTTCAGTGCCCCCGGAATGCCTCCTCGAGCCACCACGCCCCGCGATCCGCGGTCACCTTGGCGTCGACCAGCAGGGGTGCGGAGCGCGGGCCGGCGAGCCAGTCCGCCACGCCCTTGAGGTCGGCGCTCGTGCGCACGGTGACCGCCTCGAAGCCGTGGCCGCGCGCCACGGAGGCGATGTCCGTCGACGGGAACTCGACCGTGCCCAGCGGATACCCGTCCGGCCCGAAGTGGTGCACCTCCGCCCCGTACGCGTCGTCGTTGTAGACCACGACCACCATCGGCAGGCCGAGCCGCCGTACGGTGTCGAGTTCCGCCGCGCCCATCAGCGCGCCGCCGTCCCCGAGCGCCGCCACCGGAAGCCGGTCCGGCCGTGCCAGCGCCGCGCCGATCGTGGTCGCGAGGCCCAGGCCGATGGACTGGAACGCCTGGGTGAAGCAGAAGCCGTTCTCGTCCGGCACCGCCAGGTACATGCTCGGGTAGCCCATGAAGTTGCCGGAGTCCACGCCGATCACCCGCTCCGCGGGGAGGAGGTCGTCGAGTGCGACGCTGAGCGTGCGCGGGTCGATCCGGCCGTGGCCGCTCCTGTCGTCGTACGGCACGTCGCGCCAGCGCACGCGGGCGGCGATGGCGGCGTTGAAGTCGGGCGTCCGGTAGCCCTGCCGCCCCGGCCCGCTCGCCTCCCATACCCGCCGTGCCGTGCGTTCCACGTCTCCGGTGACCCCCAGGTGCACCTCGCGGTGCGCACCGAGGGCGGACGCGTCGTCGTCGACCTGGACCACGGTGGTGTCCGCGCCGATCAGGCGGCCGTGCCGCATGGTCCACATGTTCAGCGCGCAGCCCCAGCCCACGATCACGTCCGCGCCCTGCACCAGTTCGGCCGTGAGCGGGGAGGAGAAGCCTCCGGCCACGTCCAGCGACCAGGGGTTGCCGTGGAAGAGGCCGCGTGCCACGGCCGACGTCGCCAGCAGCGCGCCGTGGTGTGCGGCGAGCGCTTCGAGGGCGTCGCGGGCACCGGGTGTGCGGGATCCCCGGCCCGCCACGAATACAGGCTTGCGGGAGCTTTCGAGCACCCCGACCAGTGCGGCCACGTCGGCATCGGCCGGTTCGACCGGCACTCGTGCGGGCGGCGGCGCGGCCTGGGCCAGGGCGTCGTCGGGCACGTCCAGGGCTTGCACGTCCAGGGGCAGGTTGAGCAGTACGGTGCGCCGGTCGTGCAGGGCGCGGCGCACCGCGGCGCAGGCCTGCACGACCGCGTCCTCGGCCGACGTGACCCGCATCGCGACGGCGCCCACCGCGTGGGCCAGGGCCTCCTGGTCGATGTGGAAGTTGGAGCGCGGTTCGGTCGCCTCGGCCGCGAGTACGAGGAGCGACGTACGGCTCTTGGCCGCCTCGGTGACACCGGTGAGGGCGTTCGTCAGGCCCGGTCCCTGGTGGACGCTGACGGCGGCGACCGTGCCGCTCACACGCGCGTAGGCGTCGGCCATCGTCGCCGCGCCGCCCTCGTGGCGTGCGGCGACGAAGCGTGAACCGGCCGCGATCATGGCGTTGGTGAGGTGGAAGTTGCCTGATCCGACCACGCCGAAGACCTGGTCGACACCGGCCGCGGACAGCGCCCGCCCGACGGCCTCCGCGACCTTCATCGGCGCTCCACCAGTGCGAGCACGCGCGCGGGTGCCCCGGATCCCGCGACGATGGGCAGCGGTCCGGCGACGACGACCGAGCCGGTCGCGGGCAGGGCGGCCAGGTTCTGCAGCTGGGTCAGCCCGTACTTGTCGCTGCCCATGAGGTAGGAGTGGCACGGGAAGGGCGGGTCGAAGGAGTGGCCGCGTCCGGCGTCGGTTCCCACGGTCTCGACTCCGAGGCCGATCACCGGCGACTCCTGGGCCACCCAGCGGGCGCACTCCGGCGAGAGGCCGGGGGTGTGCGGGCCGTTCTCGTCCGCGTTGAGGAAGGCCTCCTGGGAGTGCGAGCGGGCGTCCCAGCCGGTGCGCAGCAGCAGCCAGCCGCCGTCGGGCAGCGGTCCGTGCTCCGCCTCCCAGGCCTTGATGTGGTCCACCTCGACGAGGAAGTCCGGGTCACGCTCCGCCTCGGCGGTGAAGTCCAGGACGGCGGCCGGTGCGATCAGCCGGCCCGCCGGGACGGACGCCACGTCGGCGAGGTCCTTTCCGCTCACCCAGTGGTTGGGGGCGTCGAAGTGGGTGCCGGTGTGCTCACCGCTGCGGAAGTTGTTCCAGTACCAGGCAGGACCCCGGTCGTCGTACCGGCTGATCTCCTCCAGTTCGAACATCGCCGTCTGGCCGAACTCGGGCGGCAGTTGGATCACCGGCGTCGACGAGGAGAGCGGCGAGGTGAGGTCGACGACCCGGATCGACCCGCCCCGCAACCCGGACACCAGTGAGGCGAGGACGGACGGCTCGGACATGGGGCCTCCTGCGGTCGGTGCGGAACTGACAGCATGGCAGGCCGGTATGAGGTTGGTCAGACGTGGGAGCCGATGTCGGTGGATCAGGTACCGGAGGCGGGCACCGGGAACAGCAGGCAGCTGCTGGTGGCGTGGGCGAGCAGGCGGTCCGTCGCGTCGACCAGCGTGGCCTGTGCGAGTGCGGTCGTACGGCCACTGTTCACGACCGTGCCGATGGCGCGCACCGGGCCGGTGTCCACGGTGATCCGGCGTAGGAACTTCACGGTCAGGTCGAGCGAGGTGTAGCCCACGCCGGCGGGCAGGATGGACTGCACCGCGCAGCCCGCCGCCGAGTCGAGCAGCGTCGCGTAGACACCGCCGTGCACGCTGCCGATCGGGTTGTAGTGGTCCTCGCCCGGGGTCAGCGAGAACACCACCCGGCCCTCGGCCACCTCTGCGAGCTGGAAGTCCAGGGTGGCGAGGACGGGCGGTCCGGGCAGCCGCCCCTCCAGCATGTCGCGCAGGAAGTCCAGGCCGGAGGCCCGTCCGACGGCCGCCGCCGTGACCGCGGGGTCCTCCCACTCGTACGTTCGTGTCCGTCCCACGGTGCCCTGCCTCCTCGTCTGACTTCGTTGATCGAAGCTAGCCGTGCGCGCCACTGACTGTCAATGTCGAAGCCAGCTCCCTACCATGGGTGCCATGGAGACCATGGACGCCATGGAGTGGCTCGATACGAGCACGGAGAACTGCACGGTCCAGCGCACGCTCGACGTGGTCGGCGAGAAGTGGACGCTGCTGATCGTGCGGGACGCGGCGAACGGGGTCCGCCGTTTCGACGACTTCCGCCGCCATATCGGCCTGTCCGAAGCGGTGTTGAGCGACCGGCTCCGCAAGCTGACCTCAGCCGGCATCCTCAGGACCGTGCCGTACCAGGAGCCGGGCAGCCGCTCCCGCAACGAGTACCGGCTGACCCGCAAGGGCTGGGACCTGTGGCCGGTTCTCATCGCACTGAGGCAGTGGGGCGAGACGTACGCCGGCGATCCCGAGGGGCCCATGCTGGACATCCACCACTCGGAGTGCGGGGCCCCGGTACGGGCCGTCGTCGAGTGTGCCGAGGACCACACCACCCTGGCCCCGAGGGACGTCACGGCGCGACCGGGTCCGGGGGCACGGCGCAGGTCCTGACCCGGTCGGCCTTCGGGTACGGCGGCGGCCGGCGGGCCACCACCCTTGTCCCGCTCCTGGGACACCCCTAGCCTGAGTTTGTGCCGCAAATAAACAAAACCCGGACGCACAGCGTCGTGCCCGACAGCGCGCTCACCCGTCTCCGTATCGCGATCACCGCCTTCTTCGCTCTCGACGGCTTCGTCTTCGCCGGCTGGGTCGTCCGCATCCCCGCCATCAAGGAGCAGACCCACGCCTCCGCGGGCGCCCTCGGCCTCGCGCTCCTCGGCGTCTCGGCCGGGGCGGTCGTCACCATGACGCTCACCGGACGCCTGTGCCGCCGGTACGGCAGTCACCCGGTCACCGTCGTGTGCGCCGTCCTGCTCTCCCTCAGCGTCGCCCTGCCTCCGCTCACCCACTCGGTGGCCGCGCTGGGTGCGGTCCTGCTGGTGTTCGGGGCGGCGTACGGCGGGATCAACGTGGCCTTCAACAGCGCCGCCGTCGATCTCGTCGCCGCGCTCCGGCGACCGGTCATGCCGAGTTTCCACGCGGCCTTCAGCCTCGGCGGCATGATCGGCGCGGGGCTCGGCGGTCTGGTCGCCGAGCTCCTCTCCCCGACCGAGCATCTGCTCGGCCTGACCGTGGTCGGACTGCTCGTGACCGCTGCCGCGAGCCCCACCCTCCTGCGGCACGCACCGCCCCGACCGCCGGACCGCCCGAGCGACACGGCCGGTGCGCGTCCGCGGCGCCTCGACGGCCGCACGCGCGCGTTGGTCGTCGTCTTCGGGCTGATCGCGCTGTGCACGGCGTACGGCGAGGGAGCCATGGCGGACTGGGGCGCCCTGCACCTCGAACAGGACCTGGACAGCTCGCCGGGGCTCGCGGCGGCGGGGTACTCGGCCTTCGCGCTCGCCATGACCGTCGGACGGCTGACCGGGTCTTCCCTGCTGGAACGGCTCGGCCGCACCCGTACCGTGGTCGCGGGCGGCGTCACCGCGGCCGTCGGCATGCTGCTCGGTTCCCTCGCTCCCTCCGCGTGGGCGGCACTGGTCGGCTTCGCCGTCACCGGACTCGGGCTCGCCAATCTCTTCCCGGTCGCCATCGAACGCGCGGGCAGGCTCGCGGGGTCCAGCGGCGTGGCGACCGCGTCCACGCTCGGCTATGGCGGCATGCTTCTCGGACCGCCCGCCATCGGCTTCATGGCCGACGCGTTCTCGCTGTCCGCCGCCCTCACGAGCGTCGCCGTACTCGCGGGCGTCGCCGCGCTCATCGGCTTCCTCACCCGGCACGCGGCGGCGGGCTGACGCGATACGTATGCGTACGGCATGCATCCCGTACGCATACGTAGTACTGCACACCATTCCCCGGAGGGGTGGCTCGGACAGAGATTCGAGTGGTCGTTGGCTGGTGTGTGTGGGCATGTGTCGGCGGTTCCGACGTTCCGCCTGTGTCCAGGGGCGGGAAGAGCGCGTCCTGGTCGGCAGGGCGCGGGAGACGTGACCGTCACCGGCTGCTCGGGCATGGGCAAGAGCCGGCCACGTATCCGCATGGCGTCCAGGGCCACCACCCGGATGGAACAAAAGGTGCACACGGTGCGGGGCTGTCCCATCGTGTGAACCATGGCGCAGGCACAGTCGACGCAGAGTCTCAATTCCTCACCGCCTGCGGCCAAGCTCACGCTGCCCATGATGACCGCGATGGTCGTGGGGTCCATGGGTCGGCCGGCTGCGCAAGGTGCTCGCGTGCGAGCCCGGTCTCGCCCATCGCAGGCTCACCCCGACCAACGCCGACGACCTGCTGTTCGACGACGCGATGTGGGTGGAGAACGCGCAGCGCGACCACGCGGACTTCGTCAACAAGCTGCGTGAACGGGACGTCGACGTCGTCGAGTTGCACGATCTGCTCGCGCACACCATGGCGGACCCGATGGCGCGGGAGTGGCTCCTGGACCGGAAGATCGTCGCCAACGAGGTCGGTCTCGGCCTGATGGAGACCACCCGCGCCTATCTGGAGACCCTCGAACCGACCCAGCTGGCCAAGTACCTGATCGGTGGTCTGGCCACCGCCGACCTCCCGGACGAGTACCGCTCCGACTACATCGCGCTGGCCCGCGAGTCCACCGGCGTCGGCGAGTATCTGATGCCGCCGCTGCCCAACACGCTCTACACCCGTGACACGACGTGCTGGCTGTACGGCGGGCTCACCCTCAACCCGCTGTACTGGCCCGCCCGGCACGACGAGACGCTGCTGATGAAGGCGATCTACACCTTCCACCCAGACTACTCGGGCTCCACGGTGTGGTGGGGCGACCCCGAACTCGACTGGGGGCAAGCGACGTTCGAGGGCGGCGACATCATGCCGGTCGGCAACGGGGTCGTGCTGATGGGGATGAGCGAGCGGACCTCGCGGCAGGCCGTCACCCAGGTCGCCAAGGCGTTGTTCGAGCAGGGCGCCGCCGAGCGCGTCATCGTGGCCGGGATGCCCAAGCTGCGCTCCGCGATGCACCTCGACACGGTGTTCACGTTCGCCGACCGCGACGTGGTGACGCTGTATCCGAGGATCATGGACGGGGTCCACGCCTTCTCGCTGCGCCCCGGGGACAGGGCGCCGGGCGTCGAGATCACCGACGAGGGTTCGACGCCGTTCGTCGAGGTGGTCGCCGAGGCGCTCGGACTGCCCCGGCTGCGGGTCGTGGAGACCGGCGGTGACGTGAACGCGTCCGAGCGGCAGCAGTGGGACAGCGGCAACAACGCGGTCTCCCTGGAACCGGGGGTGGTGGTCACGTACGACCGCAACACTCAGACCAACGCCCTGCTGCGCAAGGCCGGCATCGAGGTCATCACGATCGTCGGCGCCGAACTGGGCCGGGGCAGGGGCGGCCACTGCGTGACCTGTCCTATCGTGCGGGATCCGGTCGACTTCTGAAGACGCCCACCCCGTCGCGTCCGGCACACTCACCTCATGGAGACTGCCGACTTCCTTCAGACCCTGGACCGGGAGGGGCGGCTGCTGGCCGCAGCCGCCGAACGGGCCGGCACCGAGGCCAAGGTGCCGTCCTGCCCGCAGTGGCAGGTGCGTGACCTGCTGCGGCACACGGGCGCCGTGCACGAGTGGGCCACCGGTTACGCGGCCGAGGGGCACACCGCTCACCGGCCCATCGGCGACGGCCCGGACCTCGACGGCGACGAGCTGGTGGCCTGGTACCGGGACAGCCACCACCGCCTGGTCGACGCCCTGGCCGCCGCGCCGCCCGACCTGGAGTGCTGGACCTTCCACCCCGCACCCAACCCCTCACCCCTGCATTTCTGGACCCGGCGACAGGCCCACGAGACGACCGTGCACCGCCACGACGCGGAGTCGGCACGCGGCGGCACCCCGTCGCCGGTCGGCACGGACTTCGCGGTGGACGGTATCGACGAACTGCTGCGCGGCTTCCACGCCCGCAAAAGGAGCCGGGTCCGCAGCGAGGCGCCGCGCGTGCTGCGGGTGCGGGCCGTGGGCGCGGACGATGGCGCGGACGCGGTGTGGACCGTACGGCTGTCGGACGGGCCGCCCGTGACCATGTGCGACGCGTCCGGTGAGGCGGCGGCCGAACTGGCCGGTCCCGCCGATCAGTTGTACCTGGCGCTGTGGAACCGCGTGCCGGTGCCCAGCGTGACGGGTGACGCCTCGCTGGCCACGCTGTGGCGGGAGACGTCCGGGATCTGACCGGGCCTGGTCAGCCGGCCAGCATCCGGGTCAGCACCGCGCGCTGCACCGGGAGCACCTCGCCGTGCAGCGCGCGCCCCTTCGCCGTGAGCGCCACCCGCACGCCCCGCCGGTCCTCCGTGCACATGGCGCGCTCGACGAGTCCGTCCTTCTCCAGGCGGGCGATCAGGCGTGACAGCGCGCTCTGGCTGAGATGGACACGGTCGGAGATCCCCTGTATTCGGTATGCGCAGCCGCCGTCCCCCGCGGTGCCCTGCGAGAGCAGGTCGAGGACCTCGAAGTCGCTGGCGCACAGGCCGTGCCCGTGCAGGACGCGGTCGAGTTCGCACTGCGTGCGGGCGTGCAGCGCGAGGATGTCCCGCCACTGCTGCACGAGCGCCTGCTCGGCCTTGTTCGCCGCCATGGCCGCACCGTAGCAGAGAAGTGAAATTGTTGCACCAGAATTAAATGCGCTTGCATCCGATGCATACGCATGTAGTGTCGTCGCCATGACCTCTCCGCTCACCACGCCCGCGTCCGACGGACGCTGGACGCCCCGGCTGTGGGGCACGCTGCTCGTGCTCTGCGCCGCGATGTTCCTCGACGCGCTCGACGTGTCGATGGTCGGCGTCGCCCTGCCGTCCATCGGCTCCGATCTCCACCTGTCCACGTCGACACTGCAATGGATCGTCAGCGGCTACATCCTGGGATACGGCGGACTGCTGCTCCTCGGCGGCCGCACCGCCGACCTGCTCGGCCGGCGCCAGGTGTTCCTGGTGGCCCTGGGCGTCTTCGCCCTCGCATCGCTGCTCGGCGGGCTCGTCGACTCCGGTCCGCTGCTGATCGCCAGCCGTTTCATCAAGGGCCTGAGCGCGGCGTTCACCGCGCCCGCGGGTCTGTCGATCATCACGACGACCTTCGCGGAGGGCCCGCTGCGCAACCGCGCCCTCTCCATCTACACCACGTGCGCGGCCACCGGTTTCTCCATGGGTCTGGTGCTGTCCGGGCTGCTCACGGAGGCCAGTTGGCGCCTGACCATGCTGCTGCCGGCCCCCATCGCCGTGATCGCGCTGCTCGCGGGACTGCGTCTGCTGCCGCGCAGCGAACGCGAGAAGGACCACAACGGGTACGACATCCCCGGCGCCGTGCTCGGCACCGCGTCGATGCTGCTGCTGGTCTTCACCGTCGTCCAGGCACCCCAGGCCGGCTGGGCCTCCGCCCGCACGCTGCTGTCGTTCCTCGCCGTCGCCGTGCTCCTCACGGTCTTCGTCCAGGTGGAACGGCGCTCGCCGGGCCCGCTGATCCGGCTCGGTGTGCTGCGGTCGGGCAGCCAGATCCGCGCCCAGCTCGGCGCGGTGGCCTTCTTCGGGTCGTACGTCGGCTTCCAGTTCCTGACGACGCTGTACATGCAGTCGCTGCTCGGCTGGTCGGCGCTGCACACCGCGCTGGCCTTCCTGCCCGCGGGCGCCCTGGTCGCGGTGTCCTCGACGAAGGTCGGCTCGATCGTCGACCGGTTCGGCACCCCTCGGCTGATCGCGACGGGCTTCGCGCTGATGGCCGTCGGGTACGCGCTGTTCCTGCGCGTCGACCTCGACCCCGTGTACGCGGCGGTCATCCTGCCGTCGATGCTGCTGATCGGTGCGGCCTGCGCGCTGGTCTTCCCCTCGCTCAACATCCAGGCCACCAACGGCGTCGAGGACCACGAGCAGGGCATGGTCTCCGGACTGCTCAACACCTCGGTACAAGTGGGCGGCGCGATCTTCCTCGCGATCGTGACCGCGGTGGTCACGGCGGGCGCCCCGTCCGACGCGACCCCACAAGCCGTCCTGGACAGCTACCGCCCCGGCTTCATGGTCGTCACGGGCGTCGCCCTGACCGGCCTGCTCCTCACACTCACGGGGCTGCGAAGCCGTCGCACGCAGCCGTCGGTCGTGGTCGCCAGGTCCACGGTGAAGGAGGCGCAAGCGGAGCGCGTGACGGTCCGCGACTGAGCGCTTCGCTGGAAGTGCCGCGATATGCCGTCGATCGTCTGCGGCACGATCGTGGCTTGTCCTGGGGGGAACGCCCCCGAACGTGCGCCCGGCGGGGGCTGGTTGCCCCGCCGGGCGTACGTCCATGACAGACGCCGGACTCAGCCCAGCCAGCCCGGCCGCACCAGCCCCGACTCGTAGGCCAGTACGACGAGTTGGGCGCGGTCTCGGGCGCCCAGCTTCACCATCGTGCGGCTCACGTGGGTCTTCGCGGTGAGGGGGCTGACGACCAGGCGGCGGGCGATCTCCTCGTTGGACAGGCCGATGCCGACCAGGGCCATCACCTCCCGTTCCCGCTCGGTGAGTTGACCGAGGGCGTCGGCGGCCGTGGGTTCCTTGGAGCGGGCCGCGAACTCGGCGATCAGACGGCGGGTCACCCCGGGTGACAGCAGCGCGTCCCCCTCGACCACCGCCCTTACGGCGCGCACGAGTTCGTCCGGCTCGGTGTCCTTGACCAGGAAGCCGGAGGCGCCCGAGCGGATCGCCTCGAAGACGTACTCGTCGAGCTCGAAGGTGGTCAGCATGACCACCCTGACGTCCTTCAGGTCCGCCGGCCCCGTGATCCGGCGGGTCGCGGCCAGGCCGTCGAGGAGCGGCATGCGGATGTCCATCAGGACGACGTCGGGGCGCAGTTCGCAGACCCTGCGCACGGCCTCCTCGCCGTCGGCCGCCTCACCGGCCACCTCGATGTCCGGCTGCGCGTCGAGCAGTGCCCTGAACCCGGCCCGCACCAGCGACTGGTCGTCGGCGAGCAGTACTCGGATCACCGGTCGTCCTCCTTGACCTTGATCTGCAACGGCAGTACGGCGAGCACCCGGAAGCCGCCGTCGGGACGCGGGCCCGCCTCGATCGTGCCACCGAGGGCGGCGGCACGCTCCCGCATTCCGGCCAGCCCGTTGCCGCTGCCGCCCGCGTCGGCGCCGGTCGCGGGACCGTCGTCGTCGATGCGCAGCCGCAGCGCGTCCGCGTCGTGTTCCAGCCGCACGCGCGCGTGCCGTGAACCCGAATGCCGGACGACGTTGGTGAGGGCCTCCTGGACGATGCGGAAGGCGGCCAGGTCGGCGCCCGGCGGGAGATGCGGGGCCGTGCCGTCGACCTCGACGGTGAGGCCCGCGCCGGCCGCCTGTTCCACCAGTTCGGGCAGCCGGTCGAGGCCGGGCGCCGGGGCGCGCGGGGCGGCACCGGGGGCGCGCAGGGTGTCCAGCACCTGACGGACCTCGCCTAGCGCCTCCTTACTCGCGGCCTTGATGGTGGTGAGCGCCTCGCGGGCCTGCTCGGGGTCGGTGTCCAGGAGCGCGAGGCCCACGCCCGCCTGGACGTTGATGACGGAGATGCTGTGGGCAAGGACGTCGTGCAGTTCGCGTGCGATCCGCAGCCGTTCCTCGTCGGCGCGCCGCCGGGCCGCCAGGGCGCGGTCGGCCCGCTCCCGGGCCCACTGTTCGCGCCGTACCCGGGCCAGCTCGGACACGGCGACGATGGCCACCACCCAGGTGGCGATCACGATCTCCTGGTTGACGTTCGCGCCCCGGTCGCCCGGCGGCGGCAGCCAGCGGTAGAGCCACAGCGAGACGAGGGCGTGCCCGACCCAGAGCATCCCCATCGCCGCCCAGGCGGCCCACCGGCGGCCGGCGACGATCGCGCTGAAGCAGCTCACGGCGACGGTCAGGAAGACCGGTCCGTAGGGGTATCCGGCGCCGAGGTAGACCAGGGTGGCCGCGGCCGTGCCGAACGCCACGAACGCCGGGTACCGCTGCCGCCACAACAGCAACCCCGAGGCCACCAGGAGCAGCACGCGCGCGTAGCCGTCGAGCGGGACGCGGTGGAACTGCTCCCGTGCGGCGAAGTTCGAGCCGACCAGCACGAAGGCGGTGAGCAGCACGGTGGAGCGCCACGGCCAGTGGGCGGCCGGCGGCTCGACGTCGTCCGGGCGGTTCCACCACGGGGGCCCGTACCGCCACCACTGCGACGGCCCGTGCCCACGCACGCGCTGCTCTTCCATGACGGCCACGCTAGACGTCGGCGCGCCGCGGGGGCGTCAGCCGGACGTGGTGATCACACGTACTTCCCGGGGAGTACGCCGACGGCGGCTACCGCAGCCCCACCCCGTGCGCGAGCCCGGTCACCGCGTGCCGGAAGAACCTCTCCCGGTCTTCCACCACCCGGTTGAACTGGCCGAACAGTTCGAACCCCACCAGTCCGAAGAGCTGCGCCCAGGCCGCCACCATCGCGGCCACCACCTCGGGCGGCAGGTCGGCGACGAGGTCGGCGGCCATCCGCTCGGCCTCGGGCCGCAGCTCTTCGGGGAGGGCGAGGCCGGCCAGGCCCGGGCCCTCGTGGGCGTCACGGACGATGCCGATGAGAACGAGGGCGACGCGGGAGGCCGGCGGGACGGTCGTCTCGGGGGCCGAGTAGCCCGGCACGGGAGAGCCGTAGATCAGCGCGTACTCGTGCGGATGCGCGAGCCCCCAGCCGCGCACCGCCTCGCACACGGCCGTCCAGTGCTCCACGGGAGCGGCGCCCGCGGCCGCGTCGCGCGCCGTCTCCGCGGCCTGGCCGAGGGAGTCGTACGCGTCGATGATGAGGGCGGTCAACAGGTCGTCACGGCTGGGGAAGTAGCGGTAGAGCGCAGAGGAGACCATGCCGAGTTCGCGTGCCACGGCCCGCAGCGAGAGCTTGGCGGCACCGTCCTCGGCGAGCTGTCGGCGCGCCGCGTCCTTGATGGCCACCGTGATTTCGATTCTGGCCCGCGCACGGGCGCCCTGTGCGGTCCTCATACCCAGCAGTGTGCCACGAAGAGAGAGCACTGCACATAAAAAAGAGCACTGCTCTTGCTCTGGAGCACCGATCTGCTCCACACTCTTGTCAACCGAGAGCATCGCTCTCAAACAGCTTCCTGGAGGAAGTAGCCATGTCCACGCATGTGCAGAAGCCCGACTGGTTCACCGTCAATGTCTTCAACCGCGCGGTGGCGTGGATCACCCGCCGGGGCATCAGCGTGTGGGGCTCCCGGGTCCTCGCGGTCCGCGGCCGCAAGAGCGGCGAGTGGCGGACCACCCCGGTGAACCTGCTGACCGTGGACGGGCAGCAGTACCTGGTCGCCCCGCGCGGACACGTCCAGTGGACGCACAACATGCGCGCGGCCGGCGGCGGCGAGCTGCACCTGGGCAAGCACGTCGACGTGTTCACCGCGACCGAGGTCGGCGACGACGACAAGGTCCCGCTGCTGCGCGCCTACCTCAAGCGCTGGAAGGCCGAGGTCGGGGTGTTCTTCAAGGGAGTCGGCCCCGACTCCCCCGACACCGAACTGCGCCGCATCGCCCCCGACCACCCGGTCTTCCGGATCACCGTCACGAAGTGACCGCGTCCTCCGCGCTCTCCCCCGTCTCCCGGGGCTCCTCGGCCGCCGCGGGCCGCCGGTCCAGCGCGGTCAGGGCGCGGTGGGCCATCGGGTGGGTACGCACCAGCTCGCCCAGGGACGTGGCGCCCCGCGTGATGTCCTTGAAGGCCTTCCAGGCGGGGCGGAAGCCTGTGAGCACCGCGTGAAAGAGCCCGGGCCGGCGCTCGAACACCGCGAGCATGCTCTTGCCGACGCTCATCTCGACGCCGAGTCCCGCCTTGATGGCGAAGGCGTAGTTGAGGGCCTGGCGCCGGGTGTCCACGGCGTCGTGCGCCTCGGCGATCCGCACCGCCCACTCACCGGCGAGCCGCCCCGAACGCAGCGCGAACGAGATGCCCTCACGGGTCCACGGTTCGAGGAGCCCGGCCGCGTCGCCGCAGACGAGGACCCGCCCACGGGAGAGCGGGGAGTCGTCCGCGCGGCACCGGGTCAAGTGCCCGGAGGAGATGCTCGGTTCGAAGCCGGCGAGGCCGAGCCGGGCGATGAAGTCCTCCAAGTACCGCTTGGTCGCGGCGCCTTCGCCGCGCGCCGAGATCACGCCGACGGTCAGCGTGTCGCCCTTCGGGAAGACCCAGCCGTAGCTGCCGGGCAACGGGCCCCAGTCGATGAGGACCCGTCCCTTCCAGTCCTCGGCGACCGTCTCCGGCACCGGGATCTCCGCCTCCAGACCGAGATCGACCTGGTCCAGCTTCACCCCGACGTGCGCACCTATGCGGCTGGCGCTGCCGTCGGCGCCGACCACAGCGCGGGCCAGGATCGTCTCACCGCCCTGCAGGACGACGGCGACCGTGCGCCGGTCCGGCACCGCCGAGCCGTGCTGCTCGACCCGCTGGACCGTGACGCCCGTACGCAGCTCGGCGCCCGCCTTCTGCGCGTGCTCGACCAGTTGCTGGTCGAACTCGGGCCGGTTGATCAGCCCGAACAGCATCTGCTTGGAGCGGCGCGTACGCGTGAAGCGCCCGTTGTTCGAGAACGTGACCGCGTGCACCCGGTCCCGGAAGGGCAGCTCGAAGCCGGGCGGCAGCGCGTCGCGGGAAGGGCCGATGATGCCGCCGCCGCACGTCTTGTAGCGGGGCAGCTCCGCCTTCTCCAGCAGCAGGACGCGTCGTCCCGCGACCGCCGCCGCATAGGCGGCCGAGGCCCCCGCGGGTCCCGCGCCCACCACGACGACGTCCCACACCCGCTGCACGTCGTCCGCCGAAGAGTTCTCGCCGCTCACGATGGTCCGCTGCTCCGATCAAGCCGTCTGTGCACCTGTCCCCCGCATCCTACGGCGGCCGTCGCCGCAGGCCACTGTGGGAGTATCGGTGGTACTTACCGCAACAACGTCGCACCCACGAGGAGCGTGCCCATGTCGTCGAATCCGGTCGCCGAGACCGTCGCCTCGCTGCTGCCCAGAGCGAAGGCGGAGCTCACCGAGCTGGTGGCCTTCAAGTCGGTGGCGGACTTCGACCAGTTCCCCAGGAGCGAGAGCGAGGGCGCCGCGAACTGGGTCGCCGACGCCCTGCGCGCCGAGGGCTTCGAGGACGTCGCCCTGCTCGACACCCCGGACGGAACACAGTCGGTGTACGGCTACCTGTCTGGTCCCGAGGGCGCCAAAACGGTCCTGCTGTACGCCCACTACGACGTGCAGCCGCCCCTGCACGAGGCCGCCTGGACCACCCCGCCGTTCGAACTGACCGAGCGGAACGGCCGCTGGTACGGCCGCGGTGCCGCCGACTGCAAGGGCGGCGTGATCATGCATCTGCTCGCCCTGCGCGCCCTCAAGGCCAACGGCGGTGTCCCGGTGCACGTCAAGGTGATCGCCGAGGGCTCGGAGGAGCAGGGCACGGGCGGTCTGGAGCGGTACGCCGAGCAGCACCCCGAACTGCTGGCCGCGGACACGATCGTGATCGGCGACGCGGGCAACTTCCGCGTCGGTCTGCCGACCGTGACGACGACCTTGCGCGGGATGACCCTGGTCCGGGTGAAGATCGACACCCTGGAGGGCAATCTGCACTCCGGGCAGTTCGGCGGTGCCGCCCCGGACGCCCTGGGCGCGCTGATCCGGGTCCTGGACTCGCTGCGCGCCGAGGACGGTTCGACCACCGTCGACGGGCTCGCCCCCGAGACGCACTGGGAGGGCCTGGAGTACACGGAGGAGCAGTTCCGTTCGGACGCCAAGGTGCTGGACGGCGTCGGGCTGATCGGCAAGGGCACGGTCGCCGACCGCATCTGGGCCCGCCCCGCGGTCACGGTCCTCGGCATCGACGCCCCGCCGGTCGTCGGCGCCACCCCGTCCGTGCAGGCGAGCGCCCGCGCCCTGATCAGCCTGCGGGTGCCGCCGGGCGTCGACGCGGCCGAGGCCACCAAGCTGCTCCAGGCCCACCTGGAGGCGCACACGCCGTGGGGCGCGCGGGTGAGCACCGAGCAGATCGGCCAGGGCCAGGCCTTCCGCGCCGACCCGAGCAGCCCGGCCTACCAGGCGATGGCCGATGCGATGACGGTGGCCTACCCGGGCGAGACGATGCAGTACGCCGGTCAGGGCGGCTCCATCCCGCTGTGCAACACCCTCGCCGGTCTCTACCCGCAGGCGGAGATCCTGCTCATCGGCCTGAGCGAGCCGGAGGCGCAGATCCACGCCGTGAACGAGAGCGTGTCCCCGGAAGAGCTGGAGCGCCTTTCGGTGACGGAGGCGCTGTTCCTGCGGAACTACGCGGCGGGCTGAACCGATCTGCCCACGGCAGAGGGTCCTCGCCTTCGGGCGGGGGCCCTCCCTACGGTCGGCGCATGGACGTCATCGAGATCCTGCCCCGCCTCCACCTCCTGCGCTTCCCGGTCGGCCAGGCCTACCTCTGGGCCGACGGCGACGAGCTGACGCTGGTCGACGCCGGCCCGATCGGCGCCGGCCGGACGATCGCCGACGCGCTCACAGGTCTCGGGCGGGCCCCGGCGGACGTACTGCGGATCGTCCTGACCCATTTCCACGAGGACCATGTGGGCGGGGCCGGCGAGCTGGCCGCGCTGACCGGAGCCGAGGTACTCGCGCACCGGCTGGACGCCCCGGTCGTCCGGGGCGAACTCCCGGGCCCGCCCCCGGTGTTCGAGGACTGGGAGCTGCCGATCCACGCCGAGGCCGCGAAGCAGTTGCCACCGGGGGACCCGGTGCCGCCGGAGCGGGTCACCGACCTGTCCGACGGTGACGTCCTCGACTTCGGCGGCGGCGCCCGCGTCGTCCACGCCCCCGGCCACACCCACGGCAGCATCGCACTCCATCTCCCGGCGCACGGCGTGCTGTTCACGGGGGACGCGGTGGCCGCGGCGCCGGTGACCGGGTCGGTGATGCTCGGTGTGTTCAACCTCGACCGCGCCCGGGCGATCGCTTCCTTCCACCGGCTGGCCGGTCTCGACGCGGACGTGGTCTGTTTCGGCCACGGTGATCCGGTGACCGGTCAAGCTTCGGCAGTACTTCGGAAAGCGGCGGACACGTACGAGGTGCCGCGCTGAGCATCGGAGGATGTCCGTCCCCGCGCGTCTGACCGCCCACAGCGACATCGCCACCGCCCTGGCCCTGTTCAGCGACCACGAACTCACCGACCTGGTCGCGGCAGGGGTCCCGCTCGACAGCGGGAACGGTGGCAGAGCCGTGCGGATCTCGGTCGAGGGCCGGGACGTCTTCGTGAAGCGCGTGCCGCTCACCGACCTCGAGCGGCTGCCCGAGAACGCGCGGTCCACGGCGAACCTCTTCGGGCTGCCGTCGTTCTGCCACTACGGCATCGGCGCCGTCGGCAGCCCCGGCTTCGGCGCCTGGCGGGAGCTGGCCGCGCACACGATGACGACGAACTGGGTGCTGGCCCGGCACTGTCCCGCCTTCCCACTGCTGCACCACTGGCGGGTGCTGCCCGGCCCGCCCGCTCCCCCGACCGGCGAACCGGCCGACGTGGATGGGGCCGTCGCCTACTGGGGCGGCACCGACCAACTGCGCGAGCGCATCGAGGCCCTGCGGACGGCGACCGCGAGCCTGACACTGTTCCTGGAGTGGATCCCGTACACCCTCCACGACTGGCTCGACGCCCGGCTGCGCACGGACGCGACCGGTGCCGCCTGTGCCTTCGCGGCCCAGGGTCTCGACACCCTCGTGGACTTCCTCGACAGACATGGACTCCTGCACCTGGACGCCCATTTCGGCAGCATCCTCACCGACGGCCGACAGCTTTACCTGTCCGGCTACGACCTCGCACTCAGCTCCCGCTTCCAACTGGCCCGGGACGAGCACGACTTCTTCGAGCGGCATCGGCGCTACGACCGCGACCACACCACCTACCACCTGGTGAACTGGCTGGTCACCGCGCTGTACAGGTATGGCCCCGAGGAGCGCGAGACCTTCGTCCGGGCCTGCGCGGATGGCGCGCGACCCGAGGGAATCCCGCAGGGTGCGGCCGAGCTGCTGATGCGGCACGCGCAGCTCGCCGTGACGATGGGCGAGTTCAGCCGGCGCTTCGAGAAGGAGAGCAGGCTGACGCCGTACCCGTACGCCTACAGCGGCGCCGCCCGATGAGCCCGACGTCACCCCACCGGTACGCCCGCCTCCAGGTACAGCGCCGCGCCACGTTCACGCGCTCTCAGTGCCCAGCGCAGTCGCTCGTGGCGGACGGGCGGGAGCAGGTCGGCGGCTTCCTGCTCGGTGACGAAGCGCCAGCCGCGCAGCTCGGGCCCCGGCAGCACCAGTGAGCGGGCCTCGGCGGAGTCGAGCCGACCACCGTCGAAGAGGAGGCGCAGTCCGCCGTATCCGGGGGGCGCGGGCGATTCCCAGTCCACGACGAGCAGCCGCGGCACGTCGGCCAGCCGTATCCCGGTCTCCTCGGCGACCTCGCGCATACCCGCGCGGGCGGGGGCCTCGCCGGGCTCGACGACACCGCCAGGGAACTCCCAGCCGGGCTTGTAGGTGGGATCGACGAGCAGTACACGGTCTTCCTCGTCGAAGAGGAGCACACCGGCGGCGAGGGTCTCGGCGGTGGGTTCGGGGGTCTGCACGATGTCGCAGACGGGCGCGGCACCGCTGCCGACGGCCTCGGCGATGCGGACGGCCGTCTCGTACGGGGTGAGGTCGCTGGTGTCCACGAGATGGGCGTCGGCGGTGAGCCAGGCGGCGAGGGCGCTGCGGTACGGCTCGATGTGGTCGTACGACCTCTGCCGCACCCGTATCTCGCCGTCGGGCAGGTCGGGCGGGGCCTCCCGCCCGGCTATACGCTCGCGCAGGATCGTTTCCGCCGGGGCGAGGCACAGATGCCGGACGCCGATGCGGCGGGCGGCGAGGCCGCCGAAGATCTCGTCGCGGTACTCCTGGCGCAGCAGCGTCATCGGGACCACGAGGGTTCCGCCGAGCTCGGCCAGCATCGCGGCCGCCGTGTCGATCACGAGGCGGCGCCAGATCGGCAGGTCCTGGAAGTCGCCGACCTCGGCGAGGTGTTTGGCGGGCAGCAGTTGGGTGAGCGTGCCGCCCATGACCTCGGGGTCGAAGAGCGTGCTGTTCGGGATCAGTTCGATCAGTTCCCGTGCGGTGGTGGACTTCCCCGCACCGAACGCACCGTTGATCCAGACGATCACGGTTCCCCCTCTTCTGGTGGCCCCCTGTGGCTTGCCCGCTCCACACTGCCACGGAAACCGGCTCCCGTTGAGGGCACACAACACGGTGCCGGTGCCCCGGGAGCGGGGACACCGGCACCGGAACACATCCCTCCGCCCTACTCCTGGGCCGGAGCACCGTCCTCGGCGGCGGCGAAGCTGTCCTGGCTGATGGTGTGGTCCACCGTGCCGAGCGTGTCCGAGACGTTCAAGTCGCCGAGCGCGTCCCTGTCCGCACCGTGGGACGGGGTGATGGCGGCCGCGACGAAGCCGGCGGCGAGGGAAGCGATGGCGAGCATGCTGCGCTTCTTCATGCTCGGATCAACCACGGAAGCGGTACGGGGGTCACGGAGGTACCCGCGAGCGAGGACTACGCGATCAGGATCGCCCGGGACTGGAACGTCAAGCACGACGGTGCCGGCTTCGTCACGCACTTCGAGGTGGACTCGGAGTTCCTCAGCCGCTACCCCGTCCGTCAGGCGGGCGGCAAGTCGATCCTGGAACTGTGGGTGCCCGCACAGGAACTCGACGCGTTCAACGCACACATCGTCGGCCCGATCCGGGTGGTCCACGCATTCCGCTGAGCGGTCACTCAATTCAACACAACCAAACCGCTGTTGGGCCCCTTCCAACAGACTCCGACACGTCCTACCGTAAGCGCGCACCGATGACGCGTACATGGCGCCATCCCGTTCTCGGGAGTCGGAGGAACGTAACGATGCGTCACCCTCACACCCGTACAACACCCACAACGCGCACCGCCCGTCGAAGAGTTGCCGGGGCGCTCGCGGCGGGTCTACTGTGCGCGGCCGGTCTCGCCGCGCCCGCCGTCGCCGCCCCCGGCCGGGCCCCCGCCGCGGCCGACGGCCTCGCCCTGACCCCGCCCATGGGCTTCAACAACTGGAACTCCACGCACTGCCGCGCCGACTTCAACCAGGCCATGGTCAAGGGGATCGCGGACCTCTTCGTCGAGAAGGGCCTGAAGGACGCCGGCTACCAGTACGTCAACCTCGACGACTGCTGGGCCCTGCCGTCCCGCGACGCGAACGGCAAGCTGGTCCCCGACCCGGTCCGGTTCCCCGACGGGATCAAGGCGGTCGCCGACTACGTCCACTCCAAGGGCCTCAAGCTCGGCATCTACACCAGCGCGGGCACGAAGACGTGCAACAGCGCGGGCTTCCCGGGCGCGCTTGGCCACGAGTACAGCGACGCCCAGCAGTTCGCCGACTGGGGCGTGGACTATCTCAAGTACGACAACTGCAACAACCAGGGCGTCGACGCCAGGCAGCGCTACACCACGATGCGCGACGCGTTGAGGGCCACCGGCCGGCCCATCGTCTACAGCATCTGCGAGTGGGGCGAGAACAGGCCGTGGGAGTGGGCGGCGGACGTCGGCCAACTGTGGCGGACGACCGGCGACATCAGCGACAACTGGGGTTCGATGCTGTCGATCCTCAAGCAGAACCTGCCGCTCGCGCCGTACGCCGGTCCCGGCCACTGGAACGACCCCGACATGCTGGAGGTCGGCAACGGCGGCATGACCGACACCGAGTACCGCTCGCACTTCTCGATGTGGTCGGTCATGGCGGCCCCGCTCCTCATCGGCACCGATCTGCGCAAGGCCTCGCAGACGACCTTCGACATCCTGGACAACAAGGAGGTCATCGCGGTCGACCAGGATCCGCTGGGCAAGCAGGGCACCGTCGTCTCGTCCGAGGCCGGCCGCTGGGTCGTCGCCAAGGAGATGAGCGACGGCAGCCGCGCGGTGGCCCTGTTCAACGAGTCCGGCAGCGCGCAGCGCATCGCGACGACCGCCCGCGCCGTGGGCCTGCCGGACGCCGACGCCTACACCCTGCGCGACCTGTGGCAGCACCGGAGTTACAACACCGCCGGCACCATCTCGGCCACCGTCCCGGCCCACGGCACGGTCCTCGTACGGGTCTTCGCCGACCCCCGCTGGGCCACGCACCCGCCCGCCGTCGAACTCGGCCTGGACAGCGCCCCGTACGTCGAGTCGGGCACACCGGCCACGCTGACGACGTCGGTCACCGACCTGGGCCGCACGCCCGCCCGGCGGGTGTCCGTGTCGCTCACCGGCCCCGAGGGCTGGACCGTCACCCCTGCGTCGCCCACGGGCCAGGACTCCCTGCCGACGGACCGGTACCTGCGCACCGACTGGACGGTGACCGCGCCACCGGGCACGCCGACCGGTTCGTACGACCTGACGCTCAGCGCCGGTTACCGCTCGCCGTCCGGCGAACGCGTCGCCGCCGCCCTGCCGTTGACGGCACATGTCGTGGTGCCGCCGCCGTCCGGGACGTCGTACCTCTCGGATCTGCCGTGGCTGTCGGCCACCAGCGGCTGGGGTCCCGTGGAACGCGACACCAGCAACGGTGAGAGCGCCGCGGGCGACGGCCACCCGATCACCCTGGGCGGGGTCATGTACGCCAAGGGCCTCGGGGTCCACGCGGCGAGCGACGTCGCCTACTACACCGGCAAGGCGTGCGAGAGGGTCACCGCGGACGTCGGGGTCGACGACGAGAAGGGCGCGAAAGGCACCGTCGCCTTCGAGGTCTGGGCCGACGACACCCTGGTCGCCTCGACCGGCGTCCTGACCAACGCGATGCCGGCCCAGTCGCTCACCGCCGACGTCACCGGCGCCGAGGTGGTCCGGCTCGTCGTCACCGACGGGGGCGACGGCATCGACTCGGACCACGCGGACTGGGCGGACGCGCGCATCAGTTGCTGAGGCGCGCCCGCCCTTCGCGTGAACGACCCAGCGGGTTCAGACCCCCGCGGTCGCGTCCGGCTTCCGGGCCAGCGCGGCCGCGGCGGCGCCCACCAGGCCGGCGTCCGTGCCCATCTGGGCGGGGACGACGGTCAGGCGCTGCACGAACGACAGGGTCGCGTAGTCGGCGAGGGACTTGCGGAGCGGCGTGAACAGGACATCGCCCGCCTTGCCCACTCCCCCGCCGATCACCGCGATGTCGATCTCCACGAGAGTCGCGGTCGCCGCGATCCCGGCGGCCAGCGCCTGTGCGGCCCGCTCGAAGGAGGCCACCGCGACCGGGTCCCCGGCGCGGGCGGCCTCCGCGACCGCCGCCGCGGACATGTCACCGTCGGGGCCGGGCGTCCAGCCCGCCTCCAGCGCCCGCCGGGCGATGTTCGGGCCGCTGGCGAGCCGCTCCACACAGCCGCGCGAGCCGCACGGGCACGGGTCGCCGTCCAGATCGACGCTGATGTGGCCGATGTGGCCCGCGTTGCCCGTCGGCCCCGGGTGCAGCCGGCCGCCCAGGACCAGACCGCCACCGACCCCCGTCGACACCACCATGCACAGCGCGTTGTCGTGGCCGCGGGCGGCGCCCTGCCAGTGCTCGGCGGCCGTGATCGCCACACCGTCGCCGATCAGCTCGACCGGCAGACCACCGGTGGCCGCGCGCACCCGCTCGACGAGCGGGAACTCGCGCCAGCCGGGCACGTTCACCGGACTCACGGTGCCCGCGGACGCGTCCACAGGGCCCGCGCTGCCGATGCCGATGGAGTCCGCGCGCCCCCACAGGGGCGACCCGGCGAGTTCGCCGAGCACCTCCGCCACCGCTCGCATGACGGACTCGCCGTCCTCCTGCGCGGGCGTCGGGCGCTGCGCGCGCACCTGGATCCGTCCGTGGCCGTCAACCAGCGCGCCGGCGATCTTCGTACCGCCGATGTCGAGCGCAGCCACGAGGTCGGTGTGCATCAGAGTCGAATCTCCCCGTCAACCATGAGAAAACCAAGGAAAGGCGCAGGCCGGTCCAACGGTGAGGCGTGAGCCGGTGATTGCGGTGGACAGTGTCTCCCGCTTCTGACAACGTTGTCCAGGCCCTATGCTCGACACCACATCCTCATACAAACCCATGGACCGACGCACAACCCCCGTGGACCAGACGGACGACAGGACAGGACGCCGCATCGTGCCCGACACCACCCGCCGCGCAGACCGCATTCCCGGAAACCGCTACGGCAACCGTCCGACGATGAAGGACGTGGCGGCGCGCGCCGGTGTGGGCCTCAAGACGGTCTCCCGCGTCGTCAACGGAGAACCAGGGGTCACCCCGGACACCGAACGCCGCGTCCAGGAGGCCATCGAGGCGCTCGGCTTCCGCCGCAACGACAGCGCGCGGGTGCTGCGCAAGGGCCGCACCGCGAGCATCGGCCTGGTCCTGGAGGACCTCGCCGACCCGTTCTACGGCCCGCTCAGCCGCGCGGTCGAGGAGGTGGCCCGGGCCCACGGCGCCCTGCTGATCAACGGCTCCAGCGCGGAGGACCCGGAACGTGAGCAGGAGCTGGCGCTGGCGCTGTGCGCCCGGCGTGTGGACGGTCTCGTGATCATCCCGGCCGGGGACGACCATCGTTATCTGGAACCGGAGATCAAGGCCGGGGTCGCGACGGTGTTCGTGGACCGCCCAGCCGGGAAGATCGACGCGGACGTCGTCCTTTCCGACAACTTCGGCGGCGCCCGTGACGGGGTCGCCCATCTGATCGCCCAGGGCCACCGGCGCATCGGGTTCATCGGTGACATGCCCCGCATCCACACGGCGGCCGAGCGCCTGCGCGGCTACCGGGCGGCGATGGAGGGCGCGGGGATAACGGTCGAGGACGCGTGGATGTCCCTGGGGGCCACCGACCCGGAGCGGGTGCGCCGGGCGGCGGTGGAGATGCTCAGCGACCCCTCCCCCGTCACCGCCGTCTTCACGGGCAACAACCGGGTCACCGTCACCGTGATCCGCGTCCTCGCAGAGCACCCGCGCCCCGTCGCCCTCGTCGGTTTCGACGACATCGAGCTCGCCGACCTGCTCGACCCGGGTGTCACCGTGATCGCCCAGGACGCGGCGGCGCTCGGCCGTACCGCCGCCGACCGGCTCTTCCGGCAGCTGGACGGCACCCACATCACCCCGGAGCGGATCGAACTGCCGACCCGGCTGATCACCCGCGGCTCCGGCGAACGGCCCCCGGCGGACTGACCGGCACATGGACGACCGGACTCTGGAGGCGCTGGGGCTGCACCGGGCGCCCCGGGACCATCCGCTGCTCTATCCGGGCGCCTGGCCCGCGCGGTCCGGACTCCTCGACGGAGACCGCCTGTTGCCCCTCGGCGACTTCGACCACGCCGGACGCACTCCCGTCCTCGCCGTCGGCTCCAACGCCTGCCCCGGCCAACTGCGCCACAAAATGGCCGAGTCCGGGATCACCTCGCCCGTCCCGATGGTGCGGTCCGGCGTCACGGGCCTCGACATCGGTGTCTCGGCGCACGTCAGCGTCATGGGCTACGTCTCGGCGTCGCCCTTCCTCGCGCCGGGCGCCGTACGGGAGTTGTTCGTCACCTGGTTCGACGCGAGGCAACTTGCCGTGATCGACGCGAGCGAGCGGGCGTACGACCGCGCCTGGCTGCCCGGCTCGGACATCCCGATCGAGACGGACTCGGGCGAGCGGCTGCCTGGCGCGTTCGTGTACGTCAACCGGCACGGGGTGCTGCACGACGGCAGCGACGCGCCGTACAGGCATCCGGGGCAGCGCGCGCTGCTCGGTGAGCTCCTCGGGGAATCGACGCGGTTGAGGGAACTGTTCGGCACCACGCCCGAGGAGTTCGTGGCGCGGGCGCGGGCCGACCGGCTGCTGTGCGCGCGGGGCACGCGGGTGTTCACGGAGGAGGGGCGGGTGACGGCGTCGGGACTTGAGCGGTACGTCGCTCGTCCCCGGGTCCGCGATCGCCGACCGGGGCGCCGGCGTCAGCCGTGACGGCTCAGGGACCGCTGTGCTCCTTGCCGGACACCGTCAGGTCGCCCCGTCGCGGCGCCGTGAACCCCTCCAGGCCGGCCCGGGTCAGCCCGGTCGCCTCGGTGACCTCCGCCAGGTCGAGGGCACCGCAGTCCAGGCCGCGCAGCAGATACCCGCTGAGGGCCTTGGCGGTGGCGGGCTCGTCCATGACGTCGCCGCCGACGCGGCCCGCGTACCGGGCGAGGCGGACCGCCGCCTGCTGGTAGCCCTCGCGGTAGAAGGCGAAGACGGCGGCGTAACGGGTGGGGAGGTGGCCGGGGTGCATGTCCCAGCCCTGGTAGTAGGCGCGGGCCAAGGCGCGGCGGGTGAGGCCGTAGTGGAGGCGCCAGGCGTCGTGAACCTTCTCGGTTGGGCCGATCGGCAGCACGTTGGTGGAGCCGTCCGAGAGGCGTACGCCCGTGCCCGCCGCCGCGACCTGCATGACCGCCTTGGCGTGGTCGGCCGCCGGGTGGTCGCTGGCCTGGTAGGCGGCGGAGACGCCAAGACAGGCGCTGTAGTCGAAGGTGCCGTAGTGCAGTCCCGTGGCCCTGCCCTCGGCGGCCTGGATCATGCGGGCGACGGTGGCGGTGCCGTCCGTGGCAAGGATGGACTGGCTGGTCTCGATCTGGATCTCGAAACCGATCCGGCCGGGTTCGAGCCCGCGCGCCTTCTCGAAGGCCTCCAGGAGCCGGACCATGGCGGTGACCTGCTCAGGGTATGTCACCTTCGGCAGGGTCAGCACCAGCCCATCTGGCAGCCCGCCCGCCTCGACGAGGCCGGTGAGGAAGATGTCGAGGGTGCGGATGCCCCGCTCGCGCACCGCGGCCTCCATGCACTTCATGCGGATGCCCATGTACGGCGCCGCCGTGCCCTTGGCGTAGGCCTCGGCGATCAGCCGGGCCACGTGGGCGGCCGCCTCGTCCTCCTCGGCGTCGGGGCGGGGGCCGTAGCCGTCCTCGAAGTCGACGCGCAGATCTTCCACGGGCTCGCGCTCCAGTTTGGCGCGGACGCGGGAGTGGACGGGTTCGGCGAGTTCGTCGGTCAGTCCGAGGACGGCGGCGAAGGAGGTGGCGTCCGGGGCGTGTTCGTCGAGGGCGGCGAGGGCCTGGTCGCCCCAGGAGCGGATGGTGTCGGCGGCGAAGACGTCTCCGGGGACGTACACGGTGTGGACGGGCTGGCGGGTGCCGGGGTCTCCGGGGTAGGCGCGCTCCAGCTCGGCGTCCACCGGGGCGAGGGAGGCGCTGATCTCCTCGCCGACGGTGCTCGCGAGGCTCGTCGTCACCTTCTCCTGCTGACCCATCCCACGACCTCCATTTTCCGCTCTGCGGAATCAACAATCCGTAGAATGAAGTTATCTGTGCGGCTTCTCGCTGGTCAACACCCCGTCCACAGCTGATCGGCCGCGTTCACTCGCGCTGCCAAATACCCCTGCGCACCCTTTCGCACGTCGGCCCGCACCCTCATCCTGACCCGTCGGGAGGGAATCACATGCCGGACACCCACAGAATGACGCGGCGCACGGGGCTGAGAACGGCGCTGGCCGCCGCCATCGTCACTCCGCTGCTCGGCACCGTACCGGCGGCCTCCGCCGCCAGACCTGCCGACCGCCGTCTGGACGTCATGACATTCAACCTGCGCTTCGCGAGTACCAGCGAGCCCAACAGCTGGGCGGTCCGCCGTCCCGTGATGCGCGAGCTGTTACGCCGTGAGGACCCGGCCGTCATCGGCACCCAGGAAGGCCTGTACCAGCAACTGCTCGACATCGACTCGGACCTCGGACCGCACTACGACTGGATCGGCACCGGCCGCGAGGGCGGCAGCCGCGACGAGTCCGTGGCCCTCTTCTACGACACCCGCCGCCTGGCTCCGGTCGAGCACGACACCTTCTGGCTCTCCGACACTCCCAGGGTGATCGGCTCGAACACCTGGGGCGCCGCCCTTCCCCGCATCGCCACCTGGGTCCGCTTCCGTGATCTGCGCGGCAGTGGGCGGCAGTTCTACGTCCTGAACACCCACCTCGACCACGCGAGCCAGTACGCACGCGAGCGTGCCGCCTCGCTCATCGCCCAGCGGATCACGGCGTTCGGCTCCCTGCCGCTCGTCATGACCGGCGACTTCAATGCGGCGGCCCACAAGAACGCCGCTTACGACAGGCTGCTGGCCGCCGGACTCGTCGACACCTGGGACACGGCCGCCGAAAGCGGTCCGCTGTACGGGACCTTCCACGGCTACAGACCGCTGAGGCCGGACGGCGACCGCATCGACTGGATCCTGGCCACGCCCGGTGTCACCGTTCACCGGGCGTCGGTCAACACCTTCTCGCAGGGCGGCCAGTTCCCCAGCGACCACCTGCCCGTGCAGGCCTCGGTGACCCTGGGATGAGACGAGGCCCCCGTGACCGGCGCGCGGTCACGGGGGCCTCGGACAGCCCGGTGGTGATCAGCCCTTGCGGGTGTTGATCTCCTCGGTGAGCTGCGGGACGACGTCGAAGAGGTCGCCGACCACGCCGTAGTCCACGAGGTCGAAGATCGGGGCCTCGGCGTCCTTGTTGATCGCCACGATCGTCTTCGAGGTCTGCATACCGGCACGGTGCTGGATCGCGCCGGAGATGCCGGAGGCGATGTACAGCTGCGGGGACACGCTCTTGCCGGTCTGGCCGACCTGGTTGGTGTGCGGGTACCAGCCCGCGTCCACCGCGGCACGCGAGGCGCCGACGGCCGCACCGAGGGAGTCCGCCAGCGCCTCGATGATCGCGAAGTTCTCGGCGCCGTTCACACCGCGGCCACCGGAGACCACGATCGCGGCCTCGGTCAGCTCCGGACGGCCCGTCGACTCACGCGGCGTACGGCCCGTCACCTTGGTGCCGGTCGCCTTCTCCGAGAAGGACACCGCCAGCGCCTCCACCGCACCGGCGGCCGGAGCGGCCTCCACGGCCGCGCTGTTCGGCTTGACCGTGATGACCGGAGTGCCCTTGACGACACGGGACTTGGTGGTGAACGAGGCGGCGAACACCGACTGGGTGGCCACCGGGCCCTCATCGCCGGCCTCCAGGTCGACGGCGTCGGTGATGACGCCGGAGCCGGTCCGCAGCGCCAGCCGGGCCGCGATCTCCTTGCCCTCCGCGGAGGACGGAACCAGCACCGCGGCCGGGGACACGGCCTCGTAGGCGGCCTGCAGCGCGTCCACCTTCGGCACGACCAGGTAGTCGGCGTACTCGGCGGCGTCGTGGGTCAGCACCTTCACCGCGCCGTGCTCGGCGAGCGTGGCCGCGGTGTCGGCGGCGCCGTTGCCGAGGGCGACGGCGACGGGCTCGCCGATGCGGCGGGCGAGGGTCAGCAGCTCCAGGGTGGGCTTGCGGACGGCACCGTCCACGTGGTCGACGTAGACGAGGACTTCAGCCATGGGAATGCTCTCCTGCTTGGAAAAGTTGACGGGCGGTCAGCGGGTACGAGCCCTTAGATGAACTTCTGGCTCGCGAGGAACTCAGCGAGCTGCTTGCCGCCCTCGCCCTCGTCCTTGACGATCGTGCCGGCCGTGCGGGCCGGACGCTCGGCCGCGGTCTCCACCTTGGTGAAGGCGCCGTCGAGACCGACTTCCTCGGCGTCGATGTCCAGGTCGGACAGGTCCCAGGACTCCACCGGCTTCTTCTTGGCCGCCATGATGCCCTTGAAGGACGGGTAACGCGCCTCACCCGACTGGTCGGTGACCGACACGACGGCCGGCAGGGAGGCCTCGAGCTGCTCGGAGGCGGCGTCGCCGTCGCGGCGGCCCTTGACGGTGCCGTCCTCGACCGAGACCTCGGACAGCAGGGTGACCTGCGGGACGCCCAGACGCTCCGCGACCAGGGCCGGGACCACACCGGCGGTGCCGTCCGTGGAGGCCATGCCGGAGATCACCAGGTCGTACCCGGCCTTCTCGATCGCCTTGGCCAGCACCAGCGAGGTGCCGATGATGTCCGTGCCGTGCAGGTCGTCGTCCTCGACGTGGATCGCCTTGTCGGCACCCATCGAAAGGGCCTTGCGCAGCGCGTCCTTGGCGTCCTCGGGACCGACGGTCAGGACGGTGACCTCGGCGTCGTCCGCGTCGTCGGCGATCTGGAGGGCCTGCTCGACCGCGTACTCGTCCAGCTCGGAGAGCAGACCGTCCACGTCATCACGGTCGACGGTCAGGTCATCGGCGAAGTGCCGGTCGCCAGTGGCGTCGGGCACGTACTTCACAGTGACAACGATCCTCAAGCTCACGCCGGCTCTCCTACTGCATCGTCTCTATCTGGGCTGCCTCTTGCAGGCAGCATAGGCGCCTGAAGCGGCCGATCCCGGTCGGGGCGTCCGCGCGCTCCGAACGAAATATTACTCGTCAGTACACCCAGTTCATTCCCGCTAAGCAAGCGCTTTGAACTGTGACCTTCGCAACGCAGCGTAACCGGAACTCGACGGCTCCGCAGAAGAGCCGTGGGGTGATCAATCCCGCAGAGCGGTGAAGCGGCCCTGGTGGTAAAGGAGGGGCCGTCCGCTGCCGGTGGGGTCGCCGAGGACCACCTCGGCCAGCACGATCCGGTGGTCACCGGCCGGAACACGCCCGACGACACGGCACACGAGCCAGGCGAGCACGTCGTCGAGGACGGGTACGCCTTCCGGGCCCTCGCGCCAGGCGGTCGGGGCGCCGAAACGGTCGGCACCGCTGCGGGCGAACGTGGCGGCCAGGTCCCGCTGGTGCTCGCCGAGTATGTGGACGCCGACATGGTCGGCCTCGGACATCGCGGGCCAACTGGACGCGCCGGTGCCGATACCGAAGGAGAGCATCGGCGGCTCGGCGGAGACCGAGGTGAGGGAGGTGGCGGTGAAACCGACCGGACCCGTGGCGCCTCGTGCGGTGATCACCGCGACACCGGCCGCGTGCCGCCGGAAGGTCGAGCGCAGCAGGTCGGGAGTGGCGAGCTGGGGACTGCCGAGGTCGGGCATGGCCGTCATGGAGTTGTCCTTCTGCGGGAGTGGGCGAGCGGGACCGTTGCTGTTCAGCGACCCGGACAGCGCGCGCTCGCGGTTCGGGCGAGGTCGACGTGGACCCGCCCGAAGAGAAGGAGTTCCGTAGGCATGGGGTCAGGCTGACGATAGGTGGTGCGCGCAGTCAAGTACGTCCCGGCATATGGGAGATGCCTCACCGTCATCCGCATACCCGTCAGACCGCCTCCCCCAGGGCCGCGATCACGTCGGCCTTGCGCGGCAGCCCGGTCGCCCGCCGCACCACTCGGCCGTCCGCGTCGAGCACCAACACGGTGGGGGTCTTGAGGATGTCGAGTTCGCGTACGAGGTCGAGGTGGGCCTCCGCGTCGATCTCGACGTGTGTGACGCCGGGGACCATCCCGGCCACCTCGCCGAGGACGCGCCGGGTCGCCCGGCACGGTGCGCAGAAGGCGCTGGAGAACTGGACGAGCGTGGCGCGCTCGCCGAGGTCGCCGCCCAACTCGGCCGCGCCGAGCCGCTTCCCGTCGTCCCGCCCGCGCACCCGTACTCTCCCGCTCCGCCGCTTGTGCAGCACTCCATAGGCGCTCGCCACCGCGAGCACCGCCACGCACACCACCAGTCCGGTCATCACCCGCACCAGCATTCACGAGACTGCAAAGATTCCCGACTTCCGGAAGAGTTTCCCTTGCGGAATGCTTGATTCATGGACATCGATGTGAGGGGGCCGCGCTTCGGGGCGGCCGTGACGACGGTCGTACTGGCGGTGGTGCTGCTCACCGGGAGCGTCTGGCTGCTGGCCTGGCAGACGTTGGCGTTCGCGCTGGGCGCGGTCGGAGGAGTGGGCAAGTCACCCTACGGCTGGCTGTTCCGGAAGGCCGTACGGCCGCGGATCGGTCCGCCGACGGAGTTCGAGGCACCGGAACCGCCGCGGTTCGCGCAGGCAGTGGGGCTCGTGTTCGCGGGGATCGGGCTGGTCGGCTACGCGTTGGGACTCACTTGGCTGGGGCTCGCGGCGACCGGGGCCGCGCTCGCCGCCGCATTCCTCAACGCGGCGTTCGGGTACTGCCTGGGCTGCGAGTTGTTCCTGCTGATCCGGCGGGCGACGGTCCGCACGGAGTAAAGGCAAAGGAAAAGACCGAGGTGGCCGCTAGGCCGACGTGACGAGTATCTCGCCGAACCGCGGCACCAGGACTGGCTCCCCGTTCGTTCTTCGGGCACGATCTGCGAGACGCCGTAAACCTACGGCTGCGTAGCTTTCCCGCCGGGAGCCCCTTTCCCAGGCAGAGCAGAAAGGGTCCGTCCCGCCCATGGCAGAGCTGGTCTACCGTCCCGTCATCGGATTCGCCAAGACGTTGTTCAGGGTCTGGGACCTGAAGATCGACTGCAAGGGGTCGGAGAACATTCCGAGTTCGGGCGGCGCCGTGCTGGTGAGCAATCACATCAGCTATCTGGACTTCGTATTCAACGGCCTGGCGGCGCTTCCGCAGAAGCGACTGGTGCGCTTCATGGCGAAGGAGTCCGTCTTCCGTCACAAGGTGTCCGGTCCGCTGATGCGCGGGATGAAGCACATCCCAGTGGACCGCAAACAGGGCGAGGCGGCGTTCGCGCACGCGCTGGACTCGCTGCGCTCCGGCGAGGTCATCGGGGTGTTCCCGGAAGCCACGATCTCGCAGTCCTTCACCCTGAAGAGCTTCAAGTCGGGTGCGGCGCGGCTCGCTCAGGAGGCGGGGGTCCCGCTGGTGCCGATGGCGGTGTGGGGCACACAGCGACTGTGGACGAAGGGCCAGCCGCGCAACTTCAAGCGCAGCCACCTCCCGGTCACCATCCGGGTCGGCGAGGCGGTCGAGGCCTCCCTCGACCAGTACGCGGGCGCCATCACGCGCAAGCTGCGCGAAGGCGTCCAGGATCTCCTCGACGCCGCCCAGCGAGCCTACCCGGGCCGCCCCAAGGGCACCGAGGACACATGGTGGCTCCCGGCACACCTGGGCGGCACGGCCCCGACGCTGGAGCAGGTCCGCGCGGCCGAGGCGCTCTGACCTCTCCTCAGTCCTGTGCCGAGACGAATGCCGACACCGGTTCGCCGGCGTTGATCCGTGCTCCGGGGCTGAACTTCTCCAGCAGTTCGGCGAGTTCGAAGCCGGCCTGCGCGACCTCGGGGACGGGCATGGGGGCGAGGCTCTCCAGCAGGAAGATGCCGGAGGTCGTCTCCTCGGTGAGCCGGGTGCGCGGGCCCTGGCGCCAGTTCCATCGGCGGCAGGTCACACCTGCCTCGTCGCGCCACACCACCTCGCCCGCGTCCGGATGCTCGACGACCTCCTCACCGCCGGCGACGGTCACGAAGTCCTCGTCGCCGGTGGCCCGCACGAGGCGCATGCCGCCCCGGATGTGGTCGAGGTCCTCGCCGCCGACAGGGATCAGATGGGCGACGCTGATGGCGTTGTAGAGGTCGACGAGCAGATTGATCCTGGGCAGTCCGGCGTCGGACAGCGCCCTCTTGGCCAGCGCTTCGGCCGAGTTGCGGGTGCGCGACGGCTTGGAGCCGAACGCCGTGTATGTCTCGCGCCATGCGGCCATGTGCGGGTCCTCGTGCGGCGCGCGCCCGTCGAGTCGTACGGCGAGGCGGCGGGCCGCGTCGTCGAGCAGTGCCGAACTCGCCTCGCTGCTGGGCCCGTTGACGAGGCCGTGCGCCTCGATCGCGAGGTGGGTGAAGCCGGGCGCGAGGGTGTGCACCTCGTCGGACACGGTGAGCGTGAGGGTCATCTGTCTCGCCTCAGAGTGCGGTGGGGAGCGTCTTCCACAGGTACGGCCGGTCGGGCGCGGCCTTCAGCGCGCCCAGGACAGCCGGGTGAGGTTCAGTATACAGGACCGGATAGTCCATCTCGCTGGACTTCGGATCGGGCACCCAGGCCAGCCGCTCCCCGTCGAGGGAGAACTGTGCGTCAACGCCGGGTTTGTTGCCCCGAGGATCCTGCCGGTGCCAGGCCCCGTTGAACCGCACGGCGACCAGCCCGTGCACGGCGTGACCGGAACCGTCGTCGTGCGCGAGCCGCTGGTAGCACAGCGCGGTGGGGATGTCCTCGGCCCGCAGCAGCGCGGCGAGCGCGTGCGCCTTGGCGTAGCAGATGCCGGTGCGCCGCTCCAGGACGTCGGAGGCGCGCCACGTGACACGCAGGTCCCCGCTGTCGTCGGAGTGCGGGATGGTGTCACGCACGAATTCATACGCGGATCGCGCATAGTCATACGAATCTGCCGCCCCCTCGGCCAGTCGGGCAGCGGTCTCCCTGACCAGCGGATGGTCGTGGTCGATGACGTCGTCCGCAGCCAGATAGGCGGACAGGTCCGGGGTTTCCTGGATCGGCTCCATGTCCGCAGAGCATAGGAATGCGCTCACCCGAGCGTCAATGTATTTCCGGCTGACCGCATATCTATGCAGATGGCTAGCGCGCCATCTCCTCCTTGAGCGCCGCGACGAACGCGTCCACGTCGTCCTCGGTCGTATCGAAGGCGCACATCCAGCGCACGACGCCCTCGGCCTCGTCCCAGAAGTAGAAGCGGAACCGCTTCTGCAGGCGCTCGCTCACGTCGTGCGGGAGCTTGGCGAAGACTCCGTTGGCCTGCACCGGGTAGAGGATCTCGACCCCGTGCACGGCGCGGACGCCCTCGGCCAGGCGCTGGGCCATCTCGTTGGCGTGGCGGGCGTTGCGCAGCCACAGGTCCTTGGCGAGCAGCGCCTCCAACTGCACCGACACGAAGCGCATCTTGGAGGCGAGCTGCATGGACATCTTGCGCACGTGCTTCATCCGGCGGACCGCGTCCTGGTTGAGGACCACGACCGCCTCGCCGAACAGGGCGCCGTTCTTGGTGCCGCCCAGGGAGAGGATGTCGACGCCGACGGCGTTGGTGAACGTCCGCATCGGGACGTTCAGGGACGCCGCCGCGTTGCCCAGCCGGGAACCGTCCAGGTGCACCGTCATACCGTGGGCGTGGGCGTGCTCGCAGATCACGCGGATCTCGTCGGGCGTGTAGACGGTGCCCAGCTCCGTGCTCTGGGTGATCGAGACGACCTGCGGCATGGCACGGTGCTCGTCCTCCCAGCCGTACGCCTGCCGGTCGATCAGCTCGGGCGTGAGCTTGCCGTCCGGCGTGGGCACGGTGAGCAGCTTGAGACCGGCCATACGCTCGGGGGCGCCGCCCTCGTCGACGTTGATGTGCGCGCTCTCGGCGCAGATCACCGCGCCCCAGCGGTCGGTGACCGCCTGGAGCGCGACGACGTTCGCACCGGTGCCGTTGAACACCGGGAAGGCCTCGGCCGTGGCCCCGAAGTGGCTGCGGATGATCCGCTGGAGGTTCTCCGTGTAGTCGTCCTCGCCGTACGCGACCTGATGGCCGCCGTTGGCCAGGGCTAGGGCGGCCAGCACCTCCGGGTGCGCCCCGGCGTAGTTGTCACTGGCGAAACCGCGGACCTGCGGGTCGTGGTGGCGACGCGCGTCGGTCTTGGGAGGGTTCACGGCTTCTCGGTCAGCCACAGACGGTTTCCGTTCACTTCCGCGGCGGGCTTGTCCCAGACGTCGACGATGGCCTCGGCGAGGTCCTTGACGTCCGTGAAGCCCGCGAACTTCGCGTTGGGGCGCTCGGCGCGCATCGCGTCGTGCACCAACGCCTTCACCACCAGGATCGCAGCCGCCGACGTGGGCCCGTCGGCGCCCTCGGCGATGCCCGCCTTGCGGAAGAAGTCGGCCATCGCCAGCGTCCAGGCCTCGGCGGCGGCCTTGGCCGCGGAGTACGCCGCGTTGCCCGCGGTCGGCTTGCTGGCGCCGGCGGCGCTGATCAGCACGTACCGGCCGCGCTCGCTGAGCTGCAGCGCCTCGTGGAAGGCGAGGGAGGTGTGCTGCACGGTCTTGACCAGCAGCAGCTCCAGGAAGTCCCAGTCGTCCAGGCTGGTCTTGGTGAAGGTCTCGCTGCCGCGCCAGCCGCCCACGAGGTGCACGAGTCCGTCGACCCGGCCGAAGTCCTTCTCGATGTGGGCGGCCCAGTCGTGGGTGGACTGCAGGTCGAGCAGGTCCACCGTGTCCCCGGTGACCGTGGCGCCGCCGGACGCGTAGCGCGCGGCGTCCACGGCCTCGAAGAGCCGCTCGGGGTCGTTGTCGGCGCCGACGACGGTCGCGCCCGCCTCGGCCAGCCTGAGCAGCGCCGCCCGGCCCGCGGGACCACCCGCGCCGGCCACCGCGATCACCGCACCGCTGAGAGCCCCGTTCCGCATGATCCTCGCCTCCTGAGCAGTGTTCCGGACACGGTCGCTCACGCGGCGACCCGCTCGGCGCCGTCCGCGGTGATGCCCCTGGTGGAGGCAATCACGTTCTTGAGCTTCTTGGACAGTGCCTCATAGAACATGCTCAGCGGAAACTCGTCGGGAAGCACGTCATCCACGAGTTTGCGCGGCGGCTGGGTCAGGTCCAGGGCCTCGGGACCCTTGGCCCACTTGGAGCCCGGGTGCGGGGCGAGATAGGTGGAGACCAGCTCGTACCCGGCGAACCAGTGCACGAGCTTCGGGCGGTCGATGCCGTCCCGGTAGAGCTTCTCGATCTCGGCGCACAGCTGGTTGGTGACCTGCGGGGCCCGGTCCCAGTCGATGTGCAGCTTGTTGTCGGTCCAGCGCACGACGTCGTGCTTGTGCAGGTAGGCGAAGAGCAGCTGGCCGCCGAGGCCGTCGTAGTTGCGCACCCGCTCACCGGTGACCGGGAAGCGGAACATGCGGTCGAAGAGCACCGCGTACTGCACGTCACGGGCCTGCGGGACACCGTCCGTCTGGAGCTTCACGGCCTCCCTGAAGGCGGTGAGGTCGCAGCGCAGCTCCTCCAGGCCGTACATCCAGAACGGCTGGCGCTGCTTGATCATGAACGGATCGAACGGCAGGTCGCCGTGGCTGTGGGTGCGGTCGTGGACCATGTCCCACAGGACGAAGGCCTCTTCGCAGCGCTTCTGGTCGTGGACCATCGCAGCGATGTCCTCGGGCAGTTCGAGGCCCAGGATGTCGACGGCGGCGTCGGTGACGCGGCGGAAGCGGGCGGCCTCGCGGTCGCAGAAGATACCGCCCCAGGTGAAACGTTCCGGCGCCTCGCGCACGGCAATCGTCTCGGGGAAGAGGACGGCGGAGTTGGTGTCGTAGCCGGCCGTGAAGTCCTCGAATTTGATGCCGCAGAAGAGCGGGTTGTCGTAGCGGGTGCGCTCCAGCTCGGCCAGCCAGTCCGGCCAGACCATGCGCAGCACGACCGCCTCGAGGTTGCGGTCCGGGTTGCCGTTCTGCGTGTACATCGGGAAGACGACCAGGTGCTGCAGTCCGTCCGCGCGGCCCGCGGCGGGCTGGAAGGCCAGCAGCGAGTCGAGGAAGTCGGGCACCTGGAAGCCGCCGTCGGCCCAGCGGTACAGGTCCTTGACCAGGGCCTCGAGGTAGGCGGCGTCGTGCGGGAGCAGCGGGGAGAGCCGCTCGACCGCGTCGGCGGCGCGGCGTACGGCCAGCTCGGCGTCGGCCGGGCCGGGCGCGCCCTCGGCCTCGAAGTCGATCGACCCGTCCTTGGACTGCCATGGCCGGATCTGCTCCACCGCATCCTTGAGCACGGGCCACGCCGGGTGCTCGATCACCCTGGTCGCGGGAGAAACCTGCTCCTCCGGACCCACCTGCACAAGAATTTCCGTCATGCCCCATCCTCCACGGGAGAACCTCGCGTAAGGACACCGTATGCGTACGAGGTTTCTCCCAGCAAGAGGGGCCTCGGGAAACTATCCTGCGGCGCCCGCATGTCACCGCGCTTTTTCCTGCGGGACACCGTGACGGCACTCCTTCCCGCACGGCCGGAGGGGCCTCGCGGCGCGGCGAGCGGGCCGGGATCCGGACGGTCAATCGCCACGCCGACTCGCCCACGCCAGGGTGACGGTCACGGGGGTGCGGGCCAGAGCCCGCCCCGCACGTCACCCCAATCCCCCGTGTACGCGCGGGTTCATCGGGAGAGACGGCCATTAGGCTGCGATTCTGCCGCGTGGACAGCGAGGTCCCGGCCCGTCCGCGCGCATGCCGAGCCGCCGTCGACGGAAGCGAGTTGAACCTTGAACTTCCTTACCATCGGTCACCGCGGAGTCATGGGCGTCGAGCCCGAGAACACCCTCCGTTCCTTCGTCGCCGCCCAGCAGGCCGGCCTCGACCTCATCGAACTCGATCTCCACCTGAGCAAGGACGGCGCCCTGGTCGTCATGCACGACGCGGAGGTGGACCGCACGACCGACGGAACCGGCCCGATCGCCGAGAAGACCCTCGCCGAGCTGCGCACCCTGGACGCGGGGCGCGGAGAGCGTGTCCCGGTCTTCGAGGAGGTCCTGGACGCCGTACGCTCGCCGCTGCAGGCCGAGATCAAGGACGTGGCGGCGGCCCGGGCGCTGGCCGAGGTGATGCACAAGCGGGACCTGGTGTCCCGGGTGGAGGTGTCCTCGTTCCACGACGAGGCGGTCGCCGAGATCACCCGCCTGGTGCCCGGGGTGCGCACGGCGCTGATCGCGAGCCGGTACGGGCCCGACGTGGTGGAGCGGGCCACCGAGGTCGGTGCCGCGACCGTCTGCCTCAACATCCGGCGGCTCACCCTGGAGGTCGTCGAGGAGGCCCGCAAGGCGGACCTGAAGATCATCGGCTGGGTGGTGAACACGCAGGACCATCTGCGCCTGGTGCGCGCCCTGGGGCTGGACGGCGCGACGACCGACTACCCGGAGATCAAGCGCACGGGCCGCTTCACCGCGTGAACGTCACACCAGGGCCTTGACCAGCAGCTCGAACCGCAGGTCGTCCTGCTGCGGAATACCGAAGCGCTCGTCGCCGTACGGGAACGGCGTCATCCGTCCCGTACGGCGGTAGCCGCGGCGCTCGTACCAGGCGATGAGGTCCTCGCGCACCGAGATCACCGTCATGTGCATCTCGGTGACGCCCCAGGTCTCCTGGGCCTGCCGCTCCGCCTCCGCGATGACCACCTTGCCCAGGCCCGCGCCCTGCAGCGCGGGACTGACCGCGAACATCCCGAAGTAGGCGTGGTCACCACGGTGTTCGAGCTGGCAGCAAGCGACGACCCGCCCCTCACTCTCCACCGTCAGAAGCCTGCTGTCGGGCGACTTGATGACCTCGAGCACGCCCTCCGGGTCGGTCCGCTGCCCTTCGAGGATGTCCGCCTCGGTGGTCCAGCCGGCCCTGCTGGAGTCTCCCCGGTACGCCGACTGGATCAGCGAGACCAGCGTGTCCACGTCGCTGTCGGCGGCGTCGCGGAAGACGAGTCCGTTGGCGGGGGTGTCCATGGGCGGAAGGCTCCGATCTGTGGCGCGGCACGGCATGGTCGAGGTTAACCCCGCCGCTGAGCGCTTCGCTCGAAGGGCCGCAATATGCCGTCGCTCGTCTGCGGCACGATCGTGGCTGGCCGCGCAGTTCCCCGCGCCCCTTCGGGGTACTGCCGAACCGCAGCGGACTTTGCCCGACGCGCTTAAGGTGCGGACGCATGGTGCACGTACTCAGCAGCCGGACACTCCTGCGTCCCATCGATCCCGAGCGCTCCCGCGCCTTCTACGGCGGACAGCTGGGCCTCGCTGTCCACCGTGAGTTCGGTACGGGCCCCGAGCGCGGCACCGTCTACTTTCTCGGCGGCGGGTTCCTGGAGGTGTCCGGCCGCTCGGAGACCCCTCCGTCGCCGGCCCTCCAGCTGTGGCTCCAGGTCGAGGATGTGGCGGCGGCGCACGAGGAACTCCTCGCGAAAGGCGTCGAGATCGTGCGGCCGCCGGTGCAGGAGCCATGGGGTCTGATCGAGATGTGGATCCGGGATCCGGACGGGACGCGGATCGTGCTGGTGGAGGTCCCGGCCGACCATCCGCTGCGGTACCGGCCGGGGATCTAGGAAACCGGGGGCTCGGGTCAGGCCCGCAGCGTGCCCGTTCGGCCCTCCAGACGGCTCAGCAACTCCGCGAGGAGTCCGGCCAGTTGACCCTGGCCTTCCGGGGCGAGGACGGACAGGACGGCCGTCTCGTAGGCGAGTTGTTCGGGGAGGATGCCGTCGACCAGGGCACGACCGGCGTCGGTGAGGCGGACGTGGGCGACCCGGCGGTCCCGGCTGTCGCCCCGGCGCTCGACCAGGCCGCGCTCGGTGAGCTGCTTGAGGCGCTTGGTGACGGCGGCGCCCGAGGAGAAGGTCTCGCGGGCCAGCTCGCTCGGAGTCAGTTCATGGCCCGTGCGGCGCAGCGCGCCGAGCAGGTCGAACTCGGGGCGGCTGAGGCCCGCGCGGCGCAGGGGCGCGTCCTCGGCCTGCTGGAGGAGCGCGGCACAGCGGTTGATGCGGCCGATGACCTCCATGGGACCGGTGTCCAGCTGGGGGTGGACGGCGTGCCACTGCCGGACCACCGCGGCGACGGTGTCGCCCCCCGCCGTGTCGTTCCCGGCCGCGGGTGATCCGCTCCTCGGCGTCATGGCCGTACGTCCTCCGTCGTCGCTGTCGTCTGCGCGGTCCCCTGACCGGCCCAGAAGTGCAGCCCCTGGCGCCGTGCCGTCGCGGCGAGCGTACGGTGTCCGGACCGTTCGGCGAGCACGACCCGCTCCTGGGGCAGGGCACGCTGCCACCACTCGCCGGACGCGGCGTCCGTGGTGGCGCGCAGGTCGGCCAGCGCGGCGGCGAGCGCACGGCGGGTGGACTCCAGGGCGCGGGGCGCCGGCTGCGGCTCGGCGAGGAGACGCGCGGCGCGATCACGGGCCTTCTCCACGGCGCCCAGGGCGTGCTCGATGCGGTCGCCGGCCCGCCGGTTGGTGACGGCCATGGCGGCGACGAAGCCGACCAGCGCGCCCACCAAGGTGTCCGCGACCCGGTCGGTGATGAGCTCGCCGGCGTCCTGTGTGCGGGCGAACTCGGTGATGAGCAGGGCCATCGGGGTGACGCAGATGCTGCCGAGCCAGTAGTTGCGGCCGATGAGCGCCTCGGCGCCGAAGTTGAAGACGAGGCAGCACAGCACGAGGGCGGCCGGGTGGAGGTGGGCGAGCGGCGCGATCACGGCGAAGACGAGGACGCCGACGAGGTTGCCGACGACGCGCTGGACGCCCCGGCTCCAGGTGAGGGTGAGGTTGGCCTGGTAGAGGGAGGCCGCGGTGACGAGCGCCCAGTAGGGGCGGCCGACGCCGAGGGCGAGGGAGGCGTATCCGGCGAGGGCGCAGCCGAGGGCGGTGCGGGCGGCGATCGGGGAGAGGGGGCCGAGCCCGCGCCACAACGGGCGGTGCGGGAGGGCGAGTTCGGCGTCCACGCCGAGGAGTTCGGCGTCGGCCTCCACCGGCAGGTCGGCACGGGGGACGCGTCCGGTGCCGCGCAGGGCGCGGGCCCAGGTGCGCAGGGCGCCGGGGTCGGTGTCGGCGGGGGCGGCGAGGGCCACCTCGGCACGGACGACGAGCCGTTCGAGCGAGCGGCGGGTGGGGTCCACTCGGGCGGACAGCAGCGACTGCCAGGCGGCCTGTACGGCGGCGGCCGCGGCGGCACGTGCCCTGGCGCGGCCCTCCCCCGTGCCGCGAGTGGCGGCGTAAGCGGCGGCGGCGTTCAGGGCCTGGGCGGTGGCGCGGCGCTCGGGGCCGTACGGGCGCAGCAGCCCGGGCGCCATGCCGACCAGCCAGGCCCAGGCGCCCGCCGCCAGCGCGAGACCCGTATGGGCCGGGACCTGGCCGAGGGTCTGCGGCGCGAACAGCGCGGCAGACGTGACGAAGGTCGGGATCACATGGGCGGGCGGGCCGATGCGGGTGGCGTCGCAGAGCACCTTCTGTACCGCGGCCATCAGGGCGCCGACGGTGACCAGGACCACGGCATTGGTGGTGAGCGACGCGGCGACCAGGGAGAGGGCGAGTCCGCCGACCATGCCGAGCACCACCCAGGCCAGGGCGCGAGCCCTGGCGGCGTACGGCCGGCTGTGGCCGTACAGGGCGCACAGGGAACCGGCCATCGTGTACATGGCCAGGTCGAGGCGGCCGAGCGCCAGCAGGGTCAGGTTGGGCGGGCCGGCCGCGGCGACCACGCTCAGCGCGGGCTTGAACCAGATGCCGGATGGCCGGCCGAGGCGGAGCACCCCGGCGAGGGGAAGGCGGTGGGGGGTCGCACTGCTCATACCCATCAATTTAGCATATGTTTTACTAGTAAAGCATCTTCGCGATCGCCAGCTCACGGACTCGTGACCTGCTGTGCTGCGTGACACGCTCCCCGCGTACACCCTTGCGCTCGCGTGCGCGCCGCGTGTCCAGGGCATCACTCTCATCGACCGAACAGGAAGCGGGGACGGGGAGACACACGTGCACGGACCGGCTTCGCCCGGCTGGCTCCTGGTCGCGCTGTGCGCGGCGACCGGCGCCTACTGCCTGCTGCGCATGCGCAGCAGCGTCGAGGAACAGCGGCGCGCCGCGGGCGGCGAGGCGCTGATGGGCTTCGGCATGGCCGCGATGGCCGTGCCCGCCACGGTGTTCACCCCGCCGTCGTGGACGTGGCCGCTGTACGCGGCCGTCTTCGGCGCGGCCGCGCTGCGCGCCCTGTGGGCCGCGCGCAGCAGCCCGCACCATGTGCACCACCTGGTCGGTACCGCGGCGATGGTCTACATGGCGGTCGTGATGGCCGGCTCCCCCGGCTCCCCGCACCACGTGCACGGCGGTGCCGGAGTTCCGCTGCTGACCGGGGCGCTGCTGCTCTACTTCATCAGCTATGTGCTCCACTCGGGCGCCCGGCTCGTCCCCGTGGCCACGGCGGGCGGCGGCGCGGGCGTGGGCTGGGGCGACCGTCCCGAGCTGGCGCGGGCCTGCCGGCTGTCCATGGGGATCGGCATGGTGACCATGCTGCTGACGCTCTGACGGACGTGTACGGGAGGGTTCTCGTGCGGTGTACGGAAGCGTTGACTGCGTCACTTTGGACCGTTCGGCCGTATCCGCGGGCCGTCGGACGCTCATAGGGTGCTGCGCATGATGGTCTCCGCGGCACTGCTGCTGCTCGGCGCCCTGACCGCCGTCGTCGCTCCCCGGCTGTTCGCGCGGGCCGACTGGGTGGACCGGGAACCGGTGGTCGCGCTGTGGGTGTGGCAGTGCGTGGTGGCGGCTGTGCTGGTGTGCTGCGCGCTGTCGATGACCCTGAGCGCGGCGGCCGCCTGGCAGGCGGTGCGCGGGCACGTCTTCGCCTCGGCTCCGCGTGGTGTCGTGGACGCCTACGGCCTCGGTGCAGCCGGGCCCTGGGCGGCGACGACGGCGGTGACCCTGGCGTGCGCCGGGCTGTGGAGCGCGGCGATGCTCGTCCGGGAGGTCGCACGGGCCAGGGCGCGACGGCGTGCGCGGCGGTCCGAACTCCTCGTGCGTGCACCGCTGTTGCCCGGCGAGGAGCCGGTGGGCGGCCGGCTCGTCGTGCTGGAGGGCGAACGGCCTGACGCCTGGTGGCTGCCCGGCGCGGCGCCCCAACTCGTCATCAACACGGCCGCGTTGCGCCGGCTCAAGGGACGGCAGCTGGACGCCGTACTCGCCCATGAGCAGGGGCACGCGCGGGCCCGGCACGACTGGTTGCTGCACTGCTCGGCGGCGCTGGCGGGCGGGTTCCCGCAGGTGCCGGTGTTCGCCGCGTTCCGGGACGAGATGCACCGGCTGGTCGAGCTGTCGGCGGACGACATGGCGTCCCGCCGATTCGGCCGGCTGACGACCGCGCTTGCGCTGGTCGAACTCAACGAGGACCGGGGCGTGTTCGGCCCCTGTCCCACCCCGCAGGCCAACGTCCCGCAACGCGTCCACCGACTGCTCACTCCCCCGGACCGCCTCACGGCACTGCGCCGTCTCCGCCTCACGGCGGCGGCCGCCCTGGTCCCGGTGATTCCGGTGCTGGTGGCGTTGGTTCCGGCGCTGCGGGCACTCGGCTAGGCCGCCCCGGGTGCCGGCCGTGTGCCCCGCCGTCGGAGAAGATCGCGGCATGCCCCGGCCGCCCGGCACCTCACCGCCCCGTGACGCGGCGCGGCGGACCGCCGTGCCCGTCGTCGGCGTGCTCGCCGTGTGCGCGGCGCTGCTCACCGCGCTGGTCATGGCCGAGTGGCGCCCCCTGATGTCGCTGGACGGGGACATCGCCCGCTCCACTCATCGCTGGGCGGTCGACGAGCCCGGACTCACCCGTGCCGTCAGTATCCTGACCGACTGGGTCTGGGACCCCCTCACGATGCGCCTGGTGTGCGCGGTGGCCGCTGTGTGGCTGGTGTGGCGACGCGCTGCCTGGTGGACGGCGGTGTGGCTCGCGGCGTTCTGTGCGCTCGGCACGGTGGCGCAGCAGTCGCTGAAGGCCGCCGTCGGCCGCCCCCGCCCGGTCTGGCCGGATCCCGTCGACTCCGCGCATTACGCGGCCTTCCCCTCGGGGCATGCCATGACCGCCACCGTGGTGTGCGGCCTCCTGCTGTGGCTGCTGCACCACTTCGGCGCCGGCCGCGTCCTGTGGCGTACGGCCGTCGTCCTGTCCGTGGTCTCCGTGGCGGGAGTCGGTCTCACCCGGGTGTGGCTCGGGGTGCACTGGCCCTCGGACGTGGTGGGCGGCTGGCTGCTCGGCGCGCTCGTGGTGGCGTCGGCCGTGGTGGTGTACGAGCGGGGGTCGAAGGGGCGGGCCCTGCGACCGGTGACCGACGGCCGTCACGGCTGATTGCGACGTGGTCGGTCCGTGCGTTGGCTACAGTCGGGATCATGACTGCCGTGCTCTTCGACTTCTCCGGGACCCTCTTCCGTGTCGAGTCCACCGAGTCCTGGCTGCGGGCCGTCCTGGCCGACGCGGCTCTCACGCTCCCCGAGCCGGAACTGGCCGAGGCGGCACGGGCCCTGGAGGAGGCCGGGGCGCTCCCGGGCGGCGCGATCCCGGCCGAGCTGCCCTCGGAACTCGCCGACGTGTGGGTGGTCCGCGACGAGAGCGCCGAGCTGCACCGGGCCGCCTACACCGGCCTGACCCGCCGTGTGCCGCTGCCCGACCCGGGCCTGTACGACGCGCTGTACGACCGGCACATGACCCCCGAGGCCTGGTCCCCGTACCCCGACACCGCCAAGGTCCTGCGGACGCTGCGCGAGCGGGGCATCGGCGTCGGCGTGGTCAGCAACATCGGCTGGGACCTGCGCCCGGTCTTCCGGGAGCACGGCCTCGACGGCTGTGTGGACACGTACGTCCTGTCGTACGAGCACGGGATCCAGAAGCCGGACGCGCGACTGTTCTCCGCCGCCTGCGAGGCGCTCGGCGCCGATCCCCGGGACGTGCTGATGGTGGGCGACAGCCGGCCGGCCGACGGCGGTGCGGCCGCTCTGGGCTGCCAGGTCCACTTCGTGGACCATCTGCCGGTGAGCGAGCGGCCGGACGCGCTGCTGCCCGTGCTGGACCTGGTGGGCTGACCGGGCTCAGGGTCAGCTCTGGTAGCCCTCGACCTCGGACGACGACCGTACCCGCGCGTCGTCCGGGTTCTCCCCGAACTCGGTCTTGGCGCGACGCTGACGCAGAAGGTCCCAGCACTGGTCGAGCTCACGCTCCAGCTCGCCGAGCTGCTGGTGCTCCGTCGTCCCGTCGATCTCGCCGGACGCGAGTGCGTCCCGGAGCTTGCGCTCGTCGTCGACCATCTTCGTGATCCTGGCCAGGATCCGCTGGTCCTGTTCCATGCTCCGCATGCCTCCTCGGCTCGACACCGGTGCCAACTCTAATGGGCACGGACGAGCTCTTGCGCAGCGGAGAGGACCACGCCATGTGTGCCGCCCGTCTGAGACGATCCCCCGTGTCGCCCCAGACGGACGGCAGCCCTGAAGAGGCCCGGGCGCACGCCGGGCCTGCCGCGCTGAGTATAGTTGGCTGGTAGCCAGTCAACGCAGGAGTTACAGGATGTCCCCGCGTAGCCCCGAGGTCAATGAAGAGTTGCGGCGGCGTTCCCGCGAGCGGCTCCTGCAGGCCGCGGTCGAGCTGGTCGGCGAGCACGGATTCGAGGCCACGACCCTGGGCGCGATCGCGGACCGGGCGGGGTCGGCGCGCGGACTGGTGTCGTACTACTTCCCGGGGAAACGCCAGCTCGTGCAGTCCGCCGTGCACCGGCTGATGCACCGCACGCTGGAGGAGGCGCTGGAGCGCGAGCCGCACACCGAGGACGGCCGGGAACGGCTGGCCCGCGCCATCGACGCGATCCTGGGCCTGGCGCGCGACCGTCCCGTGCTGATGCGGCAGCACATGGCGGGACTCCTCCAGGCCGAGGGCTTCGTGCAGTGCCCGGAGCAGCGGCGCCTGTCCGAGCTGCTGAGCGACACGGTCGCCCGGTACGGCTCGCACAATGTGACGGTCGACTACCCGATGCTGCGCTCTCTGCTCATGGGGGCGGTGTACGCGGCGCTGGTGCCGGGAGTCCCGATGCCGGTCCCGGCGCTACGGGCGGAACTGTTCGAGCGGTACCGGCTGGACTGGGAGATGGGGATTCCGCCCGAGACGGAGTCGGGCGGCGAGCAGCACGAGAAGGATCTGTCACGGTTCTTCGCCACGGACGAGCGACCGCGGTAGCGGGGCCGGCGAGCGTACCGGATCGACGGGCTCAGCGGCGTGCATGGCGGGGTGTCAGAAAGCCCGCGTCGCGTGCCCTGGCGATGAGTCTCAGGCAGCGGCGGCGGCTGCGGCCGGTCGCCCGCATCACCGCGAGGACGGGGTCGCGACCCTCTCCCTGTGCGGCCCGGTACTCCTGGGCGGCGAGCCGCCGCCCCTCCATGCCGCGTGGCCATCCCCGGCGGGCGCGGCGCAGTACGCGGTACTCGGCCTCGTCGTCGCACGCCTCGACCCCCTCGAACTCCTCGGATTCCTGAGATTCCTCGGATTCCTCGAACTTCTCCGGCTCTTCTGCTCCTTGGGCTTCCTGGGCCGCGTCGATGTCCTCGGCCGCGCCGGTGCTCGCCCCGCACGCCTCCGACAGCGGCCCCTCGATCCAGCCGGCCAGGGCGGTCAAGTCGGCCAGGGAGAAGGCGGGTTGGGCCCTGACGTCCTCGATGGAGACGCGTCCGCCGAACTCCACGGCGAGCGCGTCGACCCGGGCGCCGTCGGTGAACACAAGGCAGACCTGGTACCAGGACGTGGCGTTCCCCTGCTCGTGCACCTTCCACGCACGCCGGACGGCCACCGTGCCGTCCTCCGCGCGGCGGTCGGAGAGATTGAGAAAGGATGCCTCGAGCACACACGGAACGTAACCGCCCGATGACGCGGCATCCGGGCGGACACGCGCCCCCATAACGGCGCTGCACCCTGTCAGCTCAGCCCTTGCGGTGCGATGCTGGAGCCACCAGCGACCTTCCCAGTGACGCCGGGGTGAGGAGTTCCGCCGTGCTGCGTGTCGCCGTCGTCGGCTCCGGGCCGAGCGGATGCTACACCGCCCAGAATCTGGTCCAGCAGGACTCCGAGGTGCTCGTGGACGTCCTGGACAGGCTGCCGTGCCCGTACGGCCTGGTGCGCTACGGTGTGGCCCCGGACCACGAGAAGATCAAGTCCCTCCAGGGGAATCTGCGCTCGGTCCTGGAACACGACCGGGTGCGGTTCCTCGGCGGGGTCCAGGTCGGCGGCCCCGGCGGACTGGCCGTCGACAGGCTGCGGGAGCTGTACCACGCGGTGGTGTACTGCGTGGGGGCCGCCACCGACCGGCACCTCGGAATCCCCGGCGAGGACCTGCCGGGCAGCTGGTCGGCGACCGAGTTCGTGTCCTGGTACAGCGCGCATCCCGACGCCGGCGAAGACGGCTTCGTACGAGGCGCCCGCTCGGCGGTCGTCATCGGCGTGGGCAACGTGGCGGTGGACGTGACGCGGATGCTCATGCGCGGCGCCGAGGAGCTGAGGCCCACCGACATGCCTCAGGACGCACTGACCGCTCTGGCGCACAGCGGCGTGACCGAGGTCCACATGGTGGGCCGGCGGGGCCCCTCGCAGGCCCGCTTCACCACCAAGGAACTGCGCGAGCTGGGCGGCCTGCCCGACACCGAAGTGGTGGTGGATCCGGCCGAGTTGGCGCTGGATCCGGCGTACACCGACCCGTCCGGGCTGCCCGCGGCGCAGCGCCGGAACGTGGACGTGCTGCGCGGCTGGGCGGGAGCGCCGACCGGGGAAGCGGCGCGCCTGATCCGGCTGCGCTTCTTCCTGCGCCCCGTCGAACTGCTCGCCGACGGTGGCCGGGTGGGCGCGGTGCGTTTCGAGCGGACGGTGCCGGACGGGCGTGGCGGGGTGACGGGGACCGGTGAATTCGAGGACGTGGCGGCCCAGTTGGTGCTGCGTTCGGTGGGCTATCGCGGAGTGCCCCCGGCGGGGCTGCCGTTCGACGCGGCGAGCGGCACCGTGCCGAACATGGCCGGCCGGGTCCTGCGCGACGGTGTCGCGTCGCCTGGCGAGTACGTGTCCGGCTGGATCAAGCGCGGCCCGACCGGCGTCATCGGCACCAACCGTCCGTGCGCGAAGGAGACGGTGACGTCCCTGCTCGAGGACGCGCCCGCTCTCGTACGCGCGGATGTGCCGGAGGATCCGGTCGCGGCGCTGCGGGCCGAGGGGATCGAGCCAGTCGAGTGGGCGGGCTGGCAGGCCATCGAGCGGGCGGAGGCCGAGCTCGGGGCCCGGCTCGAGCGGCGCGTGGTCAAGCTGGCGGACTGGGAGTCACTGCTGGCGGCGGCACGCACGGCCGCCCCTTAGGACTGCGATCAAAATGAGGGGAATGACGGTTGGTCAGTTGCCGTTGTCTTTGGCAGGTTCAAGACAAAGGAGCATGCGACGGCAACAGGCAATACGAAGCGCAAGCCGTGGGAGGTCGAGGACGGGTTGTGGGAGCGGATCGAACCGCTCCTGCCGAAGGTCGAGCGCCGCTACCGGTACCCCGGGCGCAAACGGCTGGATGACCGCAAGGTCCTGTGCGGGATCCTGTTCGTGCTGTACACCGGGATCCGGTGGGAGTTCCTGCCCCAGGAGTTGGGCTACGGCTCGGGCAGCACCTGCTGGCGCCGACTGCGGGATTGGAACGACGCGGGCGTGTGGCAGAAGCTGCACGAACTGCTCCTCGCCGAGTTACGCGCCGCTGACCAGCTCGATCTGTCCCGAGCAGCGGTCGACGGCTCGCACCTGCGGGCCATGAAAGGGGGAGCGGCCACCGGCCGCTCCCCGGTGGACCGCGGGAAGGCCGGCAGCAAGCACCACATCATCGTCGACACCCACGGCATCCCCCTGGCCGCCACCCTCACCGGCGGCAACCGCAACGACGTCACCCAACTCCTGCCCTTGATCCACGCTGTCCCGCCGATCCGCGGGAAGCGCGGACGTCCGCGCCGGCGCCCCGGCGCTGTGTACGCCGATCGCGGCTACGACCACGACATCTACGCCAGGTCCGTGACCTGGGCATCCGCCCCGTGATCGCCCGCCGCGGCACCGAGCACGGCAGCGGCCTGGGCAAGGACCGCTGGGTGGTCGAAGCAGCCTTCGCTCTCCTGCACTGGTTCCGACGCCTGCGCATCCGCTGGGAAATCCGCGCCGACATCCACCAAGCCTTCCTCACCCTCGGATGCGCAATCATCTGCTGGCGACGCCTGAAGACCTCATTTTGATCTGAGTCCTAACACTCCGTTTCTGCGCCTGCGGGATCGGCGGTGGCCTGTGCGAGGTTCTGCTCCAGGCGTTCCAGGGTGAGCAGGGCTGCGGTCCGCTCGTCGGGGGACAGACCCGCGGTCACGAGGTCCTCGAGCTCGCTCCAGATCTGCTCGACCTCACGGCGCAAGGCATGGCTGGCCGCCGTGGGTTCGATGAGTGCCGCGCGCTTGTCGGTGGGCGAGGGGCGGCGGCGGACGAAGCCGGCCTGCTCCAGGCGCTGGACAGTGCGGGTCATGGTGGCGGCGTCGGAGTTCAACAGTCGCACCAGGTCGGTCTGCCGCTGAGGGCCGAGTTCCCACAGGTGCATCATGACCAGTTCCTGGCCCGGATGAAGGCCGATGCGGCGCAGCAGTTGTCCCGCGAACATGCGGTGCAGGCGGGCCAGGCGGAAGATCGCGTGGCTGACCGGCCCGCCGCTGGCCTCGGCCGGCACCGGGACGGTGGCCTCCTGCCCCCGTCCCCACGGGACCCTTCCCGGCCTCCGGTGTGGACTGCGCCGTCTCTTCCTCACTTTGCTGCCTGAACAACTTAATCCTACCTCCTGGTCGGCGGCCCCCAGGGCCATCCAGGCTTGGGCAGGAACATGACCAGGTGGGAGTGCGTGATGCGCTTCACGCCTGACCCGGTAATGGCGCACTAGATTTACCTGTTCGGACAATGATTTACTTGTTCGGACAGGCATTCGCTGGTGCGGCAACGGAGTGCTCGGGCCGCTGAGCATCACTTATCCCGAGGAAGAGACCATGACCACTGCTTTCGACCCGATCGCCCTGGGCGGCAAGCACCCGGCAAACCGCGTGGTGATGGCACCGATGACCCGCAGCCGTGCCTTCGGGCCCGGCGCCGAGCCGACGGAGCTGATGGCGACGTACTACGCGCAGCGCGCCAGCGCCGGGCTGATCGTCACGGAGGGCATCCAGCCCTCGCCGGCCGGCCAGGGCTACCCCGACACCCCCGGCCTGCACACGCCCGGGCAGGTGCAGGCATGGCGGACGGTGACCGACGCCGTGCACCGCGAGGGCGGTGTGATCTTCGCCCAGCTGATGCACACCGGGCGGATCGGCCACCCGAGCCTGCTGCCCGACGGCCTGGTACCGGTGGGGCCGTCGGCGGTGGCCGCCAAGGGCCGGGTCTACACCCACGAGGGGCCGAAGGACTTCGTGACGCCGAGGGAGCTGAGCGAGGCGGAGATCCGGCAGACGATCGACGACTTCGCCGCCGCGGCACGCAACGCGATCGAGGCCGGGTTCGACGGCGTGGAGATCCACGGCGGCAACGGCTACCTGATCCACCAGTTCCTCGCGCCCAACGCCAACCGGCGCACCGACGCCTGGGGCGGCGACACCGAGGGCCGGATCCGCTTCGCCGTCGAGGTCGTCACGGCCGTGGCGGAGGCGATCGGCAGCCACCGGGTCGGCCTGCGGATCTCGCCCGGAAACCTGTACAACGACATTTCCGAGGACAACCTGGGCGAGGTCTACCCCACCCTGCTGGACCGGTTCGCCGGCCTGAAGCTGGCCTATCTGCACCTGATAGCAGGGCCGGACCGCACCCTGACCGCGTGGCTGCGCAAGGCCTGGCCCGGCCCGTTCGTCCTCAACCCGTTCACGTACCCCGACGCCACCGGCGCCGGCGCGCTGAAGCTGATCGAGGACGGCAGCGCGGACATGGTGGCCTACGGGGCGCTGTTCCTGGCCAACCCCGACTTGCCGCGCCGCCTCGCCGCCGGCGGTCCGTTCAACACCCCGGACCCGGCCACCTTCTACGGCGGCGACCACCGCGGCTACACCGACTACCCCGCCCTCGACTGACCGGCGACCCCGCCGACGTGGCCCGTCCAGGCCCCGGCCGGTGCCTCGAAGCATGCCATCACACGTGCTGAGTGATTCAGGGCGTGTGCGGTTCCCTTCTCAATCTGTGAGTTCCTGATGTCCATTTCAGCGGGAAGGACCGCTTGCCAGAGGCCCTGCCGCAGCTGGCCGACCTGATCGCCGCCGGCAAGTTCGGCGTGCCCGTATGGCGCGCCTACCCGCTCGACCGGGCCGCCAAGCCCCACGCCGACATCGAGGTCCGCCGCGACCAGGGCAAGGTCGTCCTCTGGCAACCCCCGGCCGGCGTCCGCCGCGAGTATTCATTGCGTTCGGTTGAAAGTGCCCCACAAATCCGATCGTCACTTCTTTTTGCATTCAAGGAAATTGCTTAGCGTGGAGATTTGAATGAAGCGGTCCGGTTCTCCTTCGGCCATGGTTGCCGTCCTCTCCCTCACCAGCCTGCTGCCAACGCTGCTGCAGACGCTGGCCATCCCGCTCATCCCGAACTTTCCGGTACTCCTGAACGCCTCACCCACGGACGCGTCGTGGGTCGTCACCATCACACCCCTGACCGGCGCGATCGTCACGCCGGTGAGCGGGCGCCTTGGTGACCTCTTCGGCAAGCGGCGCGTCTTGCTGCTGACACTCGCCGCGGTGATCACCGGCACGGTCATCTCCGCCCTGACCAGCTCGCTGTGGCCGATGGTGATCGGCCGCGGTCTGCAGGGCCTGGGGATGGGGGTGATCCCGCTCGCCTTCGGCCTCCTCCGGGACCAGCTTCCGCCCAGCCGGATCGGAGGGGCGATTACGCTCCTGAGCGCGACGCTCGGCCTCGGTGGTGCAATGGGGATGCCACTGGCCGGCCTGACCGCCGAGCACTTCAACTGGCACGTGTTGTTCTGGGGATCGGCCGGACTGGGCCTGCTCTGCGCTCTCCTGACCGCGTTGGTGGTGCCGGAGTCGCCGCAACACGCCGAGGGACGCTTCGACGTCGTCGGTACCATCGGGCTCACCGTGGGACTGATCGTCCTGCTCCTGCCGATCGTCAACGGCGGGCAGTGGGGCTGGGGCAGCACCCGCACACTCGGCTTTGGCGCGGCGGCAATCGTTGTGCTGCTCGCCTGGGCCCGCTACCAGTTGCGTGTCGGCTCCCCTCTTGTCGACCTGCGAGTCTCTGCCCGTCGCCCAGTGCTCATGGCGAACCTCGCCACGGTCGCCATGGGGTTCGCGATCTTCGCCATGCTCTTCGCATTTCCCCAGATCCTGCAGGCGCCGACCGCCACCGGCTACGGATTCGGTCAGAGCCTGGTGCGTTCGGGGCTGGTCGTCGCCACGAACGGGGTGGTGGCGCTGCTTCTGACTCCGGTCGCGGCCCGACTGATCGCCCGGTACGGAGCTCGGCTGGCCATGATGCTGGGGGCAATCCTCATTGCCGCCGGCTATGTCTTCGTCATGTTGTGGACGGACAGCGTCATCGACATCGTCGTCGCCTCGAGCCTCATAGGGGCCGGCGCCGGCATCTCGGTTGCGGCCACGTCAAACCTGATCACCGATGCGGTTCCCGTGACCGACACGGCCTCGGCCAACGGAGTGAACGCCCTGATGCGCTCGGTTGGAAGTGCCACCTCCACGGCGGTCCTGACCGTGGTCCTGGCACACGCCACGATCAGTCTCGGCTCGGCGACGCTGCCCGCGGCGGAGGGATTTCGGACCACGTTCATCGTCGGGGCTGCGGCGGCAATCGTGGGTCTGCTCTTCTCAGCGCTCATCCCGACCCGTACGCCGATGTCAGGCGGCCCGGCTCAGCGCCCGCCTGCGCGCCGTCGAGTTGTACGGAACCAAGGTGATCCCGATGTCCGCGACATCCTCGCAGGCTGACGCCATGAACGGAGAAGACATGGACACCACCGCCGTGCGCACCGTCGGCATCCTGGGTGCGACGAACGCAATCGCGTACACGATCGTGCCCTTGGGGCTGATCACCGCCCTCGCCATCGGCGCGAACGTCCTCCGGAGACGCCATACCGGGACAAGACCGGGTCGGTTGGACAGGCACGGCTGGATCGCTCTGGGCTGGCGATGGTTCCTGCGCCGTGAGCGCCGCCGGGCCCGAGAGCGTGAGCTTCGGCTGCTGTCCTACGCCCAGGCACAGATCAACACCACCTTGCTGGCCGGGGAGAACCCGAGCCGCTCCCCTGCGGTGCGGGACATCCTTCACACGCTGGGGAATGCCGCCTTCGACGCCGACCTGATCGGCGCATGGGACAGGTTGACGCGTCCCTACGTCTTCGAAAACCAGGGTGGCCAGTATCGGTTCGGCCTGCCGCAAAGCTGAGACAGGGCGTACCGCGGAACCGTGGTACGCCCTCGGGCGCTTCCCGTCCTCCGAACTCCATCCGCCATCCGCCATCCGCCATCCGCCGAGAGGAGGTTGTCGTGCTGATCGCCGTGTCCCTGGTCTGCGCCGTGCTTGTGGCCGCGAGCAACGCCCTGG
>NZ_JBIAQV010000008.1:160919-260051 GCF_042889305.1 Streptomyces sp. NPDC002619 | reverse complement strand
GCCCTCAACCTGTCCCGGCGCCGAAACGACCGAACCACACAAATACTGAGTCCCCGTCAGTGAACCCACGGAGACTCATGAACGATCGAGGCTAGTGCTCCTTATTCAGTCACACAAGGGGAGATTCTCGGCACCTTGGGGTAGTGAATGAAGCAAATCCGTTCCCAGATCGGTCAGTTGTAGTGCTGAATGGGAAGTGCGGGGATACGCAACGGCGCACGCCCGGCACAACGGGAGGGTCGTGCGCTCCTGGCGGCTGAGAGGGGTTTGTTCGTGCATGATTTCCCACACGGCACCACATCGACGCCGACGACGGTGGCCGTCCCACCGTCGCTAGCTCTCCCGGTGATCGAGGCAGAGTTTCCCCGGCAGTTACATCCGTATTGGCCGCAGCTTCAGGAGAAGACGCGCCTCTGGCTGGTCGAAAAGCGGCTGATGCCGGCTGGCAAGGTCGAGGAATATGCCGATGGCCTGTGCTACACGGACCTGATGGCGGGGTACTACATCGGCGCCCCCGACGACGTGATGCAGGCCATAGCCGACTACAGTGCGTGGTTCTTCGTCTGGGACGACCGGCACGACCGCGACATCGTGCACGGCCGCCCGGCCGACTGGCGGCGGCTCAGGCTCCGGCTGCACACGGCTCTCGAGTCACCACGGCATCACCTGAACCACCCGGATCCCCTGGTCGCGGGTTTCGCGGACAGTATGGTGCGGCTGTACTCGTTCCTGCCGCAGACCTGGAACGCGCGCTTCGCCCGGCACTTCCACGCGGTGATCGACGCGTACGACCGGGAGTTCCGCAACCGCGCCGAGGGATACATCCCCGAGGTCGAGGAGTACCTCGCCCTCAGGCGCCTGACCTTCGCGCACTGGATCTGGACGGACCTGCTGGAGCCGAGCGCGGGACTGGAAATTCCGGACGCCGTGCGCAAGAACCCGGTATATCGACGTCCGGCGCTGCTGAGTCAGGAATTCGCCGCCTGGTACAACGACCTCTGTTCACTTCCGAAAGAAATAGCGGGGGACGAGGTCCACAATCTCGGAATCAGTCTCATCACCCATCAGGGGCTGAATCTGGAAGAGGCGGTCGTGGAAGTCAGGCGACGCGTCGAGAAATGCATCACGGAATTCCTCGAGGCGGAGCGGGAAGCCTTACGTTTCGCCGACGACCTCGCCGACGGAACGACGCGGGGGAAAGAGCTCAGCGTCGTCGTACGGGCCTGTATCTGCAATATGCGGAACTGGTTCAGCTCGGTCTACTGGTTCCACCACGAATCCGGCCGGTACATGGTCGACAGCTGGGACGACCGGTCCACGCCCCCGTACGTCAACAACGAAGCGGCAGGTGAGAAATGACCGTCGAGTCTGTGAAGCCCGTGGCGCCACGGGCGCCCGAGCCGAGTGAACCGCCCCTCGCGGGGGGCACCGTCCCGCTCCTGGGCCACGGCTGGAAGCTCGTCCGTGACCCGCTGTCCTTCATGGCGCAACTGCGCGACCACGGCGACGTCGTCCGGCTGAAGCTCGGCCCCAAGACGGTGTACGCCGTCACCACGCCGGCCCTCACCGGGGCGCTGGCGCTCAGTCCCGACTACCACGTCGCGGGCCCGCTGTGGGAGTCCCTCGAAGCCCTGCTCGGGAAGGAGGGAGTGGCCACCGCCAACGGCGCCCTGCACCGGCGTCAGCGGCGCACCATCCAGCCCGCGTTCAGGCTCGACGCCATCCCCGCTTACGGGCCGATCATGGAGGAGGAGGCGCACGCGCTCACCGAGCGGTGGAAGCCCGGCGAGACCGTCGACTGCACCTCCGAGTCCTTCCGGATCGCCGTGCGCGTCGCGGCCCGCTGTCTGCTGCGCGGTCACTACATGGACGAGGCGGCCGAGCGGCTGTGCGTCGCGCTCGCCACCCTCTTCCGGGGCATGTACCGGCGGATGGTGGTCCCGCTCGGACCGCTGTACAAACTGCCCCTTCCGGCCAACCGCGAATTCAACCGAGCCCTGGCCGATTTTCATCTGCTGGTCGACGAGATCGTCGCCGAGCGCCGTGCATCTGGTCAAAAGCCGGACGATTTGCTGACGGCATTGCTGGAGGCGCAGGACGACAATGGCGACCCCATCGGGGAACAGGAGATCCACGACCAGGTCGTCGACATACTCACCGCGGGCAGCGAAACGATCGGGTCCACGATCATGTGGCTGCTTCACGTGCTCGCCGAACACCCGGAACACGCGGCGAAGGTGCGCGCCGAGGTCGAATCCGTGACCGGTGGTGACCGGCCCGTCGCATTCGATGACGTCCGTAAGCTCTCGTACACGAACAACGTTCTGGTCGAGGCCATGCGTTTGCGGCCGGCCATATGGGTATTGACGCGTCGGGCGGTGACCGACACCGAGCTCGGCGGCTATCGCATTCCGGCCGGGGCGGACATCATCTACAGCCCGTACGCCATCCAGCGCGACCCGCGCTCCTACGCGGAGAACCTCGAGTTCGACCCCGACCGCTGGCTGCCGGAGCGGTCGAAGGACGTGCCCAAGTACGCCATGCGCCCGTTCAGCGTCGGCAACCGCAAGTGCCCCAGCGACCACTTCTCGATGGCGATGCTCAGCCTGGTCATCGCGGCGCTGTCGGCGAAGTACCGCTTCGAGCAGGTCGCCGGGTCGAACGACACGCCCCGGGTCGGCATCACGCTCCGTCCGGACAACCTGCTGGTCAAACCCTTGCCCTGGTGAGGGGCGAGTCATGACGCCGACGCGCGGTCAGGCGGCCTGAGGGCCCCGGAACGCGCGCCGGTAGGCGTTCGGGGTCGTCCCCAGCGCCCGGACGAACTGGTGACGCAGCGCAGCCGCTGTACCGAAGCCGGTGCGGGCGGCGATCGCGTCCATCGTCTCGTCGCTCCCCTCCAGCAACTCCTGGGCCAGCAGCACACGTTGGCGCAGGATCCAGCGGTAGGGAGTGGTGCCGGTCTCCTGCTGGAAGCGGCGGGCGAAGGTGCGCGGCGCCATATGGGCGCGGGCGGCGAGCTGTTCGACGGTGACCTCGCGGTCGAGGTGCTGCTCCATCCAGGCCAGCACCTCGCCGACCGTGTCGCAGGTGTCCTTGGGCAGTGGCCGCTCGATGTACTGGGCCTGACCGCCGTCCCGGTGCGGTGGCACCACCATCCGCCGGGCGATCTTGTTGGCGACCTCGGGGCCCTGCTCCTTGCGCACGATGTGCAGACAGGCGTCGATACCGGCCGCGGTGCCCGCCGAGGTGATCACCGGGTCCTCGTCGACGTAGAGCACGTCCGGCTCGATGATCGCTCGCGGATTGCGCACGGCCAGCTCTCTGGCCTGCCGCCAGTGCACACTGCACCGCCGCCCGTCGAGCAGTCCGGCGGCGCCGAGCACGAAGACCCCGGAGCAGACGCTGAGCACCTTCGTGCCGCGCTCCACCGCCCGTACCAGGGCGTCGAGCAGCTCGGGCGGATAGTCGCGCGTGACGTACTCGCTGCCGGCCGGCACCGCGATCAAGTCCGCTTCCTCCAGCCGTTCGAGCCCGTACGGCGTCGAGACGCTCAGCCCGCCGACATGGGTGCTCAGCGCCGGGCCCTCCGCCGAGACCACGGCGAAGTCGTACACCGGCAGACCCTCGTCGCTGCGGTCGATGCCGAACACCTCGCAGACGACGCCCAGTTCGAAGGGATGCACACCGTCGAGGAGTACCGCGGCCACGTTTTGCAACATGCCGCCAGTGTGCCTCAGTCATGGCAGTAATTCGAGGGTGTACGGCAGTCCTGCCACTCACGGTAAGGAGTCTCCGGCGCGACAGTGGTGTCCATGAACACGAACCAGATCCAGGGCCTGATCGGAATGATCGCCTTCCTCGGGATCCTCGTCCTCCTGGTCCTCCCGTCACTGCTCGGCGTCATGCGCGACAGGCGCGTCGACCGGCAGCTCAGGGAGGCCCAGGAGGACCGGAGCAGCGAAGCGGATCAGAAGTCCTCGTCCAGGTCGACGGTGCCCTCCACCGCCACCTGGTACGCCGACGGACGCCGCTCGAAGAAGTTCGTCAGCTCCTGAACCCCCTGCAACTCCATGAAGGAGAAGGGGTTCTCCGAGCCGTACACCGGGGCGAAGCCGAGGCGCGTGAGGCGCTGGTCGGCGACGCACTCCAGGTACTGCCGCATCGAATCGGTGTTCATGCCCGGGAGGCCGTCACCGCACAGGTCGCGCGCGAACTGCAGCTCGGCCTCGACGGCCTCCCGCAGCATGTCGGTGACCTGCTGCCGCAGTTCGTCGTCGAAGAGGTCCGGCTCCTCCTTGCGGACGGTGTCGACCACGTCGAAGGCGAAGGACATGTGCATGGTCTCGTCGCGGAACACCCAGTTGGTGCCGGTGGCGAGACCGTGCAGCAGACCCCGGCTGCGGAACCAGTAGACGTACGCGAAGGCGCCGTAGAAGAACAGACCCTCGATGCACGCGGCGAAGCAGATGAGGTTCAGCAGGAAGCGGCGGCGGTCGGCCCTGGTCTCCAGCCGGTCCAGCTTCTCGACCTCGTTGATCCACTTGAAGCAGAACCCCGCCTTCTCGCGGATGGACGGGATGTTCTCCACCGCGGCGAAGGCGGCGGCCCGGTCGTCCGGGTCGGGCAGATAGGTGTCGAGCAGGGTCAGATAGAACTGGACGTGGACGGCCTCCTCGAAGAGCTGACGGCTCAAGTAGAGCCTCGCCTCGGGGGAGTTGATGTGCTTGTAGAGCGTCAGCACCAGGTTGTTCGCGACGATCGAGTCGCCCGTCGCGAAGAACGCCACCAGCCGGCCGATCAGATGCTGCTCACCCGGCGTCAGCTTCGCGAGATCGGCGACGTCCGAGTGGAGGTCCACCTCCTCCACGGTCCAGGTGTTCTTGATGGCGTCCCGGTAGCGCTCGTAGAAGTCGGGGTAGCGCATGGGACGCAGAGTCAGCTCGAAGCCGGGGTCCAGGAGATTCTTATTGCTGGGCATTACTGGCAGGCCTCGCAGGACTCGGGGTTCTCAAGGGAGCAGGCGACGGCGTCGGGGTCGGTCATCTGCTGGACGGGGATGGGAGTTTGGGCGCGTGCGGCGCGGGCGATGCGGGTCGCCGGGCGTGAGCGCAGGTAGTACGTCGTCTTCAGGCCCTGCTTCCAGGCGTACGCGTACATCGAGGAGAGCTTGCCGATGGTCGGCGTCTCCATGAAGAGATTCAGCGACTGGGACTGATCCAGATACGGGGTCCGGGCCGCCGCCATGTCGATCAGGCCGCGCTGCGGGAGCTCCCAGGCGGTGCGGTACAGGCGCCGTACGTCCTCGGGGATCCAGGCGAAGTCCTGCACCGAGCCGCCCGCCTCGCGCAGCGCCTCACGCGTGCGGGAGTCCCAGACGCCGAGTTCCTTGAGGTCGTCGACCAGATACGAGTTGACCTGGAGGAACTCCCCGGACAGGGTCTCGCGCTTGAACAGGTTGGACACCTGCGGCTCGATGCACTCGTAGACGCCCGCGATCGACGCGATGGTGGCCGTCGGGGCGATGGCGAGCAGCAGCGAGTTGCGCATGCCGACGGACGCGATCCGCTCGCGCAGCGCGGCCCAGCGCTCCGGCCAGGCCGGCTCGACGCCGTAGTGGTCGGGGTGCAGAACACCCCGCGCGGTACGGGTCTTCTCCCAGGCCGGGAGCGGTCCGCTCCGCTCGGCGAGGTCGGCGGAGGCCTCGTACGCGGCGAGCATGACGCGCTCGGCGATCCGCGTGGACAGGTCCCTGGCCTCCGGCGAGTCGAAGGGCAGGCGCAGCTTGAAGAAGACGTCCTGCAGGCCCATCGCGCCGAGGCCGACGGGACGCCACTTGGCGTTGGAGCGGCCCGCCTGCTCGGTCGGGTAGAAGTTGATGTCGACGACGCGGTCGAGGAAGGTGACGGCGGTGCGGACGGTGTCGTCCAGCCGCTCCCAGTCGATGTCCCCGTCCGCCACGAACGCGCCGAGGTTGACCGACCCCAGGTTGCAGACCGCGGTCTCCCCGTCGTGCGTGACCTCCAGGATCTCCGTGCAGAGGTTGGAGGAGTGGATCACTTGGCCCGGCTCCGCCGTCTGGTTGGCGGTGCGGTTGGCGGCGTCCTTGAAGGTCATCCAGCCGTTGCCGGTCTGCGCGAGCGTGCGCATCATGCGGCCGTACAGATCGCGGGCCGGGATCGTCTTCTTCGCGAGCCCGGCCGCCTCCGCCCGGCGGTACGCGGCGTCGAACTCCTCGCCCCACAGGTCGACCAGCTCGGGCACGTCGGACGGCGAGAACAGTGACCACCGCTCGTCGGCGTCGACCCGGCGCATGAACTCGTCCGGCACCCAGTGCGCGAGGTTGAGGTTGTGCGTACGCCGGGCGTCCTCACCGGTGTTGTCGCGCAGCTCCAGGAACTCCTCGATGTCGGAGTGCCAGGTCTCCAGGTACACGGCCGCGGCCCCCTTGCGCCGGCCGCCCTGGTTCACCGCCGCCACCGACGCGTCGAGGGTCTTGAGGAACGGCACGATGCCGTTGGAGTGCCCGTTGGTGCCGCGGATCAGCGAACCGCGCGAACGGATGCGGCTGTACGACAGCCCGATGCCGCCCGCGTGCTTGGAGAGCCGGGCCACCTGGTGGTAGCGGTCGTAGAGGGAGTCCAGCTCGTCCAGCGGGGAGTCGAGGAGGTAGCAGGACGACATCTGGGGATGGCGCGTACCGGAGTTGAAGAGCGTGGGGGAGGAGGGCAGGTACTCGAGGCGGCTCATCAGCCCGTAGAGCGCGGCGACTTCGTCGGCGGCCTGGACGGTGTCGCTCTCGGCGAGACCGGCCGCGACGCGCAGCAGGAAGTGCTGGGGCGTCTCGACGACCTTGCGGGTGTGGGGGTGGCGCAGCAGATAGCGGCTCTGCAGGGTGCGCAGGCCGAAGTAGCCGAAGCGGTCGTCGGCGGCGGGGTCGGCCAGCGCGTCGAGCCGCTCGGCGTGCAGCCGTACGAACTCGGCGGTGCGGTCGGCGATCAGGCCCTCGCGGTGTCCCACGGCGACCGACTCGGTGAAGGACGTGACGCCCTGCGAGGCGGCCTCGGCGCGGATATCGACGGCGAGCAGACGGGCGGCCAGCCGGGAGTAGGCGGGGTCGTCGGAGATGAGGCCCGCGGCCGCCTCCGTGGCCAACTCGCGCAACTCCGACTCGTCCGCCCGCGCCGACCGGCCGCGCAGCGCGGCGGCGGCGACCCGGCCGGGCTCGGCGTCGGGGAGGTCGGCGGTCAGCTCGGTCAGGATGCGCAGCAGCGCGGCTGCGGGACCGTCGGACTCCAGGGCCGTGGCGGAAACACCGATGGCTGAAGCCGGGTCGGCTGGCGCGATGGTCACGTAGGGCTCTCCCTCGCTCGGCAGGGGGCCTTGCGGAGGGCAGGGGGCAGCACACGAGCGCACGGGGCGTCGCGTCCACCGGCCCACTCCACGAGGCCCGGACGTCAGGGCACCCGGACCGGACGGCCGGGCGCGCTGTCGACAGGTCCTCGGACTGAAACAGGCGTGCGGATGCACGCAAGTACACCGTTGCGGGACAGTTCCGGATTCGCACCGGATTCCCCTGCGGCGACAGCGAGCATGAGCATACATCTTGTGCCGCGCGCTGAGGGCACCCCCATATGTTGTGTCGCGGTGACTTCGGAGTGTGTCAGAGCGTCAACTCATAGGTGAGCAGCATGATGTCGTCGAGCTCCGGAATCGGGTTCCAGTCCCGCTCGGGGACGCGGACGAAGCCCAGGCGCTCGTAGATGCGGTGGGCGGTGCGCATCGTGCGCTGCGTCGACAGGACGAGCCGTACGCAGCCGTCGGTGGCCCGGGCCCGCTCGACACAGGCGCGGACGAGGGCCTCGCCGGTGCCCCGGCCGCGGGCGGTGTGGTCGACGGCGAGCATCCGTATCTCGGCCTCTCCGAGCCGGGCGATGTCGGCCATCGGCCCGCCGGACGGCACGAAGGTCACCCCGCCGAGGACCCGCCGGTCGGCCACGGCCACCAACACCTCGGCGGCGGCCGCGCGCCCCGCGACGTCCTTCAACCTGCCGAGATAGGCGTCGCTCTCGCCGAAGTCGAGGAGGCCGTCCTGGAGGTAGGCGCGGGCGGTGATGTCGCCGAGGGTTTCGTACTCTTCGGGAGTGGCGTTCCGGATCACGATGTCCATGGGGCCGAGTGTGCCGGACGGGTACGACAACGGGCCGCCGGATTTCCGGCGGCCCGTTGTCGGTGTGCGCTCAGTGAGCGGTGTCAGTGAGCGGCGCCGCTCAGCTCCGTCCGGACTCCGGGGTCGCCCGCGTCCGCCGTGTAGTCCTGCGGCTTCGTCTCGTCGACGCCCTCGGGGGCCTTCAGGGCCTTGAGGGCGAAGGTCAGGACGACCGTGACGACGACGTTCAGGACGAACGCCGTGAGACCGATGTAGCCGATCTCGCCGATGCCGGGGATCTCCTTCGCCGAGCCGCCGAAGTGCGCCTGCGTCGGCGAGGCCACCCCGTACGCGGCGAGCGTGCCGTACACCATGCCGACCGCCCAGCCCGCGAGCAGCGCCCAGCGGTGGAACCAGCGGGTGAACAGGCCGCCGACCAGGGCCGGGAAGGTCTGCAGGATCCAGATGCCGCCAAGCAGCTGGAAGTTGATCGCGACCGTCTTGTCCATGGTCAGGACGAAGACCAGCGCGCCCACCTTCACCAGCAGGGAGACCAGCTTGGAGACCTTGGTCTCCTCATGGGCCGTGGCGTTCGGCTTGATGAAGTCCTTGTAGATGTTGCGGGTGAACAGGTTCGCGGCCGCGATGGACATGATGGCCGCCGGCACCAGCGCGCCGATGCCGATCGCCGCGAAGGCCACGCCCGCGAACCAGTCCGGGAACATGTTCTCGAACAGCTGCGGGATCGCCAGCTGGCCGTTCTGCACCTTGACGCCGGCCGCGATCGCCATGAAGCCCAGCAGCGCGAGCAGGCCGAGCATCAGGGAGTACAGCGGCAGGATCGTGGTGTTGCGGCGGATCACCTCACGGCTGCGCGAGGACAGCGTCGCGGTGATCGAGTGCGGGTACATGAACAGCGCGAGCGCGGAGCCCAGGGCGAGCGTGGCATACGTCCACTGGCCCGCCTCGGGCGGCGTGAGCGCTCCGCGCGGCTTGCCGGTCGCGGGGTTGACCTGGGCGAACGCGTCGCCGGCCTTGGCGAAGATGTCGTCGAAGCCGCCGAGCTTGATCGGGATGTAGATGATCGCCACCGCGATGACGATGTAGATCAGCGTGTCCTTCACGAACGCGATGAGCGCCGGGGCCCTGAGGCCCGAGGAGTAGGTGTACGCGGCCAGCACGCCGAACGCGATCAGCAGCGGCAGGTCCTTCACGAACCAGTTGGTGCTCTCGCCGCCGCCGACACCCATCACGTCGAGCACCGCCTGGATGCCGACGAGTTGGAGCGCGATGTACGGCATGGTCGCCAGGATGCCGGTGACCGCGACCGCCAGCGACAGGCCTTTCGAGCCGAAACGGCCGCGCACGAAGTCCGACGTCGTCACGTATCCGTGCTTGTGCGACACCGACCACAGCCGGGGCAGGAACGTGAAGATCAGCGGGTAGACCAGGATCGTGTACGGCACCGCGAAGAAGCCCGCCGCGCCCGCCGCGTAGATGGCGGCCGGTACGGCCACGAAGGTGTACGCCGTGTAGAGGTCGCCGCCGAGCAGGAACCAGGTGATCCAGGTGCCGAACGACCGGCCGCCCAGGCCCCATTCGTCGAGGCTGTGCTCGTTGTCCGGTCTGCGCCAGCGCGCCGCCAGGAAGCCCAGGACCGTGACGGCCAGGAAGAAGAAGATGAAGACGCCGAGCGCGACGCCGTTCACGCCGTCCTTCATGCCGACGCACCGCCCTTCGGAGCCTTGCGGGCGCGCTGGTCACGCTGCCACAGCTGGTACGCGGTCATCGTGAGCGCGGTGGAGATCAGCACCCAGGCCATCTGGTACCAGTAGAAGAACGGGATCCCGATGAACGTGGGGTCGGTCTTGGCATAGGAGCCCACCCAGAGCATCGCCACGAAGGGCACGACGAGACACAGGGCGATCACTACCCGGACCGGTGTCACGACCGGCGGTTTCACTTCAGGCGCATCTGACATGCCAAGGCTCCGTCCCCTCGCTGATCACCAGGTGTAACGCGCAGGCAATGTAGGTGACGGTGTCAACGAAACGGAAGACCCCATCCGCATTTCGGTCCCGAACGGCAACCTCGGTAGCGGCGGAAGGGGTCGCTTTACACCAGGTGCACTACTTCAAGTAGCTCAATCCTGCGGCCTCTTGAGTCGAGCGACGAACTTGTAGCGGTCCCCCCGGTACACCGACCGCACCCACTCCACCGGGTTCCCCTGACGGTCCAGCGAATGCCGGGAGAGCATCAGCATCGGCAGGCCCACGTCCGTGCCGAGCAGGCCCGCCTCGCGTGGCGTGGCCAGCGAGGTCTCGATGGTCTCCTCGGCCTCGGCGAGATGGACGTCGTACACCTCGGCGAGGGCGGTGTAGAGGGACGTGTACTTGACGAGCGACCTGCGCAGGGCCGGGAAACGCTTCGCCGAGAGGTGGGTCGTCTCGATGGCCATCGGCTCCGCGTTGGCCATGCGCAGCCGCTCGATGCGCAGCACTCGGCCGCCGGCCGTGATGTCGAGAAGTTCGGCGAGGCGGTGGTCCGCGGTGATGTAGCCGATGTCCAGCAGCTGCGAGGTCGGCTCCAGGCCCTGGGCGCGCATGTCCTCGGTGTAGGAGGTGAGTTGCAGCGCCTGGGAGACCTTCGGCTTGGCGACGAACGTGCCCTTGCCCTGGATGCGCTCGAGGCGGCCCTCGACGACGAGTTCCTGCAGGGCCTGGCGGACGGTGGTGCGTGAGGTGTCGAACTCGGCGGCCAGGGTGCGCTCGGGCGGCACCGGCGTGCCCGGCGCCTGAGTCTCCGTCATGTCGAGCAGATGCTTCTTCAAGCGGTAGTACTTGGGCACGCGCGCGGTACGGACGGTCGCCCCACCCTCGTTCTCCGCACTGCTGACGTCGGTGCTCATGCTCCGCCTTCCCGGCTCCGGGTGCCGAAAGTGGCCGACATCCCATCGGCCACGGCTCACATCGTGGCACGGCTTCGTGGGGTGGGAGGTCACCCGCACGCTCCGTGATCTCCTCTGTATACCCTCGCGCCCCCAGTTGGTCTAGTCCATAGGGCCCTCGTGGCGGCAGTGGTCCACGTCAAGTGGTCCGTCCGATCTGTCGCTTGGGGAATGAAAGGTCTCTGCATATCTCGGTCCCATCACGGACCCCCGGAGCCTGCTCAACACCCTTGACAGGCCTATTGGTCTGGGCCAAGCTCCCCCGTACTGGTCTACACCATTGGTCCAGGTCCCGGCCCCACGGGCGGTACGACGCGCTGACGGTCACCGCAGGGAGGCAGGGGGGATTGTGGCATCCCTGAGGAGGGTGGCGTGAAGCGCAAGCTGATAGCCGCGATCGGTATCGCGGGCATGGTCGTCTCCATCGCGGCGTGTGGCAGTGACAAGAAGGACGACAAGGCACAGGGGGCGGACGCCAAGGAGCTCACCGTCTGGCTCACCGTCGACGCCCAGAACAACTGGCCCAACCTGGTGAAGGCCGCCGACGCCGCGGTGCAGAAGAAGCACCCGGGCATCAAGATCAAGCACGAGTACTACGGCTGGCCGGACAAGAACACCAAGCTCGACGCCGTCCTCGCCACCGACAAGGCGCCCGACGTCGTCGAGATGGGCAACACGGAGATGCTCGGCTACATGGTCAAGGGCGCCTTCGCACCCGTCGACCCGGCCCAGTTCAGCAACTCCGCCTCCTGGCTGGACGGCCTCAAGGCCTCCGTGACGTACGACGGCAAGACCTACGGCGTGCCCTACTACGCCGGTGGCCGCGTCGGCACCTGGCGCAAGGACATCGCCGCCGCGTCCGGCATCAAGGCGACGCCGAAGACCTACGCCGAACTGACCGGCGACCTGGACAAGATCCAGAAGAAGCAGGGCGCCAAGTTCAACGCCTGGTACCAGCCCACCCGTGACTGGTACGCGGCCATGTCCTTCGTCTACGACGCCGGCGGCTCCATCGCGAAGGAGGAGGGCGGCCAGTGGAAGGCCAACCTCTCCTCGCCCGAGTCCCTCAAGGGCCTCAACGAGTTCAAGACGATCCTCGACAAGTACATGCACGGCGACAAGACCAAGGACGAGTCCGACCGTTACATCGTCTACGGCCAGGGCAAGTCCGACCTGATCTTCGGTGCCGCCTGGGAGGGCGCGACCTCCGCCGACCCGAAGAACGACAAGACCGGCAAGCTCAAGGACAACCTCGAGAACTTCGTGCTGCCCGGCCCGTCCGGCAAGAACATGCCGGTCTTCCTGGGCGGTTCGGACCTCGCCGTCCCGGTGAAGTCCAAGGCCCAGGCCGTCGCCGCCGAGTGGATCAACGCGTTCGTCGGCCCCGAGGGCCAGAAGGGCCTGATGGCCAAGGGCAACCTGCCCAACAACAAGACCGACCTCGCCACTCTGAAGAACGACCCGGCGACCGTCGTCCCGGCCACCGCGGCCGAGTCCAACTGGTTCGTCCCGATGGCGCCCGGCTGGGGCCAGGTCGAGAAGGCCCAGGTCCTGCAGACCATGCTGCAGAACATCGGCACCGGCAAGAAGTCGGTCGAGGACGCCGCGAAGGAAGCGGACGCCGCGATCGACAAGGTCATCAACACCAAGTGACCTGAGCGCGGGGCCCCGTGGACCCTGGGGGGTTCCGGGGGAGGGGCCCCGCTTCCCGTTCGGCCGCGCCGTGTCCGGCGCCGCGCGGCCGAACGGGATTCCGGCTTCGTACGACCAGAGGGACCGCTGAGGAGCGCGCGATGAGTGCCGCAGACACCACCACCCCTGCCAAGGTGCCGCCGCCGCGGCACGCGCCGCCACCGGACGTCCCCGAACGGCCACGCGGAAAGCGGACGTCGGGCACGGCCGGCACCCCCTGGCTGCTGCTCGCCCCCTGTCTGGCGATCCTCGCCCTGGTCATGGGCTATCCGCTGGTCCGCCTGGTCACCTTGTCGTTCCAGAAGTTCGGCCAGTCCCAGCTGTGGGGCTTCCAGCCCGCCGAGTCGGTGGGCTTCGACAACTTCGCCAAGGTGCTGGGGGACGTCGAGTTCTGGCAGGTCGTCCTGCGCACGGTGATCTTCGCCGCCGGATCGGTGATCTTCACCATGGTCATCGGCATGCTGATCGCCCTGCTGCTGCAGCGGGTCTCCGGCTGGGTGAAGACGCTCGTCAACATCGCGCTCGTGGCCAGCTGGGGCATGCCCGTCATCGTCGCCACCACGGTCTTCAAGTGGCTCTTCGACGCCGACTACGGCATCCTCAACGCGCTGCTCAGCAAGCTGCCGGGCGTCGACCTGATCGGCCACAACTGGTTCGCGAGCGGCCCGCAGGGCCTGGCCGTGATCATGCTGCTGGTGGTCTGGGGAGCCGTCCCCTTCGTCGTCATCACCCTCAGCGCCGGACTCACCCAGGTCCCGGCCGAGTTGGAGGAGGCGGCCCGCCTCGACGGCGCGGGCTCCTGGGGAGTCTTCCGGTACGTCACCCTGCCCATCCTCAAGCCGATCATCGTGATGCTCACGACTCTCTCGGTCATCTGGGACATGGGCGTCTTCCCGCAGGTCTTCGTGATGCGCAACGGGCACCCCGAGGCCGAGTTCCAGCTCCTGACCACCTACTCCTACGACCGCGCCTTCGTGGTCAACGACTATGCGCAGGGCTCGGCGATCGCCCTGATCACGGTCGTCCTGCTGCTGGGCGTGGTCGCCGTCTACATGCGCCAGATGCTGAAGATCGGAGAGGTCGAATGACCATCATGGACGCCGTCGCCACGACGGGGAGCGGCTCGAGGAGCACCTCGCGGCCCCGCAAGTCCAAGGTCGGCTGGAACCTCCTCGGCCTCCTCGTCTTCGTCACCGCCGGCTTCCCCGTCTACTGGATGCTCAACACGGCGTTCAAGCCGGCCAAGGACGCCATCGACCCGGACCCCAGCCTGCTGCCCACGGGTGTGACCCTGTCCAACTTCAGCCGCGCGCTGGACATCGCGGACTTCTGGGGCCCGGTCGGCCGCAGTCTGATCGTCTCGCTGTCCGTGGTGGCGATCGGCGTCGTCGTCGGCATGCTGGCCGCGCTCGCCATCTCCCGGTTCGCCTTCCGCGGCCGCAAGATCGTGATCGTCGGCATCCTCGCGGTGCAGATGGTCCCGCTGGTCGCCATGATCATCCCGGTGTTCCTGCTGCTCAACGACCTGAAGCAGTACGACAAACTCACCGGCCTGATCATCACGTACCTGACCTTCATCCTGCCCTTCACGGTGTGGACGCTGCGCGGCTTCATCGTCAACATCCCGCGCGAGCTGGAGGAGGCCGCGATGGTCGACGGCTGCTCCCGCACCGGCGCCTTCATCCGCGTCGTCTTCCCGCTCCTTGCCCCCGGCATGGTCGCCACCTCGGTCTACGGCTTCATCCAGGCCTGGAACGAGTACCTCTACGCCCTGATGCTGCTCAGCCAGGAGCACCAGACCGCGACCGTGTGGCTCGGCAACTTCACCACCAAGCACGGCACCGAGTACGCCCCCATGATGGCCGGAGCCACCATGATGGCCGTGCCGATCGTCGTGCTGTTCCTCCTCGTCCAGCGCAAGATGGCCGCGGGCCTGACCGCTGGCGCCGTGAAGGGATAACGCCATCCGATGACGACATTCGCCAGCGGTACCGACACCCTGACCCGGGACGCCCTCACGGTCCTGCAGCCCGGCTTCCCCGGCACCATCGCGCCCGACTGGCTGCTGCGCCGGCTCGGCGAGGGCCTGGCGTCCGTGGGCCTGTTCGGCCGCAACATCGCCTCGGCCGAACAGGTCGCGGCCCTGACCGCCCAGTTGCGCGCGGAACGGGACGACGTCCTGGTCGCGATCGACGAGGAGGGCGGCGACGTCACGCGCCTCGAGGTGCGGACGGGCTCGTCCTTCCCCGGCAACCACGCGCTCGGCGCGGTGGACGACGTGGAGCTGACCCGGGAGGTGGCCTTCGAACTCGGCCGCCGCCTCGCGGCCTGCGGGGTGAACCTCAACTGGGCCCCGTCGGCCGACGTGAACTCCAACCCCGCCAACCCGGTCATCGGTGTGCGCTCCTTCGGTGCCGACACCGACCTGGTCGCCCGGCACACGGCGGCCTATGTCACGGGGCTCCAGGCGGCCGGAGTGGCCGCCTGCACGAAGCACTTCCCGGGCCACGGCGACACGGCCGTCGACTCCCACCACGCGATGCCCCACATCGACGCGGACGTTGCGGTGCTCCAGTCCCGTGAACTGGTCCCGTTCCACGCGGCCATCGCCGCCGGTACGAAGGCCATGATGAGCGCGCACATCATGGTCCCGGCGCTGGACCCGCACCACCCGGCGACCCTGTCGCGCCGCATCCTCACGGATCTGCTCCGGGGCGAACTCGGCTACGACGGCCTGATCGTCACCGACGGCATCGAGATGCAGGCCATCGCCGCGACGTACGGCATCGAACGCGGCAGCGTCCTCGCCATCGCGGCCGGCGCCGACGCCATCTGCGTGGGCGGCGGCCTCTCGGACGACGAAACGGTACGCCGCCTGCGCGACGCCCTCGTCGCGGCCGTACGCTCGGGCGACCTCCCGGAGGAACGCCTGGCGGACGCGGCGGAACGGGTACGGAGCCTGGCGCGGTGGACGGCGTCGGCTGCGGCCTCGGGTGCCGGTGGTTCCGCGTCCTCGGCGGACGGCGTCGGACTCGTCGCCGCCCGGCGGGCGTTGACGGTGACGGGCGGCGAGGCGTTCGAGCCGCTGACCGAGGCGCCGTACGTCGCCGCCTTCACCCCGGTCGCGAACATCGCCGTCGGTGACGAGACCCCGTGGGGCGTCGCGGCGGAGCTCGCGCGGTCGCTGCCTGGCACGGAGACGGAGAGCTTCACCGGGGACGCGGCGGGGAAGGAGGCGCTCGCCGCCGCGGGGGAGCGGCGCGTGGTCGCCGTGGTCCGCGACGAACACCGGCACGCATGGATGGCAACGGCCCTGGACACGGTCCTGGCCGCCCGTCCCGAGACGATCGTGATCGAGATGGGCGTCCCCCAGTCCCCGCCCCGGGGTGCCCTCCACATCGCCACCCACGGCGCGGCGAGAGTCTGCGCCACAGCGGCGGCGGAGATCATCGCAGGCAAGTGACCACAGACAAAGGCGCCGGTCGCCCCGCAGGGCACCGGCGCCTTCGTCGTGTCGTCGTGTCTCCGTGTCGCTAAATCCCCTGCCACTCCGGCTTGTTGGCGTACGTGTGGCGGAAGTAGTCCGCCAGCTTCAGCTTGGACGCGGCGGGCTCGTCGACGACCACCGTGGCGTGCGGGTGGAGTTGCAGCGCCGAGGCGGGGCACACCGCGGCGACCGGTCCCTCGACCGTCGCCGCGACCGCGTCCGCCTTGCCCTCGCCGGTCGCGAGCAGCACCAGGTGCCGGGCCTCCAGGATCGTGCCGATGCCCTGCGTGATCACGTGATGCGGTACCTGCTCGATGTCGCCGTCGAAGAACCGCGCGTTGTCGACCCGAGTCTGCTCGGTCAGCGTCTTGATCCGCGTGCGCGAGGCGAGCGACGAGCACGGCTCGTTGAACCCGATGTGCCCGTCGGTCCCGATCCCGAGCAACTGCAGGTCCACGCCGCCGGCCTCGGCCAGGGCCCGGTCGTACGCCACGCACGCCGCCTGCACGTCCTCGGCCGTACCGTCGGGCCCCATGAACGCGTCCATCCCGATCCCGAGCGGCTCGAGCAACTCGCGGCGCAGCACCGAGCGATAAGACTCGGGGTGCTCGGCGGGCAGTCCCACATATTCGTCGAGCTGCGCGATCCGCGCCCGCGCGGTGTCCACGGCGCCGGAGCGCACCTTCGCCGTCAGCGCCTGGTAGATGGGCAGCGGGGTCGAGCCGGTGGCCACACCGAGCACGGCGTCGGGCTTGCGCCGCAGGAGCTGGGCCATGGTCTCGGCGATCAGCTCGCCGCCCGCCGCGGCGTCCGGAACGATGACAACTTCCACGCTGGGCCTGCCGTTCTGGAGAGGGCTGGAAGGTCTGGGAAAGGTCTGTGTGGTTTAGACCAATCTAACACCCAGCCCGCGTCGGCGCCGCTCCTCTTCGCATTACCTAGCGGTCGCTACAGAAAAACCGTAAAATGCGCCCCATGGTGCGCAGTCAAGACGGTCAGGACACGAAGACGCCGGCCGAGTCCCCCGCCAGGAGGGGCCGCCCACGCTCCTTCGACCGCGAGACGGCGCTCGAGAAAGCGGTCCGCGCCTTCTGGGAGCACGGCTACGAGGCGACCTCGGTCTCCGACCTCACCCGGATCATGGGCATCGGCGCGCCGAGCCTGTACGCGGCCTTCGGCGACAAGCGCTCCCTGTTCGAGGAGGCCGTGCGCGTCTACGACGGGACGTACGGCGCCTTCCCGCAGCGCGCCCTGAAGGAGGAGCCGACCGCACGCGCCGCGGTCGAACGGCTGCTGCGCGAGGCCGCGACGGAGTTCACCGACCCTGGCCGCCCCCACGGCTGCCTGGTGATCCACGCCGCCACCAACTGCGCGACCCCCGAGATCGAGAACTCCCTGCGCCGGCGGCGGAACGCCGACATCGCCGCCATCGAGAGCCGGATCGCCGGCGACGTCGCCTGTGGCGCACTGCCGCCCGGCACCGACGCCGCCGCTCTCGCCCGCCACGTCGGCGCCGTCTTCCAGGGCATGTCGCAGCAGGCGCGCGACGGCGCGAGCCGGGCGGAACTGGAAGCGGTCGCGGAAATCACCATGGCCATCTGGCCCCGTACGTGACCCGGCCGGGCTAGGCTGCGAAGCGCCGACTGTGAACAACCTCCAATGCATGGACACACAAACGTGGTCTAGTCCACAATGGACGGGAGGCCTGAGTACGGCAGGACCGTACGACACAGCCGCACACTTCCGCCTTCCCCGCACAGGAGGGCGGACCGAGGATCCGGTGCTCTCTGCCCTGACTGCCCCGGCTCCTCACCCTTCGGCCGACCGGGACCGCACACCCCCACGGCCGTTGTTGCTCCGGGCTGCGGTGCCGGGAGGGTTGAGGGTCCCTCCCAGGCGCCGCGGCCCGCGGGTGTTTCCGGACCCGGTCCCGGCGGCACCGTTCATTTCTGAGCCGTACAAACCGCCAGGTACGCTCACAGACGTGCCCTCCATGAACGAACTCGTACGCCAGCACACGGCCCTCGACGACTCCGATCTCGAGTGGCTCCATCTGCTGGTCTCGGAGTGGCAGCTGCTCTCCGACCTCTCCTTCGCCGACCTGGTCCTGTGGGTCCCCACCCGCGACGGCACCCGGTATGTCTCGGTCGCCCAGATGCGCCCCAACACCGGCCCGACCTCCTACCACGACGACATGGTCGGCCACCTCGTCCCGCGTGGCCGCCGCCCCATGCTGGACGCGGCGCTCGACGAGGGCCGGATCGTGCGCGAGGGCGACCCGGAGTGGCGCGAGGAGGTCCCGGTCCGGGTCGAGTCGATCCCGGTACGGCGCGCGAGCCGCGTCCTCGGCGTCATCGCCCGCAACACCAACCTGCTGACCGTGCGCACCCCGAGCCGCCTCGAACTGACGTACCTCCAGAGCGCCTCGGACCTCGCGCAGATGATCGCGGCCGGCTCCTTCCCCTTCCTCGACCAGCAGGTCGACATGGACGCCTCGCCGCGCGTCGGCGACGGCCTGATCCGGGTCGACGCGGACGGCATCGTCCAGTACGCCTCACCGAACGCGCTCTCCGCGTACCACCGTCTCGGCCTCGCCTCCGACCTGGTCGGCCACCATCTGGGGCAGACCACCGCCGAACTCGCCCCGACGCGCGGACCGGTGGACGAGGCGCTGGCCAAGGTCGCCAGCGGCTGGGCGCCGCGCGAGTTCGAGATCGAGTCGGACGACGGAGTGATTCAGTTCCGGGCGATCCCGCTCAAGCCCAAGGGCACCCGCGTCGGCTCATTGGTGCTGCTGCGGGATGTCACCGAACTGCGCCGCCGCGAACGCGAGTTGATCACCAAGGACGCGACCATCCGGGAGATCCACCACCGGGTGAAGAACAACCTCCAGACGGTCGCCGCGCTGCTGCGCCTCCAGGCCCGCCGTATCGAGTCCGAGCGCGGCCGGGAGGCGCTGGAGGAGGCCGTACGGCGGGTCGGCTCGATCGCGATCGTGCACGAGACGCTCTCCCAGAACCTGGACGAACGTGTGGAGTTCGACGAGATCGCCGACCGAGTGCTCGCGATGGTCGCCGAGATCTCGCCGGGCAAGGTGACCGGCCGGCGCAGCGGGCGCTTCGGGATCCTCGACGCCGAGGTGGCCACCCCGCTGTCGATGGTCCTGACCGAGGTCCTGCAGAACGCCCTCGAACACGGCTTCCGCGAGGGCGACACCGGCACCGTCGAGGTCTCGGCGGTCCGCGGCGGCACGACCAAGGAGGCCCGTCTTCTCGTCACCGTCCAGGACAATGGCGTCGGCCTGCCCGAGGGCTTCGACCCGCACCGCTCGGGCAACCTCGGTCTGCAGATCGTACGAACCCTGGTCGAGGGAGAGTTGGGAGGTACGTTCGACATGGTCCCGGCGCCCGAACGGGGGACCCGCGTGATCCTGGACGTGCCGGTGCGACCGCAGAAGTAGCCGCTCCCGGCGACCCTTCATCCGCAAAGCCCCGAACAGCCCCGAACAGCCCTGAACAGCATTGAGCCCCGGGCCACTTGGTGGTCCGGGGCTTAAGCTCGTTGCTGCTCGTTTGCTAAGCGCATCGGGGGTACTGCGCGCTGCGGCTCGGGGGCGGGAGATGCGTACGCGATGTACGCGCCGCCAAGCTCAGGCTGTCAAGCGGGGTGGTCGGGTCAGGCGGAGGCCTGACGGGCCCGGTTGCGGGCGGCGCGGCGCTTCATGGCGCGGCGCTCGTCCTCGCTGAGGCCACCCCAGACGCCGGAGTCCTGACCGGACTCGAGCGCCCACTGCAGGCACTGCTCGATAACCGGGCAGCGACGGCAGACGGCCTTGGCTTCCTCGATCTGCAGCAGCGCAGGACCGGTGTTGCCGATGGGGAAGAAGAGCTCGGGGTCTTCCTCGCGGCAAACGGCGTTGTGACGCCAGTCCATGGCTGCTACCTCTCCTTGGTATTACATGCGGGTTGCTTGTGAATGTGAACGCTTTCACGAATCCCTCAACAAGTGAAGGGCCGACAGCCAGATTCACTGGCGTGGTCCTGTGATGCGAAGAGGGGTTCTGGTGATCAGCGGAGGCCGGTGTTGCGGGCCGTCCCGATCGCCACGTAGAGACTCGCAAACCTCAGCGGCGGATACAACCCTTTCAGAAAAGTTTTTTTTGATTCCTCGGTGTCGACTAGGTCACAGCCGTACTTCCATGGGGTGGACCCTGGTCTAAACGTTCGAGTGAAAGGACTTTGGGCCCTTCCACTCACACAATCACACGCAGTGCACGGCGTACGCCTGTGAACGTCACGCTCGTACGCAGTCCTAGGTGGTCGCCGTCCATCTGAAGGGGCAGCGGCACCTTCGAATGCAAGGTGAACCGGTCCTGGTCGTGCAGGGACACGGCGTACTTGCCATGGGGTCCGCGCTCGGGGGACGAAGTGAGCAACTGGGTACCATATCGGGCAACCGCGGCCGTGGACAGACGGCTGAGACCGAGTACGTCGATGCCCTTGTCGAACGAGGCCTTAGGCGACGTGTACATGGGGCGATTGCCGAGATACGTCCACGGGGACGTGTTCGAGACTATGGCGACGACCAGATCGGTGATCGGGTCCCCGCCGGGGTGTTCCAGCGTGATCGTCCCGCGCCGGCGGTGCTGCTCGCCGAGGAACTGGCGTACCACCTGGCGTACGTACAGCGCGTGCGTCGACTTCTTGCCGAGCTCGCGCTGCTGCTCGACCCGCCCGACCACACCCGCGTCGAAGCCGAGCCCCGCGTTGAAGGTGAACCAGCGGGACGGTACGGCCTCGTCCTCGGTGCCGGGCGTGCCCGAGGTCAGACCGAGGCCGACGACGCGCTCCCGCTTCTCGCGCAGGGCGTCCAGCAGGGCGCCCGTGGCCTCGACGGGGTCGTTGGGCAGACCCAGGGCACGGGCGAAGACATTGGTGGAGCCGCCCGGGACCACGGCGAGACCGGGCAGGCGCGCCGGATCGGGTCCGTCGTGCAGCAGTCCGTTGACGAGCTCGTTGACCGTGCCGTCGCCGCCCAGGGATACGACCAGGTCGATGTCGTCGCTCTCCGCCGCCTGCCGGCCCAGGTCGTGCGCGTGCCCGCGGTACTCGGTGGTGACCACCTCGAGCTTCACCTCGCTCGCGAGCGCATGGATCAGCACGTCACGTCTGCGTGCGCTTGTGGTGGTTGCCGCCGGGTTGACCACGAGAAGTGCACGCATGGATTGCAGCGTACCTACCGGGGGGTACCGGGCCCAGACCGAGGTAGGGATCCGGTAAGAGAAGAGGGCGTGAGCCTGAACACTCGGGGTGTTTCGGCGACGGCTACCCTGCTGGGGTGAGCAGCGAGCCGAACCCCACCCCGGACACCGCGGAAGCCGGTGCCCCCCGCCCGCGCCGTCTGACGTACGCGGCGGCGCTGGCCGCCCTGGAGGGCTTCGCGCTGCTGGCCGGCGGCGCCTGGACGCTCGTCCTCGGACTCACCGGCGCCCCGGACGACCGGCAGCAGGCCCTCACCCTGGGCGTCACCGTGATCGTGCTCGCACTGCTGCCGCTGGTCGCCGCGCGCGGGCTGCTGCTGCGTCGCAGCTGGAGCCGCGGCCCGGCCGTGATCACCCAGATCATGGCCCTTCCGGTGGCCTACAGCCTGCTCCAGGCCGACAGCGCCGCCATCCCGGCGGGCATCGCCCTTGCGCTGGTCGCCGTGGCCTCGCTGGTCCTGCTGATCAACCCCGCGACGACCGAGGCCCTCGGCATCCGGGGGCCCGGTCGTACGGAGGAGCCCAAGGGCCGGTAGCCGCAGGGCTGCCTCCGCTACTCCTCCACCAGCAGCTTCTCGCGCAGCTGGGCCAGCGTCCGCGCCAGCAGCCGGGAGACGTGCATCTGGGAGATGCCGACCTCCTGCGCGATCTGCGACTGCGTCATATTGCCGAAGAAGCGGAGCAGCAGGATGCGCTTCTCCCGCGGCGGCAGGTCCTCGAGGAGCGGCTTGAGGGACTCGCGGTACTCGACACCCTCCAGGGCCTCGTCCTCCGCGCCGAGCGTGTCGGCGACCGCCGGGGACTCGTCGTCGGTGTCGGGGACGTCCAGGGAGAGAGTCGAGTAGGCGTTCGCCGACTCCAGGCCCTCCAGGACCTCCTCCTCCGAGATGGCCAGCTTCTCGGCCAGCTCGTGGACCGTGGGGGAGCGGCCGTGCTGCTGGGAGAGCTCTGCCGTGGCCGTCGTGAGCGCCAGGCGCAGCTCCTGGAGGCGCCGCGGGACGCGGACGGCCCAGCCCTTGTCGCGGAAGTGCCGCTTGATCTCGCCGACGACCGTCGGGGTCGCGTACGTCGAGAACTCGACGCCGCGGTCCGGGTCGAACCGGTCGACGGACTTGATCAGGCCGATGGTGGCGACCTGGGTGAGGTCGTCCAGCGGCTCACCGCGGTTGCGGAACCGGCGCGCGAGGTGCTCGACGAGCGGCAGATGCATACGGACCAGCTGGTTGCGCAGCTCCGCGTACTCGGGGCTGCCCTCCTTCAGCTTGCGCAGTTCGACGAACAGCGCGCGCGCCCCGCTCCGGTCCTGAGGATCGTGCTGGGTGGCCTGTGCGCCCTGCGCGTCGCCCTCGGAGTATCGCTCGTGCTCGCTCATCGTCCCGCCCGTCGCCCTTCCACGAGCTCTCGCCTCCGCTCGGCTCGGGGCCAGGGCCCCGTTCCGTCCTTCCGGAGACGCGCTCTGCACGGCACCGTCCCGATCCGCCCCGGTGGAGTCACCCTCCGGATGCGGTCTGGCCTGTTCGGGGATGCCGTCGATGCCGTCCGCCATGCGTCGGGAACCGTCCGGGGAGTCCGCGCCCCCGGACGGCAGCTCCCGCGTGCCGCGCTCTTCGTCCCGCACCGGCCCGTCCCCGTTCCTCACGCCGGCCCGGGTCCCGCGCCGCGCTGTTTGTAGAGGCTGATCGACACGGTCTTGTCCTCGTCGACGGCGGAGGAGACCTTGCCCGCCAGGGCCGACAGCACGGTCCAGGCGAAGGTGTCCCGCGAGGGGGCGTGGCCGTCCGTGGTCGGGGCGGAGACCGTGACCTCGAGCGAGTCGTCGACGAGCCGGAAGACACAACTGAGCACCGAGCCGGGCACGGCCTGTTGAAGGAGGATCGCGCAGGCCTCGTCCACGGCGATGCGCAGGTCCTCGATCTCGTCCAGGGTGAAGTCCAAGCGGGCCGCGAGTCCGGCCGTGGCCGTCCGCAGCACCGACAGGTAGGCACCCGCAGCCGGCAGCCGGACTTCCACGAAGTCCTGGGTCGCGGGCTCGCCTGCGATCTGGGACACCCTCACCTCCATGGTGGTACAAGCTTCTCGGGGCCGAGGGTCGCCCCCCGGGGTAACGCGATACCTGGTTCAGCGGTGACGCTATCGCGCTCTGAACTTTCCTGTCCCCGGGACCCCGACCCCCTGGCGTCACTCACAGTAAACCTGCGGATACGCTCCGTGTCTAGAGGTCTGCGGGCCCAATTGGGAAGAGCGCGCGCCGGTTTGACGTACCCAGACGTCAGACGCTCGAACCGTCGGGACGGGCTGTTGTCATGCAGTGTCACACGAGTACGTGGTCGACGAAGCACCAGCGCCAGTTCTCGCCGTGCTCGAAGGTCCGCATCACCGGGTGACCGGACTCCGTGTGGTGCTTCGTCGCGTGCCTTCCCGGCGACGAGTCGCAGCACGCGACATGTCCACAGGACAGACAGATCCGCAGTTGCACCGGGTGCGTGCCCTGTGCGAGACACTCCGGGCACGTCTCGTTCTGCGGGTCGGGTTCGGGGTGCGGCAGCGCGTCGGCATGCGTGCACTGTTTCATGATTGCCAGATTACGACGGCCGAGCGGGTGGCCGCGCGGAAAAACGAGGGCGGGCGAGGACATGGACGTGTTGCCACTGCTGTTGCTGGTGGCATGCAGTACGGGGGTCGCCGCGGCCGCGCGGCGCACTCCGGTGCCGGCGCCGCTGCTGCTGGTCGCGGCCGGACTGGCCGTTTCGTACGTTCCCGGGGTCCCGGACTACACCCTCGACCCCGAGGTCGTACTGCCGCTGTTGCTGCCCCCGCTGCTGTACACCTCGGCCACCGACAGCTCTTACCTGGACCTGCGCGCGCAGCTGCGGCCGGTGGCCCTCCTGTCGGTGGGGTACGTGCTGTTCGCGACCTTCGTCGTCGGCTGGGCCGTCTATCAGCTCGTCCCGGGGATGCCGCTGACGGCCGCGCTGGTGCTGGGCGCGGTGGTGGCACCGCCGGACGCGGTCGCGGCGACGGCCGTCGCGCGGCGGGTCGGGCTGCCCTCGCGGATCACGACCATCCTCCAGGGCGAGTCCCTGCTCAACGACGCCACCGCGATCACCGCCTACAAGGTGGCCCTGGCCGCGGCCGTCGGCGAGGGCGCCACCTGGGCCGGCGGGGTCGGCGAGTTCCTGCTCGCGGCGGTCGGCGGCGTCGGGGTCGGCCTCGTGCTGATGGCCCCCCTCCACTGGCTGCGCACGCACCTCAAGGAACCCCTCCTCCAGAACACGCTGTCCCTGCTCATCCCGTTCGTCGCGTACGGCGTCGCCGAGCAGCTGCACGCCTCCGGTGTCCTCGCGGTCGTGGTGGTCGCCCTGTACCTCGGCCACCGCGCGTGGGAGGTCGACTTCGCCACCCGGCTCCAGGAGGAGGCGGTGTGGAAGATGGTCGCCTTCATCCTGGAGTCGGCGGTCTTCGCGCTCATCGGACTGCAGCTGCCGGTCGTGCTCAGGGGGCTGGGCGAATACTCGGGCCTCGACGCCACCTGGTACGCGGTGGCCGTGTTCCTCGTGGTGGTCGCGGCCCGGTTCGTGTGGGTGTACCCGGCGACCTTCCTGCCCCGGCTGCTGTCGGCCCGGATCAGGGAACGGGAGACGAATCCCACCTGGCGTGGCGCGATGGTGACGTCGTGGGCCGGCATGCGCGGTGTCGTGTCGCTGGCCATCGCCTTCTCGATCCCGGTCACGATTCACGGTGGCCACTCCTTTCCGCACCGCAACCTGATCCTCTTCCTGACGTTCACCACGGTCATCGGGACGCTGGTCGTCCAGGGCCTGACGCTGCCGCCGCTGATCCGCCTTCTGAAGTTCCCCGGGCGCGACATCCAGGCCGAGACCCTCGCCGAGGCCAACGCCCAGGCACAGGCCTCCCGAGCGGCGGAGGCCCGCCTAGAGGCGCTTCTCTCGGACGACCGCAACGACCTGCCCCCGCCGCTCGCCAACCGCCTCCGCGCCGTCCTGGAGCGTCGCCGCAACTCGGTCTGGGAGCGGCTCGGCGCGGTGAACCCGGTGACCGGCGAGACGGTCGACGACACCTACCGCCGGCTGGCACGGGAGATGATCAGCGCAGAGCGCGAGGTGTTCGTACGGCTGCGCGACCACCGCTACATCGACGACGAGATGCTCCGCACCCTGCTGCGCCGCCTGGACCTGGAGGAGGCGGCGGCCTACCGGGAGGCGGCCTAGGGCTCGGGGAACGGGCGGCCCGTCACGACCGCGGCGACGGTCGTTCCGCGCGGGAAGGCGCCCTCGTCCGTCAGGGTGACGAGTCCGTACAGCAACTTGGCGACATAGAGACGTTCGACGGGCAGGCCGTGGCGGGTCTCGAAGTTCTCGGCGAAGGCGTCGAGTTCCGGTGTGGTGCGGGCGTAGCCGCCGAAGTGGAAGCGGTCGGCGAGGGACCAGTTGCCGCGCCGGCCGCCGAAGGCGCGCTCCTGGAGTGCCTGTGTGTCACCGGTCAGGAAGCCGCCCCTGAGGACCGGAACACCCAGGGCGCGCTGGTCGGGGGCCAGCCCGGCGGCGAGACCGGCGAGCGTGCCGCCGGTGCCGCAGGCGACCGCGACCACGTCGGCACGGCCGCGCAGCTCCTCGCCGAGGGCCCGGCAGCCGCGCACCGCCGCGCTGTTGCTACCGCCCTCCGGGACGACATACGCCTCCTCGGCGCCGGCCGCGCGCAGAATGCCCGCCAGCGTCTCCGGCTCGCTCTTGCGCCGATACGTCGACCTGTCGACGAAGTGCAGCCGCATGCCGTCGGCCGCACACCGGGTCAGGGAGGGGTTGAGCGGGCGGTCGGCCAGCTCCTGGCCGCGGACAACGCCGACCGTGGGCAGCCCCAGCAGCCGGCCCGCGGCGGCGGTGGCCCGCAGATGATTGGAGTAGGCCCCGCCGAACGTGACGACCGTACGCCCGCCCGCCGCCGTCAGATTCGGCACCAGCTTGCGCCACTTGTTGCCGATCAGCTCCGGGTGGATCAGATCGTCCCGCTTGAGCAGCAGACGGACACCGTGCCGGGCGAAGCGGTCGTCGGCGACTTCCCGCAGGGGAGACGGGAGCCGGGGAGCGAGGAGGCCGGTGCTGGTCACCGCTTCATTGTGGCCCGGTGCCGCCGGGGGGACGGGTCGGGCCGCGTCGGACGAAACGCGCCGAGTGCCCAGTCAGTCAATGATCCATTCCCGCTCTTTCGGGTAATGGCACGGGCACGATCCGTGATGGAGGCTGGTCATGCGAACGATGCGCGGCGCAGTTCGGCGCCACTGCATGACTGGGAGGGCAATTCTCTATGTCGGTAGGCGAAGAGGTCCGCACGGATCAGGGCAAGCCGCAGCAGTCTCTGAACACGGCGGCCGCGCGGAACCTGGCCACCACCACCAAGTCCGCGCCGCAGATGCAGGAGATCAGCTCCCGCTGGCTGCTGCGGACGCTGCCCTGGGTGAACGTGCAGGGTGGCACGTACCGGGTGAACCGGCGACTCACCTATGCGGTCGGCGACGGCCGCATCACCTTCGTCAAGACGGGCGACCGGGTCGAGGTCATCCCCGCCGAGCTGGGGGAGCTGCCCGCGCTGCGGTCGTTCGAGGACGGGGAGGTGCTCTCGGAGCTGGCCCGGCGGTGCCGGCAGCGCGAGTTCGGCCCGGGCGAGGTGATCGCCTCGTTCGGCAGCCGGACCGACGAGGTGTACCTGCTCGCGCACGGCAGGATCGAGAAGATCGGCACGGGCCCGTACGGCGACGACGCGGTCCTGGGCGTGCTCGCCGACGGCGCGTACCTGGGCGAACAGGCGCTGCTCGACCCCGACGCCATCTGGGAGTACACGGCCCGCGCGGACACGGCGTGCACCGTACTGGTCCTGTCCCGCCAGGACTTCGAGCAGGTCGCGGAGCGGGCGGACTCGCTGCGCGACCATCTGCGGCTGCTGCGGGCCATCCCGCAGCAGCGCACCAACAAGTACGGAGAGAAGGAGGTGGACCTGGCGGCAGGCCACAGCGGCGAGCCGGACATCCCGCACACCTTCGTCGACTACGAGGCACGGCCGCGCGAGTACGAGCTGAGCATCGCCCAGACCGTGCTGCGCATCCACACACGCGTGGCCGACCTCTACAACCAGCCGATGAACCAGACCGAGCAGCAGCTCCGGCTCACCGTCGAGGCGTTGAAGGAGCGCCAGGAGCACGAACTGGTCAACAACCGGGAGTTCGGGCTGCTGCACAACTGCGAGTACGACCAGCGGCTCCAGCCGCACGACGGCGTGCCGAGCCCCGACGACATGGACGAACTGCTCAGCCGCCGGCGCGGCACCAAGCTGTTCCTCGCCCACCCGCGCGCGATCTCCGCGTTCGGCCGCGAGCTGAACAAGCGGGGGCTCGTGCCGGAGACCGTGGACATCGGCGGCAACCGCATTCCCACCTGGCGCGGGGTGCCGATCTACCCGTGCAACAAGATCCCGGTCAGCGCGGAGCGCACGACCTCGATCATCGCCATGCGTATCGGAGAGGAGGACCAGGGCGTCGTCGGGCTGAGGCAGTCCGGGATCCCGGACGAGATCGAGCCGAGCCTGTCCGTCCGCTTCATGGGCATCAACGAACAGGCCGTCATCAACTACCTCGTGACCGCGTACTACTCGGCCGCGGTGCTGGTGCCGGACGCGCTCGGTGTCCTGGAGAACGTCGAGATCGGCCGCTGGAGGTGACGTTCCCGCACTCCGGAGCCGTGTCCGCGCGCCGGGGCGGGTACACCCTCGGGATGCGCGTCCAGTCGGGGCGAAAACGCCACCGTCCGCGGACTCCGCGAGGGGTTCCCATGGCCGAGTTCATGACGAGACGAAACAGCGTCGCACCGGGACACCGCGCCCCACCGGGTCGCTGGAGACACGCGAGCGACGAAAGCCCACCAGGGAGGAGGTCGCGGCGCTGGACGGGTTGGGCCGCCAGGCCGGGCTCGCCTTCCAGCTGATCGACGACGTCATCGGCATATGGGGCGACCCGAAGCACACCGGCAAGACGGCCGATGCGGACCTCGCCGCCCGCAAGAAGTCGCTGCGGGTCGTGGCGGCCCTCACCTCCGGCACCCCGGCGGCGGCCGAACTCGCCGAACTGTACGGATCGCCGTACGACGAGAAGGACCTGGACCGCACGGCGCCGGCCGTCGAGCGCGAGGGCGGCCGGGACTGGGCGCAGGCCCGGGCGGCCGACCGGATGGGCCCGGCCATGGACGAGCTGTCCCGTGCGGTCCCCGACCCGGAGTCGGCGGCCGGCCTGCCGGCGCTCGCCGAGTTGGTGACCCGGCGCAGCAGCTGAGACCGGTGGCAACCGGCCCGTGCCGTCCACTCCGAACCCCGGAGCCTCCGGGGCCGTGCGGCTCCTGACCCAGCACGGCCCCCGGGGCTCCAGCCGGCCGGGTCCCGCGCATTCCCACGGTGTGCGGGGCACGGTCCTCTGTTCGACGTACAGCAGGAAGCGCTGAGTACTCGTCCGCCCTACCCTGAGGACATGGACAGCGAGGAACACGTCTGTCCCACTTGCGGACAGCCCGTCGAAACCATCGTCAAGCGGCACAAGACGTTGGGTGCCTGGGTCCCGGTGTGGGGTCCTGGCCCGTGCCACAACCCCGAGTGCGAGGAGAGCGCCGAGCACGCGTACGCCGTCGCACGGGAACGACCCGCACCGGAACGGCCCGCACAAGAATCCGCCACGCCGGAATCCACCGCTCACGAATCCGCCGCGAAAAAATCCTGAGGCCGTGTCGAGAATCCCGGCCCGGCTCCGACGTCCCCTGTGAAAGCCGCCCACCGAGGGGCGGCGAGAGCCGAAGGAGCGGACCGATGAAGTATCTCGTGATGGTGCAGGGCACGCAGGCGGACTACGAGGCCATGCGCGGCAAGGAGACCCCGCACGCCCCCGCCTGGACCGAGCAGGAACTCCAGGCCATGTACGCCTACATGGGCGCGATCAACGACGACCTCGCCGAGACCGGCGAGTTCCTCGACGGCCAGGGGCTGGCCGAGCCCGCACGGACCCGGCTGGTCGCCCGGGACAAGGACGGGAACACGGTGGTCACCGACGGTCCGTACAGCGAGACCAAGGAGCTGATGGCCGGCTTCTGGATCCTGGAGTGCGAGAGCCTCGAGCGGGTCACGGAGATCGCCGAGCGCGTCAGCCGCTGCCCCGGTCCCGAGGGACTGACCGAGTACCCCGTGGTGATCCGGCCGATCATGGACGGTGCCGGGGACATCTGAGCGCGCGAGCCCGCCCATGTCGGTGCCGACCGAGACCGAGGATCTGCTGCGACGCCACGCGCCGCAGGTCCTCGGCGCGCTGGTGAGACGGTACGGCCACTTCGACGCCGCCGAGGACGCCGTACAGGAGGCACTGCTTGCGGCGGCGCGGCAGTGGCCGTCCGACGGGGTGCCCGGCAATCCTCGCGGCTGGCTGATCAAGGTCGCGGCGAGACGGCTCACCGACGCCCTGCGCGCCGACGAGGCCCGGCGTGAGCGTGAGCAGCGGGCGGCGGCGCTGTCCGCACGCGTAACCGTAGAGGACCGGGCTCCCCGCGAGGACGACACGCTCTCCCTGCTGTTCCTGTGCTGCCACCCCGACCTGACCCCGCCCGCGCAGATCGCGCTCACCCTGCGCGCGGTCGGCGGCCTCACCACGGCGGAGATCGCCCGCGCCTGTCTGGTCCCGGAGCCGACCATGGCCCAGCGCATCAGCCGGGCCAAGCAGAAGGTGCGCGGCGTGAGCTTCGGGCGGCCCGACAACTGGGCCGAGCGTCTGCCCGCGGTCCTGCACACCCTGTACCTGATCTTCAACGAGGGATACACGGCGACGTCCGGCGCGAGCCTGATGCGCCGGGACCTGGCCGGTGAGGCGATCCGGCTGACCCGTGCGGTCCACCGTCTCCTCCCGGACGACGGCGAGGTGACGGGCCTCCTCGCGCTGATGCTGCTCACCGACGCCCGCCGCGGGGCGCGCAGCGGCCCGCACGGCGAACTGATCCCCCTCGACGAACAGGACCGCGACCGCTGGGACGCGACGGCGGTCGCGGAGGGCGTCGCGCTGGTCACCCGGGCGCTGTCGAGCGGTCCTGCCGGGCCGTACGCGCTGCGCGCGGCCATCGCGGCCGTGCACGACGAGTCGCCGTCCGCGGAGGCGACCGACTGGCGGGAGATCCTCGGCCTGTACGACATCCTGGTCCGGCTGGTTCCCGGTCCCGTCGAACGCCTCAACCGGGCCGTCGCGTTCGCCATGGTTCACGGTCCGCGCGCCGGACTGGATGAACTCGACGCGCTGGCCGACGAGTTGGGGGCCGGTCACCGCCTGGACGCGGTCCGGGGCCACCTCCTGGAACGCGCGGGCGAGTACGACACCGCCCGGGCCGCCTACGAGTCCGCGGCCGCCAGGACCCTGAGCCTGCCGGAGCAGCGCTATTTGCAGGCGCGGGCGGCCCGGCTCAGGACTTAGCGTTGCCGCATGACCAAACTCCCGTACATCGTCCACATCACCGAACGCGCCGTCTGGGACGCGGCCCGCGAGCGCGGCACCTACGAGATGTCGACGCGCGGCCGCACCCTCCAGGAGCAGGGCTTCATCCACTTCTCCACCCGCGACCAACTCCCGCGCGTGGCGGCCTTCTTGTACGGCTCCTACGACGGCCCGGACGAACTGGTGGTCCTGGTCGTGGACCCGGGACTGCTCCGGGTGCCGGTGAAGTACGAGGCGGTGGAACCGGACGGCGAGGAGTTCCCGCACGTGTACGGGCCCGTCCCGGTCGAAGCGGTGGTGGATGTGGAGCCCTGGGGGTGACGGCGGAGGGGGGACGTCGACGCCGCAGACTGTGGCACGGGCTGGCCGTGGGGTGGGCGGTGGCCGTGGCCGTCGGGGGAGGGCTGACCCTGTGGCTCCAGGACTCGACCGAGCCGTCCGGGCCGTACGTCTGGCAGGACGCGGGCGACGACTCGCCGCCACCGCCGCAGCAGCAACTCGGGCGGGAGGGACACGGCGAGTGCCCGCAGCCGTCCAGGCCACCGGGCGAGCTGCCGATGCTGGTCCTCTGCGCGTACTCGACGCATCGGTGATCGCCGGACAGGCCCTACGTGCCGTTGGCCGTAGACCGCGGCAGGCTGCCCGTCTCCGGGTCGCGGCCGGTCAGGCAGTAGGTGCCGCCCGTCGGGTCGTGCATTACCAGCCAGTGGGGGCCGCGGGACACGAGGGTGGCGCCGAGGGTCTCGTGCCGGGCGCGGGTCGCCTCGATGTCCGTGCAGGCGAGGTCGAGGTGGGCGGAGGCGGGCCGCTCCTCGCCCAGCCGCTGCAGCAGCACCCGGACCGGGAGCCCGGTCGGCGGTCTGAGCACCCGAAACTCCGGGAGCGAGCCCGTCAGCAGGTCCCAGCCGGTCAACGCCGCCCAGAAGGCGATCTCGGTGTCGTACGCGGACGGCGGGATGTCGAGGCACACCTGGTCCAGCCGGCTGCCGGCCACGACCGGCGGCCGTACGGACTCCCCGTGCCATGGCACGGCACAGAACAACAGCCCGCCGGGTGACCGCAGTACGGCCCACCCCTCGTGTTCGGCGACCGGCTCCGCACGCAGTTCCCGGGCCGCCTTCACGAACGCGTCCACGTCCTCGACGCAGAGGTCGAGATGGGCCCCGCCCGCACCGGAGTCGACGCCCTGCACCTTCACGCAGGCGTCGGCGCCGTCCGGCACCAGGGTCACGAACTCGCCGTGTTCGCCACGGAGTTCGGAGAGCCGGGTGCCGGTGACGGCGGTCCAGAACGTGCGGGCGTCGTCGAGCAGGCCGGCGGGCCGGTCGGCGAAGGCGTAGGTCCAGCGGATGCTCATGCCGTGATCGTAGGCACGGCAGGGCCCCGTCCCGCCGCGAATTTCAGTCCTCGGCCCGCTCCATGAACCGCAGCAGGTTCCCGGCCGGGTCGCGGAACGCGCAGTCGCGCACCCCGTACGGCTGGTCCATCGGCTCCTGGATCACATCCGCGCCGGACTCCTGGACTCGTGCGTAGAGGGCGTCGCAGTCCGCGGTGGAGAAGATGACCCCGCGCAGCATCCCCTTGGCGAGCAGCTCGGCCATGGCCTGCCGGTCGGCGGGAGAGGCGTCCGGGTTCATGCCCGGCGGCTCCAGCACGATCTCCACGTCCGGCTGGAGCGGCGAGCCGACCGTCACCCAGCGCATTCCCTCGAAGCCCACGTCGTTGCGCACTTCCAGACCGAGTACGTCACGGTAGAAGGCGAGCGCCTTGTCGTGGTCGTCCACGGCGATGAAGCACGTCTTGAATTTCAGGTCCATGTGCTCACGCTAGGACGCCGGCCCCGCTCGCGCCCGCCCGTCACACGGACCCGTCGCGTTCGGGACAACCAGGGCGGCGGTCCGGGTCAGTAGCGGTGGCGTCGTGGGCGCGTTAACGTGCGGGACACGCAGGACGGGATCGCCGCGCTCTCCTCGTGCGACCGGGCCCGGTACGCACTCGGCGTCTCGCCGACCAGCTCGGTGAAGCGCGAGCTGAACGAGCCGAGCGAGGTGCAGCCGACGGCGAGACAGACCTCCGTCACGGAGAGGTCGCCGCGGCGCAGCAGGACCTTGGCGCGTTCGATGCGCCGGGTCATGAGGTAGCTGTACGGCGTCTCGCCGAAGGCCTTGCGGAAACTGCGCTGGAAGTGGCCCGGGGACATCAGGGCGGTGCGCGCGAGGAGGGCCATGTCGAGCGGCTCGGCGTACTCGCGGTCCATGCGGTCGCGCGCCCGGCGCAGCCGGACCAGGTCCTCGATGGTCACCGCACCAGCATGGCACGTGGGTGTCTCCATGAGGCCCGCCTGTGTTCCTGGAGAGTCAGTCGCCTGTCATCCGCGCCGCATTGGTCCAGGCCTGCTTACCTGGTGAGATGGATCACATCACGTTCCTCGTGGCGGTCGTCGTCGTCACGGCTCTGGCCTTCGACTTCACCAACGGATTCCATGACACGGCGAACGCGATGGCGACGTCCATCGCGACCGGCGCGCTGAAACCGCGAGTGGCGGTCCTGATCAGCGGTGTCCTCAACGTCGTCGGCGCCTTCCTGTCCACCGAGGTCGCCAAGACGATCTCCGGAGGCATCGTGAACGACTCGCTCGTCACGCCTGGGATGATCTTCGCGAGCCTGGTCGGGGCGATCCTGTGGAACCTCGTGACCTGGCTGGCGGGACTGCCGTCCAGCTCGTCGCACGCCTTGTTCGGCGGTCTGATCGGGGCCGTCTGGGTCGGTGCGGGGTCCGGCGCCGTGAACTTCGACAAGGTTGCCGAGAAGGTGCTGATCCCGGCCGTGGCCTCGCCGGTGGTGGCGGGCGTGGCGGCGCTGATCGCGACGTACCTCGCCTACCGGATCACCGAGCGGGCCGCAAGGAGTCCGTCACCAAGGGCTTCCGGCTCGGCCAGGTCGCGTCGGCCTCACTGGTCTCGCTGGCGCACGGCACGAACGACGCGCAGAAGACCATGGGCGTCATCACGCTGACCCTGATCTCGGCGGGGGCGCTGGGCCCCGACGCAGGACCGCCGGTGTGGGTGATCGGGTCGGCCAGCCTGGCGATCGGCCTCGGTACCTACCTCGGCGGCTGGCGGATCATCCGCACGATGGGCAAGGGACTCACCGAGATCCAGTCCCCGCAGGGCTTCGCGGCGGAGACGGCCTCCACGGCCGTCATCCTCACCTCCGCGCACCTCGGCTTCGCCCTGTCCACCACCCAGGTCGCCTCGGGCAGCATCCTCGGCGCGGGCCTGGGCCGGCGGCTGTCGGAGGTCCGCTGGGGGATCGCGGGCCGGATGGCCCTCGCCTGGCTGATCACCCTGCCCTCGGCGGCGCCGATCAGCACGTCGTCGGCCGTGGCCACCACAGCCGGGTGGCGGGCTTGGAGGGCCGTCACGGCGTCCGAGAGCGGGAAGAGCGGCGGCTCCTCGGTCGTGCTGCTCTCCGCATCGACGCGGATGACAGCTTCGAGATCGTCCTGGGTGTAGTCCCTGACCCGCCAACCCGTCATGATCAGCTCCGCGTGTTCGGCCGTACTCCCATCATCAGCCGATGCCCGGAGGACGCGCGCGACAGGCGTCGGCCACGAGTCCGTCCTGGTGGCACGGAACTGTCCGCAGCACACGCCGCCGCCGTCACCGACCGTGGTCGAGGTCGAGGCGATGGCCCGCGTGATGCCGCCGTACATCCGCGCGGCGATCGTCACGCTCGCCGGATCAGGCTTGCGAATAGGCGAGTTGCTCGGCCTCAAGGTGTCGGACGTCGACTTCAAGGCCGGCACCATCCGCGTCGAGCGCCAGCGCCTCCAGTCCGGGAAGATCGGGACGCCGAAGACCGCCAAGTCCCCGCGCACCGTCCCGGTCGGCGAAGTCGTCACCGACGCGCTGCTCACGCACCTCGCCGCACGCCCTCCAAGGAGTGGCTGTTCGCGATGGAGGAGGACGAGCCTCTCAACTACCGCCGCTGGAAGACGGAGTGGAACTGTGCTCGCAGGACGCTCCAGGCGGCGGAGAACGAGGCGGCCGACCGCGATGGCCGCAAGCCCGTCGCGCTGCCCCACATGGTGACCCACGACCTGCGCCACTTCTTCGCCTCCGCCCTCATCGCCGGCGGAGCGAGCGTCGAACAGGTCCAGCTGGTCCTCGGCCATGCGTCCGCCGTCATCACGCTGCGGATCTACGCCCACCTGTGGCCGGGCGAAGAAGACCGCACCCGGACCGTCATGGACGCCGTTCTCGGCGGCCTGCGGACCGGGTGCGGACAGGGAGACGCTGCAACCAAGGAAATTGCAGGTCAGAGGGCATGATCCAAGATCAGGCCTTCTTGGTCTCCCAGAAGATCTTGTCGATCTGGGCGATGTAGTCCAGAGCCTTCTGACCGGTGGCCGGGTCCGTGGACGCCTTGGCGGCCGAGAGGGCCTTCAGGGTGTCGTTGACCAGTTGATGCAGCTCCGGGTACTTCTCGAAGTGCGGGGGCTTGAAGTAGTCGCTCCAGAGCACGGAGACATGGTGCTTCGCGAGCTCGGCGCGCTGCTCCTTGATGACGGTGGCGCGAGCCTGGAAGTGCGGGTCGTCGTTGCCGGCCATCTTTTCCTGGACGGCCTTCACCGACTCCGCCTCGATGCGGGCCTGGGCAGGGTCGTACACACCGCAGGGCAGGTCGCAGTGTGCGCTGACCTTGACCTTGGGGGCAAACAGGCGGGAAAGCATGGAGCATTCCTTCCTCGTGATCGTCTTCTCAGGTGGGACATTACTCCCTGGAAGGCGTGTTTTCTCGAGTGCCCCCTAGGGCTTAGGACAAAAGTCCGGGGTCAGACTGGGACTGGTGGAGGAACGGACCGGGGAGGTGCCGGCGATGCCGGAGCTGTCGCAGGAGACCGAGCGGGGGAGGGCGGCCCTGCCCTTCGGACTGGCCGAGGTGACGGGGCCGTCCATGGTGCCCACGCTGTATCACGGGGACCGGCTCGTCCTGCAGTACGGGGCCATGATCAGGCCCGGTGACATCGTCGTCCTGCGTCATCCGTTCCAGCAGGACCTGCTGGTCGTCAAGCGTGCCGTGGAGCTGCGCGAGGGCGGCTGGTGGGTGCTGGGGGACAACGCGTACGCGGGCGGGGACAGTACCGATTACGGGGTCGTCCCCGAGGAACTGGTGCTCGGCCGGGTGCGCTTTCGGTACCGGCCGCGCCGGGCCGATCAGCGTTCGCCGCTGGCGCTGGTGCGCTGGGTGCTTTCGGCGGCATGGCCCGTCTTCTCCGACCGGTCGGCCTCCAGGCGCTTCCGGGCGCGGTAGGCGGCCACGTTGGCGCGAGTCGCGCAGCGATCGGAGCAGTAGCGCCGGGAGCGGTTCGTGGACGTGTCGAGGTAGGCGTTGCGGCAGGGCGCGGCCTCGCACAGGCCGAGGCGGTCCACGCCGTACTCCGTCAGGTGGAACGCCAGGCCCATCGCCGCGATCGCCGCGTAGCCGGCGGTGGCGTTCGACGGGTGGTCCGCCAGGTGCATGTGCCACAGCGGGCGGCCGTCGTCGTCCCGGTGGTCGTGACCGGAGATCTGCGGGCTCACCGGGAACTCCAGCAGGAGTGAGTTGAGCAGGTCCACCGCCAGGGTCTCGTCGCCCTTGTCGGCGGCTTCGAAGACCGCGCGCAGCCGGGCCCGTACCGAGCGGAAGCGCGTGACGTCGGCGTCCGTGGCGCGGCGGGCCGCCGACTGGTTGACGCCGAACAGATCGCGAACGGCGTCGACCGACGTGAGCGTGTCCTTGCCCCGGAGCGGTTCCTCGCTGTTGACGAGGCGCACGGCGTAATCCGAGTAATAGGCCAGTTCCACTTGTAGTCCTTACGGGGGCGCTCTATGGTCGTGGATGCGGTCGGGTAACAGACGATCGTGCTACTTGGGTGTTACTTCCAGGGTATTACGGGATGTCCGCGGTGGAGGTTGCGATGACGGACGCACAGACGACCACGACCGGCGCCGACTGGGCGGCGTGGCAGGAGAGCTGGGACCGGCAGCAGGAGTGGTACATGCCGGACCGCGAGGAACGCTTCCGAATCATGCTCGACATGGTCGAGGCCCTCGTCGGCACCGCACCCCGCGTCCTCGACCTCGCCTGCGGCACCGGCAGCATCACCGCCCGGCTGCTGCGGCGGTTCCCCGGCGCCACGAGCACCGGCGTCGACCTCGACCCGGCCCTCCTCGCCATCGCGCGCGGCACGTTCGAGGGTGACGAGCGCGCCTCCTTCGTCACCGCCGACCTCAAGGACCCGGACTGGGCGACGCGGCTGCCGTACGACTCGTACGACGCCGTCCTGACCGCCACGGCCCTGCACTGGCTGCACAGCGAACCCCTCGCGGCCCTCTACGGTCAGGTCGCGGGGCTGGTCCGCGACGGCGGTGTCTTCATGAACGCGGACCACATGATCGACGACACCACGCCCCGGATCAACGCCGCCGAGCGGGCCCAGCGGCACGCCCGTATGGATCAGGCCAAGCGGGACGGCGCCCTGGACTGGGCGGACTGGTGGCAGGTCGCCGCCCAGGACCCGGTCCTCGCCGGGCCGACCGCCCGCCGCTTCGAGATCTACAGCGAGCACGCCGACGGCGACATGCCCTCCGCCGCCTGGCACGCGCGCGTGCTGCGCGAGCAGGGCTTCGGCGAGGCCCGGCCCGTGTGGTGCTCGCCCTCGGACACACTGCTCCTCGCGCTCAAGTAGGGCCCCGCGACAACCGGTTGAGGCGGTACGGGAAATCCGTACCGCCTCGACTGCGTCCTGGGGGGTGTCCCACCGCACTGGTACGGGTGGGACGGTCCGTACATCCGGTGGACCGCGAAGCCAGGGAGAGGGGGGCGTGGGATGACGCGGGGCGCGGAAGCGGCTCTGCACGCCTTCGTCGAGGGCAGACGAACGGCGCTGTTCCGCAGCGCCTATCTGCTGTGCGGCAACCGCGACGAGGCGGAGGACCTCGTCCAGACGACGCTGGTGAAGGTCGTCCTCGGCGCACGCAGGCACGGGCGGCTGGAGAACCTCGAGGCCTATGCGCGCAAGACGCTGGTCAACACCTTCATCTCGGCCCGCCGCAGATTCTGGCGGCGGGAGCAGGCGTACGGCGATCTGCCGGACGTGCCGGGACAGCTGATCGACAGCGACACCGGGCTGATGGTGCGGGCCGCTCTCGCACAACTCACGCCCAAGCAACGGGCGGTGCTGGTGCTGCGCTTCTGGGACGACCTGAGCGTGGCCGCCACCGCCGAGTTGCTCGGCATGCGGGAGAGCACGGTCAAGAGCCACACGGCCAGGGGACTCGCGGCACTGAGGGCCGCGGTGCGGGAGGAATACGTATGAGCGAGAGCGAAGTGGTACGGGAGCTGCTGTGGAAGGCGGCCGGCGCCGTGCCGGTGCCGGCGAGCCGGGGCGGCGAGGAGGTGTTCGCGCGGGCGGCCCGGCTGCGGTGGCGGCGGCGCGCGGCGGTGACCGGTGTCGTCGCTGCGGTGGTCGCGGGCGGTGTCGTCGTCGGGTCCGGGGTGCTGCCGGGCGGGCGGGGCGAGAGTGTGGCCGCGTCGCCGACGGCCGGGGAGTTCGGCGGCGGTGCCGCCGGCTTCCGGAAGCTGCTGCCGGGCGATGTGGGCAAGGTCCGCGAGGTGTCGCTGCTGCGGCTCATCAAGGGCGTACCGAATGCGCCGCTGCCGAAGGACGTGGGCCCGTACGACGGGGACTACGCGGTCACCCGGGACGGGGGCACCGGTTACATCACGGTCCGTGTGATGACCGCGAAGGCGGTCAAGGCCAAGGGGGTGGGGGAGGATCCCTGCGCGCCGAAGCACCAGCCGCTCGAGATGATCAAGTGCACCAGCGAGAAGGTGCCCGGCGGCGCGCTCCTGAGCATCATTCAGTGGGCCGGCATCAAGGCCACCCAGCCGACGTACAACGGAACCGAACTGAACGCCAGCCTGCGGCTGAAGGACGGCACCCTGCTGTCCATCCGGGACTCGACGGGCTTCCTCGGCAAGGGCTCCCAGGGGCCGCTGCTGAAGACGTTCCCGCTGACCCGGGCGCAGCTGCGTGAACTGGCGCTGAAGCCGGAACTGCGACCGTAGCGGACCACGCGAAAGGGGCGGTACGAGGATCCCGTACCGCCCCTTTCCGCGGTCTCCCGCGTCGTCCTACAGCACCTTGGACAGGAACGACTGCGTCCGCTCGTGCTGGGGGTTCGTCAGGACGTCGCGCGGGTGGCCGGATTCGACCACCACACCGCCGTCCATGAAGACCAGGCTGTCGCCCACCTCGCGGGCGAAGCCCATCTCGTGGGTGACGACCACCATCGTCATACCCGACTCGGCCAGGTCGCGCATGACGTCGAGGACGTCACCGACCAGTTCCGGGTCGAGGGCCGAGGTCGGCTCGTCGAACAGCATCAGCTTCGGGTCCATCGCCAGCGCACGGGCGATCGCCACCCGCTGCTGCTGGCCGCCGGAGAGCTGCGAGGGGTAGTACCCCGCCCGGTCGGCCAGGCCCACGCGCTCCAGGAGCTGCCTCGCACGCTCCCGCGCCTGGCCCTTGTTCAGCCCTTTCACCTGCACCGGCGCCTCGATGACGTTCTCCAGGGCCGTCATGTGCGGGAACAGGTTGAAGCGCTGGAACACCATGCCGATGTCCCGCCGCTTGAGCGCGACCTCGCTGTCCTTCAGCTCGTACAGCTTGTCGCCCTTCTGGCGGTAGCCGACCAGCTCGCCGTCGACGTACAGCCGCCCGGCGTTGATCTTCTCCAGGTGGTTGATGCACCGCAGGAAGGTCGACTTGCCGGAGCCGGAGGGGCCGATGAGGCAGAACACCTCGCCCGGCTTCACCTCCAGGTCGATGCCCTTGAGGACCTCGACGGCACCGAAGGACTTGTGGACGCCCTCGGCCTTGACCATCAGGACGGACGACTGCTCGGGCACGGAGTCCGTCTTGCTCTGCTTGTCGGTCATGCCGTGACCTTCCTGCTCGAGAAGGTCGTGAGATGCGCCCTGACCTTCTGCCACGGAGTGGGCGGCAGGCTGCGGCTGGAGCCGCGGGCGTAGTACCGCTCGATGTAGTACTGGCCGACGCTGAGCACCGAGGTCATGATCAGGTACCAGGCCGCGGCGAGGAAGTACATCTCCACCGGGGCGCCGGAGTTCTGGCCGATGTCCTGGGCGTACCGGAAGAGTTCCGGATACTGGACGGCCGCAACGAGCGAGGTCGTCTTCAGCATGTTGATGACTTCGTTGCCCGTCGGCGGCACGATCACTCGCATCGCCTGCGGGATGACGATCCGCCGCAGCGTCTTGCCGTGGCTCATGCCCAGCGCGTGCGAGGCCTCGGTCTGGCCCTCGTCGACCGCGAGCAGGCCGGCGCGGCAGATCTCCGCCATGTACGCGGCCTCGTTCAGGCCCAGGCCGAGCAGCGCCGTCAGCAGCGGCGTCATGAAGTCCGACCAGTAGTTCTTGTAGATCGGACCGAGGTTGATGTACTCGAAGACCAGGCCCAGGTTGAACCACAGGAACAGCTGGACCAGGACCGGGGTACCGCGGAAGAACCAGATGTAGAACCACGCGATCGACGAGGTCACCGGGTTCTTCGACAGCCGCATCACCGCGAGGACGATGCCGCCCACGATGCCGATGACCATGGACAGGACGGTCAGCAGGAGGGTCTTGCTGACGCCGGTCAGGATCCGGTCGTCGAAGAAGTACTCGGGTACCGCGTTCCAGTTGATCTTGCCCTGGCCGAACGCGTAGATGATCGCGACGAGCAGCGCGATCGCGATGACGGCGGTGACGTAGCGCCCGTAGTGCCGGACCGGGACGGCCTTGATGGCCTCCGCTCCGGCCGGGGGCGTGTCCTTCGGTCCCGCCGTCTTCTCGATGTCAGTCACGGGTGTTGCCTCTCGGTGGCCGCTACGACGGGCGGATCACTTGCCGCCGTTGATCGCGGACTCCTTGACGGCACCGTCCTCGGCGCCCCACTTCGTGAGGATCTTGTCGTAGTCGCCGCTCTTGATGACCGCGTTCATGGCGGCCTGCAGCGCGTCGCGCAGCTGGGTGTTGCTCTTGGCGACGGCGATGCCGTACGGCGCCGCCTCGACCTGGTCGCCGACGAGCTGGAAGTCCTTGCCGCCGCCGGAGGTCTTGACCGCGTACGCGGCGACCGGGAAGTCGGAGGACGCGGCGTCCGCGCCACCGGAGCGCAGCCGGGTCTGGGACTGCTGGTCGTCGTCGAAGGCCTCGATGGTGAGCTTCTTGCCGGCCGGACACTTCTTGGCCTCGGCCTTGGCCAGGTCGTTGGAGACCGTGCCACGCTCGACGGCGATCTTCTTGCCGCACAGGTCGGCCCAGGAGGTGATGCCCTGGGTGTCGCCCTTGCGGGTGTAGATCGAGACACCGGCGGTCAGGTAGTCGACGAAGTCGACGCCCTCGCCGACCTTCTTGCCCGTGTCCGGGTCGACACCCTCCTGGCGGTTCTTGTTGTCGGTCATCGCCGACATCGCGATGTCGTACCGGTTGGAGCGCAGACCGGTGAGCAGGGCGTCGAAGGTGCCGTTCTCGAACTCGAACTTCACGCCGAGCTGCTTGCCCAGGGCGTCCGCGAGGTCCGGGTCCAGGCCGACGACCTTGCCGGAGGAGTCCTTGAATTCCACCGGGGCGTAGGCGATGTCCGAACCGACCTTGATCACACCCTTGTCGCGGATCGACTGGGGGAGCTTGTCGGCCAGCGGGGCGGAGCTCGTGGACGCGTTGCCGGAGTTCTTGTCCTTGTTCTTGGTCTGGTCACCGCAGCCGGTGAGAATCAGCGCGCCTGCGACCGCGATCGCACCGACCGCTGCTAGCCGGGAGTGCGCGGCGGTCGTACGACGGGTGGAGCTTGCGGTCATCGTGGGTTCCTCCGGCGGATGGGTGGAGATACCGATGGGTCGACGAGAACACACACCTTCGGGTGTCGCGACCTCGTGGGTTTACGGCATCTTGCCATTCGGGCTGCGCCATTCAGGGGACTCGCTATGTCAAAATCGGATAACGGGTGACCCCCGAACCGCATCAGGTCGGTACACCGAGCCGGACCGTCTGCGGGAATCCCTGGTCCTGGCCGGAATATCTTCGGCGCATCTCACCACGTGGTCGGCCCTTGCCGGAATGTTTGCCCCGTGCAGGGGGTTCACGACGTCATCAGGTCGTGACCTTCGGGCGCCGCGATGTGACCTTGGCCTACTGGACTCGTCGTCGGAGCCGTCCGTCCGGTAAGAAGGTTCTTTGCACCCCTCATCCGGGGCTCAGGGCGCGTGTGCGGCGCGCCCGTCGCGTACGTACCCGTACGTAACGGTCAATCGGGTCGTATGCGGTCCCGCCCACTCTTCACCTGGAGTGGTCCACCCTCACACCATGAACACTTAAGGGGTAAAACCAAGTGGCAGCGGAGATTTTCAATCCTCGCAGCGACAGCGGTACGGAGCAGGACGGCGGGGCCGAGCCCCTCGATTCCTTCGATCCGGCGTTCGCGCTGCACCGCGGCGGCAAGATGGCCGTGCAGGCCACCGTGCCCGTCCGTGACAAGGACGACCTGTCCCTCGCGTACACGCCCGGCGTCGCGCGCGTGTGCTCCGCGATCGCGGAGCAGCCGGAGCTCGTCAACGACTACACGTGGAAGTCGTCCGTGGTCGCCGTCGTGACCGACGGTACGGCCGTCCTCGGCCTCGGGGACATCGGCCCCGAGGCCTCCCTTCCGGTGATGGAGGGGAAGGCGATCCTGTTCAAGCAGTTCGGCGGCGTGGACGCGGTGCCGATCGCGCTCGCCTGCACGGACGTCGACGAGATCGTGGAGACCGTCGTCCGGCTCGCTCCCTCCTTCGGCGGAGTCAACCTGGAGGACATCTCTGCGCCGCGCTGCTTCGAGATCGAGCGCAAGCTCCAGGAGCGGCTGGACATCCCGGTCTTCCACGACGACCAGCACGGTACGGCCGTCGTGACGCTGGCGGCCCTGCGGAACGCGGCGCGGCTGAGCCGGCGGGAGATCGGCAGCCTGCGGGCCGTCATCTCGGGCGCCGGCGCGGCCGGTGTCGCCATCGCCAAGATGCTGATCGAGGCCGGTATCGGGGACGTCGCCGTCGCCGACCGCAAGGGCGTCGTGTCGTCCGACCGGGAGGACCTGACGCCGGTCAAGCGCGAGGTCGCGGGGTTCACGAACAAGGCCGGCCTCAGCGGGTCGCTGGAGGACGCCCTGGCGGGCGCCGACGTCTTCATCGGTGTCTCCGGCGGTACGGTCCCGGAGGCGGCGGTGGCCTCGATGGCCGAGGGCGCCTTCGTGTTCGCGATGGCCAACCCGGACCCCGAGGTGCACCCCGACGTCGCGCACAAGTACGCGGCCGTCGTCGCCACCGGGCGCTCGGACTTCCCGAACCAGATCAACAACGTGCTGGCGTTCCCCGGGATCTTCGCGGGGGCGCTTCAGGTGCGGGCCTCCCGGATCACGGAGGGGATGAAGCTGGCGGCGGCCGAAGCGCTGGCCGCGGTCGTCGGCGACGATCTTGCCGCTGACTATGTCATTCCGTCGCCGTTCGATGAGCGGGTTGCTCCGGCGGTGACTGCGGCGGTTGCCGCGGCTGCTCGGGCCGAGGGCGTGGCTCGTCGCTGACGTTGCGTCGTGTGGCCCCGTCCGATAGGGCGGGGCCATTCCCTTGCCCACCGGCCCGCCCGATCGGGTGACCTCAGGTCACCGTCCCCCGGGGGTGCCGCCCCCCGGCCCCCCGCTTCGGCCTGAACGGCCTCGTCCTCGAACGCCGGACGGGGTGGATGGTTGGCCCGAACATCAAGAGGACGCGTGTCACAGCGGCGTGCGGTTCCGTCGGGCGGGACGGGAACCTATCGTCATGGTCATGTTCGCTGTCTACGCCTCCCGAATCGACCGCGACCAGCCGCTCTCCGGCCTCGAGTTGGGGGAGCGCCCGGCCCCAGAGGCCCGGCCCGGCTGGAGCACCGTCGACGTCAGGGCCGCCTCCCTCAACCACCACGACCTCTGGTCCCTGCGCGGGGTGGGCCTCGCCGAGGACAAACTCCCGATGATCCTCGGCTGCGACGCCGCCGGGGTCGACGAGGACGGCAACGAGGTCGTCCTGCACTCCGTCATCGGCCAGACCGGCCACGGCGTCGGCCCCAAGGAACCGCGCTCGATCCTCACCGAGCGCTATCAGGGCACCTTCGCCGAGCAGGTCGCCGTGCCGACCTGGAACATCCTGCCCAAGCCCAAGGAGCTCTCCTTCGAGGAGGCCGCCTGTCTGCCCACGGCCTGGCTGACGGCGTACCGGATGCTCTTCACCAACGCCGGGGTACGGCCCGGCGACTCGATCCTCGTGCAGGGCGCCGGCGGCGGTGTCGCCACGGCCGCGATCGTGCTGGGCAAGGCGGCCGGGCTGCGGGTCTTCGCCACCAGCCGCGACGAGGCCAAGCGGAAGCGGGCCGTGGAACTCGGTGCCGTCGAGGCGGTGGAGACGGGCGCGCGGCTGCCGCAGCGCGTGGACGCCGTCATCGAGACCGTCGGCGCCGCGACCTGGTCCCACTCCGTGAAGTCCTTGCGTCCCGGCGGCACGGTCGTCATCTCCGGTGCCACGAGCGGTGACCGGCCCTCGCACGCCGAGCTGACCCGGATCTTCTTCCTGGAGTTGAAGGTCGTCGGCTCGACCATGGGCACCAAGGAAGAACTGGAGGACCTGCTCGCCTTCTGCGCCGCCACGGGCGTACGGCCCGTCATCGACGAGGTGCTGCCGCTCGACCGGGCCCGCGAGGGCTTCGAACGGCTCGAATCCGGCGACCACTTCGGGAAGGTCGTGCTCACCAAGGGCTGAGTCCGTCGGGTCCTCCTTCCATGGCCGGTCCGGCTTCGGGCCGGCCATTGATACATGTCAACCGCGGTTGACAGTCGAGGGTGTGTCAATGTAAGTTGACATCATGACCGAAGCAACGGATCTCGCCGAGCGAGCCGGTGACCGCGATCCGCGGGTCGGACTGCGGGCCGTGTCCGCGCTGCGCAGGCTGCTGGAGCAGCTGGAGGCGGTGCAGGTGCGCAGTGCGCGCAATCAGGGCTGGTCGTGGCAGGAGATCGCCGCCGAACTCGGCGTCAGCAGACAGGCCGTGCACAAGAAGTACGGGAGGCAATGATGTTCGAACGGTTCACGAAGCACGCCCGTGACGTCGTACGGGGTGCGGTCGCGGGTGCTGAACGTGCGGGGTCGCGGACCGTGGACGCCGAGCATCTGCTGCTCGCCCTGCTGGACCGCGAGGCTAGCCGTGCCTCCTTCGCGCTGGCCGCGCTCGGGCTCGCGGACCGCAAGGAGTCCGTGCGGGAGGCGGTGGACGCGGCACGGCGGCGGGGCGGGCTGTCCCGGGCCGATACCGATGCCCTCGCCGGGCTGGGGATCGACGTCACGGAGATCGTCCAGCGGGTCGAGGAGGCGCACGGCGTCGGGGCGATGTCGGGTGAGCGCACCGACCAGGGCTCGTGGTCCGGCCGCCGTTCCTTCAGCCGGGGCGCCAAGCACGTCCTCGAACGGTCCCTGCGCCTCGCCGTCGCCCATCGCAACCTCCCCCACGCTCGAATCCGCTCGCGCGGGGGGACCCCCAGCATCGGCGACGAACACCTCCTCCTCGCCCTCACCGTCCTCCCCGGCGTCCCGGCGGAAGTCCTGGCCGACCATGGGGTGACGTACGAGTCGCTGACGCGGGTGCTGTACGGAGGGGGAGAGGCGCAGGCGGGCTGACGGCGAGGCGGGAGGCCAGGCGCCCCGGTCCCGTGCCGGCGCCCGCCGTAGGGGTGGATCAGGACTTCGGGGTGCGGAGTATCGCCCCGATGTGAGCCGCCGCCGTCGACAGGTGGCGGCGGGCGTCGCGGAGTTGATCTGCCGTGACGCCGTGGTCGCGCGCCGCGTCGCGGACGTCGTCGCGGAAACGGTCCAGGAGGCGGTCGAGGTCGCGGGTCGGGTCGCCGGTGGTGTCCTCGTGGGCCCAGGACGGTTCGTAGTCCGCCGGGAAGTCCTCCGGTGTCTTCGAGAAATCGGGGCCCGGGCCCGACTTGCCGGCACCGGGCTCGGAGTCCGTCGGCCCCTTGTCCGTCCCGGTGCGGCCGAAGCCGAAGTCCTTGCCGAACTCCTTTCCGTAGTCCTTCCCAAACTCGCCGAACTCCTTGGCCAGTTCGGTCAGTCCCTCGCGCACCCCCGTGGGCCAGTCGCCCCGCGCGAAGTGGTCCTGCACATGCTCCTGGACCCGGCGCGCGACGCGCTGCATCTCCTCCTGGGCCTGGGCCCGGGCCCGCGCCTGTGCCTCCTGGGCCTGGTTGCGGGCCCGCTGGGCCTCCTCACGGGCCCGGCGGCTCTCGTCCTTCGCGCGCCTGGCCTGTTCCTTCCACTCCTGCTTGACGCGCCGCATCTCCTCCTTGGCCGCGCGCCAGGCCTCCTTGTCGCCGAGGTCGCCCAGATTGCCCTGCTCCCCGAAGGGTCCGTGATCCCCGGCGCCCGTCCTGGCGCCGCGCCGGGCCTCGGTCGCGGCCGCCCGTATCTCGCGCCGCAGATCGCCGGCGGCGCCGCGCACGTCGGCTCGGATCTCGGCGGCGAGTTCGGCGACCGACTCGCGGATCTCCAGCTCCAGATCGGCCAGTTCACCGCTGCGGTCGGCGAGTTCAGCGCGGCCCGCGTCCGTGATCGCGTACACCTTGCGGCCGCCCTCGGTGGTGTGCGTGACCAGGCCTTCGGCCTCCAGCTTGGCCAGGCGGGGGTAGACCGTGCCCGCAGATGGTGCGTACAGCCCCTGGAAGCGCTCTTCGAGGAGCCTGATCACCTCGTAGCCGTGGCGCGGGGCCTCGTCGAGCAGCTTGAGCAGGTAAAGGCGGAGGCGGCCGTGGGCGAAGACGGGAGGCATGTCAGAGCACCTTCTTGTCGGTCGTACCGTCGGCCAGGGCGCTGGTCGCGTCGGCCACCCCGCCGGAGACGGAATTCTCCACCGAGCCGGCCACTGTTGCGGTCCCCGTTCCGGTCCCTGCTTCTGTCGAGGCTCCGGTCGAGGCGTCCGGTCCCGGGCCGTCCCAGGCCTCGTCCTCGTCCTCCCTCGGTGGGCGGCGCAGCAGGGCGATCGAACCGGACACCGTCGTGGCCCTGAGCTTTCCGGTGCCCGCGCCGAGCCGGCCGGTGACCTTGTGCGCGCCCCACTGGCCATGCACCCTGAGCCCGTCGAAGGCGTTGGAGATCGTGCCGCTGGCTGTGTTCGCCTCGACCTCGGCGTCCGCCGGATGCGGCAGGCGGATCGCGATCTCGCCGGAGACGCTGGTCAGTCTGACGTCGGTCGGGCCCTCCGGATCGAGGTCGACGATCATGGAGCCGCTGACCGAGTCGGCGCGCACGGAGGAGCCCGAGGCCTCCACGACGGTCAGGTCTCCGGACACGGAGTTGAATCGCAGGTCGCCGGTGACGGCCTGGGCCTCCAGGTTTCCGGACACCGTGTCCGCGCGCACCGGGCCGGAGAGGGCGACGAGTGTCGTGTCGCCCGTGACGCCTTTGATCGCCGACGTGCCGCGCATGCCGGAGACGACCGCGCCGGCGCCGACCACGCCGACCTCCACGCGCGTGTCCGCCGGGACCGCGAGGGAGACGACCGCGCTGCGCCGCCAGCCCTTGCGGTCGAGCCACTTGAGGAAGCCCTTCCAGGGAAGGTCCTCGTACGCCACGGTGAGCGTGCCGCCCTCGTGGGTGACGATCAGGGGTGGGCCCTCGATGTCCGAGACCTCCAGGCGTGCGGAACCTTCGTCCGTGCCCACGACGTTGACTGTTCCGTTGACGATGCGTACGTGCAGCTCGCTCACGCGATCGTCGAAGGTGAGCTTCCTGGGCTCGGCGACGGACCACTCGGACATGGTGCTGACCTCCTCGACGGACGCGACGCGCCATATCGCGTCTTCCGTGAAACACGATATATCGTGGCTGCTCAATGTCAAGACGCTCGTTCGCGTGATCACCAACGACTCATATCAGGCACGAAGTAGGTGAATTGCCTAGCGTGTCAGCATGTCGAGGGATGCGTTCCAGGCCGGTTCCCCGGGTGCTTCCGCCTCGGGGGCGCTGCTGCTGTGCCGGGCGGAGCCCGAGTCCGTCGCCCCCGCCGCCCCGCTGCTGCACGAGCGGATGCTGCTCACGCGCGCGGGCGAGGAGTGGAGCGTGCTCGTCCCCGAGGGCAGGCCGTGGCGGCACGGCGGCGAACCGGTCGACCGCGTGCTGACCGGCTGGGCCGCCGCACTGGCCGGCGGTGCGCCCTGGCCCGTACTGGCGCTGTGGTGGGACGCCGACCGCGCCGGGTACACCCTCGCGTCCGGCTTCCGGCGCCCCGTCGGCTACGTCTGGTTGACCGACGGAACACCGGCCGGTGAGAGCGAGGCGATGCGCACCTTCGCCGCGCGCCTGGGCCTCGATCCCGTCCTCGACGTGCAGTCACTCCACGCGCTGATGGAGCCCGACTCCGAGGCCGACGCGCGCGCCCGGCTGCGCGGACTGCTCGCCGTCCTCACGCGCGTGGGCGTGACCCTGCCGGCCGGCCTCACCCCCGGCGAACCCGCCGACCGGCTCCGCGAGGTCGCCCGCGTCCAGGCCGACGCGCGCCGGATCGAGGGAGCGGGGTGGCGGGAGGCGGTACGCACCGGACTCGACGCGGTGGAGCGGGGCCCCCTCGGCCCCTGGCTGCCGTGGTCCGGCGAGCCCCGCGCCCGCGCGCTGGCACTGGCACAGCTGGCGGGAGGCGTGCCGGTCACCGTGTGGGGCGTACGACGACGCAGTGCCGGCTGGATCGCGGCGGGGGCGCTGTTGCTGGCGTACGGGGCGGTGGGGCTGGCGTACGAAGTGGTACGGCCGCGGGACTGACGGGGCGTGCGTCGCCGAAGTCGGCCTACTCGTCGTCCTCGTCGTCCAGGCGCGCGAGCCACGTCGCCAGGCGCTCCACCGGCACCTCGAAGTCCGGGTTCAGATCGACGAACGTACGCAGCTGCTCGGCAAGCCACTCGAAGGTGATCTGCTCCTCGCCGCGCCGCTTCTCCAGTTCCTCGATGCCGCGGTCGGTGAAGTACATGGCTGCTCTCCTGCGTAGATGCGTGTGCGTGGCCGCGTGTCTCTGATGACGTTGCGTGTCTGATGACTCCGTACCAGCCTAGGCCGCCCACGGCGTACGTCGGGGAGCGCGGAGCGGCCCGCAGGGGTAGCGTTCGCCGGTCCGGGGAAGGAGTCCTTCCCCGTGGGAGGAAGAGGTCAGTCGGTCCCGTGGGGGAAGAACGAGCAGCCGCACGGGCATGGGGCGTGGAGGCACGCCGTCCGGCGGGGCTCTGCGGAACGGGGGAACGGGGGAACGCCATGGCGCGGGAAGTGACGCGGGTAGCGCGGATCGAACTGCCGGACGGTACGCCGGTGTGGGCCCGGATATCCGGTGCCGAGGAACTGGCCGTGCCGTCGGGGGAGTTGTCGTACACGGACACCGGGTTCGCCGACCGGGTGGAGGCGAGCGTGGAGAGCCTGCACTCGCTGGTCACCGGTGTCGCGCGTTCGCTGGCCGGTCCGCTGCGCGCGGTGCGGCCGGACGAGGTGAGCGTCGAGTTCGGGATCGAACTGACCGCGAAGGCAGGCAAGGTCGTGGGTCTGCTCGCGGACGGCGAGGCCAAGGCCGCGATCACGGTGACCCTGACCTGGACCGAAAACGGCCCGACCGACCCCACAACGCCGGACACGCAGGGCCCGGCGCCGGGGGGTGCTGGTTCGCAGGGTTCGGCGGGTGGTGGGTCGGCGTCGGGGGGTACTGCTCCACAGGGCTCGACGGACGGTGGCCCGGCACCGGGGAACGCGTCCCCGCAAGCCTCCACGGGCGGTGGCTCGGCGTCGGGGGGTACTGCTCCACAGGCCCACACGGGCGGCAGCCAGGTACCAGACAGCTTGGCCCCGCAAGCCTCCACGGGCGGTGGGCCGGCCTCTGGGAGCGCAGCCCCGCAAGTCTCCAGGGGCGGTGGCCCGGCACGGGGGAGCACAGCCCCACAGGGCCCCACCGCCGACGCTCCGGCCCCGCACAATCCCCCGCGGGGTGACCTGGCCCCGGCCCCTCAGGATCTCGCGGTCGGCGCACCGCTCCCGCAGACGGCCCGCACTTCTGATGCCCCGGCTCTGCAGGATCCCGCGCACCGCGCCCCGCTTCCACCGGCCCGCACAGCCGACGCCCCGGCCCCCCAGGCCCCCGCGCGCGCCGCCCCGCTCCCCCACACCCGCAATCCCGGCGCCCCGGCCCCCCACGATCCGACACCCCCCGCCCTTCCCTCACCCACCTCCGCCAACCCTCCGCGCGCGGGCGCGTTCACCGGCGCCCCGTTGCAGGGGGGCGCCCGTGGCTCAGTCGGTGGGGGCGGGTATGAGTGAGCGGTACGACGGGGGCGCATCGGGTGGGTTCGATGGCGCCCACCACGCTCTGCGTGAACTCGTTCTCGCGGCCACCGTGCGCATTCATCGCACAGGTGTCGGGTATGCCCTCGACGAACCCGACACCTTCCTCGGCAGCGGATTCTTCATCGCCCCGAACTGGGTTCTGACCTGCGCACACGTGGTACACGGGGAGGGGGGCGAAGAAGTGGCCGTCGTGTACGAGAGCGGACCGGAGGAGGGTTCCTCCGTTGTGACCGGGCAGGTGGCCGCCACCCTGCCCGAGCACCTCGAGCGACGCCTGGGCGCCAGCTGGCCCGCCCCCGACCTCGCGCTGGTCAGGCTGCGCGAACCGGTCGGCCACGACTGCGTGTACGTCTCCGAGCGGCCCACCGCGCAGTACGGCGAGGGCCGCGTGTTCTACGCGGGCTGGACCGTGACCGGAGGTCAGCTGCAGATCCTGGACGGGTTCCTCTCCGTGCAGGGAACCATCGGTGGCTGGTCGTCTGGGGTGCAGATGAGGCTCGGGCAGAACGACCTGCCGAACGGTGTCTCCGGCGGCCCCGTCATCGACCCCGTCCGCGGCGAGGTCATCGGCGTGCTCAAGTCCCGCGCGGACCACGGCAACGGCGGCACCTCGACCGGCATCGAGCGCCTGCGGACGCTACAGGTCCCGCCGGGCGCCGTACGCACTGAGCACGACGACGTCTACCAGACCGTCTTCCACGCCCACGACCGCTACCACCGCGACCGGCAGCAGCCCTCCGACTCCCGCCGCCCCACCTGGGCCGACGTCCAGGGCGAGCTCGGTGCCCGGCCCGGCCGGACGCTCGACCCGGACAGGCGCGGGGAGTTGCTCGGCCGGCTCGCCGAACTGCCGCCGCCCGACACCACCCGCGACCTGCTGGACCTCCTCGACTCCCTGCCCAACTTCCAGGTCCCGTCCGTGATGCCGGCGCCGCGCGGCTGGCGGGACGGCCTGGGCGTGCTCTACGAGAACGCACAGCGTGACGGCGCGCTGAAACTCGTACTCGACTACGCGATGCTCGTCATGGCCTTCCCGCGTCTCGCCACGCCCAGCAACCTCGCCGCCGAACAGGCCCTGTGGGACTGGGTGAAGCAGGCCTCGACAGGGCTCGACCCCGGCTACCGCAGCCGCCTCGCCCGGCAGCGCGCCCGCCATCTCGGGCAGCGCCGGTCCCGTACGCATACTGGCTCCGGCGAGGCTCCCCGGCGCGGGGCACACGGCCGGCCACCGCAGGAGCGGTCGACCGACCCCGGGCCCCGGCTGACCGTGCTGCTGGAGGTGCTGCCGCGGGGCTGGGAACCCGACCGCTGCGACTGGTCGATCTCCGTGGCCCGCGCCGACGGCGAGGTCACGCGGCTGCACGAGGCCGAGCGGGCGCCCCTGGACGACCTCGCGTCGTACGTCGTGGCTCCCCTCGCGGAGGCCTTCCGGCGCTGCGACGAGTCCGAGCGGCCCGTGGCCCTGCACGCGGCCCTGCCGCACCAGTTGCTCGGACTGGCCGTGGACGAATGGCGGCTGAGGCCGGACGGGCCGCCCCTGGGCGCCCAGCGTCCGGTCGTCGTGCGCTGCTCGGACCGCGACCAGCTGCCCGGCGATGGCGAGTTCGGGACCGGCGGCACGCGCGGGGACCCGGACGAGGACGACGACGAGCGCCGGGACCGCTGGAGCCGGCTGCACGCCCGTGACGCGCAGGCCGAGGTGCTGGACTGCGACGACGGCGTCCGCGAACCGGTGCCGCCCGTGGCGGAACTGCGTGGCCTCGCACCCCGTACGGTCCCGGTGCTGTGCCGCCTCGGCGACCAGCGCTACGAGGACGACTCGGCCGCGCTGGGCCGGATCGTGCACGCCGGGTTCGGGGTGGTCCTGTGGCGCCGCTGGCGAAGCCGGCCCGAGGCCGTGTGCGGGGAGTTCCACCGGGGCGCCAAGAAGGCGGTCGACGACGGTGACGGCGCGGCCTTTTTGCCCGACCTGGTGCACGGACTGCGGATGAAGGTGCGCGAGGGGCTCACGGAGGCGTTCTGGGCCGATGGAATAGCACTCTTGTACGACGATCCGCATCAGCCGCTGCCCGGAGCCGGTGATCTGCTGGAGGCACCGTGAGGCGACGGCCATGCGCCGGCCTGCGTGCGCCTTCCGGCCCCTTACCAGGCTTCCGGTGGATCGATACGGTGATGCACGTTCGACGGACCGTGACGCATGTTCGACGGCTGCCGGGGTGGGGCGAGTGACGACGAGGACCGGATCATGACCGAATCCAGTGAGTGGCTCATCTACCGAGGCGCAGGGGAACCCCACGACGGCATGAACAGGCTGCCTCCGCCGCCGCCCTGGCGGGACTTCTCCGGGCGTGACGCGGTCGACGGCGGCGACACCGCCGGGGACGGCGACAGCGGCGACGGCTCCCGCGACCGCCGCCTGGGCGCGCACCGCCACCTGGCCGAACTGCACCGGCCCGGCGCCGAGGAACTGGAGATGATCAACGCGGCGCTGTATCTGCGCCGCCCCCTGCTCGTCACGGGCAGCCCCGGCGCGGGCAAGAGCACACTGGCCCACTCCGTGGCGTACGAGCTGGGCCTGGGTGACGTACTGCGCTGGTCCATCGTCAGCCGCTCCACGCTCCAGGACGGCCTGTACCACTACGACGCCATCGCCCGGCTCCAGGACGTGCAGATCGCCGCGCAGGGCGGCTACGGCAGCGCGGCCGGCAGCCCGGGGGCCGTGGAGGCCATCGGGAGTTACATCCGACTCGGCCCGCTCGGTTCCGCGTTGCTGCCCTCGGACACCCCGCGCGTGCTGCTCATCGACGAGCTGGACAAGTGCGACATCGACCTGCCCAACGATCTGCTGAACGTGCTGGAGGAGGGCGAGTTCGAGATACCCGAGCTCCAGCGCCTCGCCGACCGGCTGCCGGACGGCGAGGCCGAGGTGCTCACCGCCGACGGCACCAAGGTCCGCGTCCGCGACGGCCGGGTGCGCTGCCGCGCCTTCCCTTTCGTGGTCCTCACCAGCAACGGCGAACGCGACTTCCCGGCCCCGCTGATGCGCCGCTGCATCCACCTGGAGCTGGGCCGGCCCGACCACAACCGGCTTGCCACCTTCGTACGCGCCCATCTCGGCGACGAGGCGGCCCGCGCGGGCGACGATCTGATCGGCCGCTTCCTGGAGCGCTCGCGCAGTGAACTCCTCGCCGCCGACCAGCTGTTGAACGCCATCTACCTCACCGACGCGGCCGCCCCGCCCAGCCGCGACCGCCTCGCCGACCAGCTCATCCAGCGGCTCGACCGTCCGAGGTGAGGCGCTGATGTCCGACGCGGCGGCGCGACATGGTCCGGATCCAGCCAGTGGCCTTCCAGACGACCCCATCGCCGAACTCGCCCTCCGGTTACGGGAGATCGGGCTCGACCCGGACGCCGAGGGGCTGAGCGACGCGCTCTGGCTGGCCCGCTGGTCGCGCCCCGCGCACGCCGGGGACACGGACGAGATGGGCACGAGCTCCGGCGTACGGCCCCCGCGCACCACCGGCGATCTCCCGCTGGACCGCCGTAACCTCGCACGGGACGAGGAGCGCCGCCCGCCGCGCCCGGAACCACAGCCGGCCACCGCCGGACCCGACCGAAACGTCTCCCTGTACCCGCTGCCGCAGGACGGCGCCTTCCGTGCCCGCGGATCCGCCCGGGTGACGGCACTGCCGGTCGGTGTGCCCGCCGCGCCCGTGCTGCCCGCCCCACTCGAACTCCAGCGCGCCCTGCGGCCCTTGCAGGCCTACCGCAGTGCCGCACCGCCACTGCGCACCGAGCTTGACGAGACGGCGACCGCCGAACAGAGCGCCCGCGCAGGCGGGTTGATTCTGCCCGTCCACCGGGCCGTGACCCGGGGCGACGCCCGGCTGCAACTGGTGCTCGACGCCTCGCCGTCGATGCGGGTCTGGGACCGTATGTTCACCGAACTCCAGCAGGTCTTCGGCCAGTTGGGCGCCTTCGGAGACATCCAGATCAGCCATCTGCACACGGGGCCGGACGGCGAACCCGTCGTCAGCCGCAGCCCCGACGCACACGCGGCCCCGCTGCACACCGCCGACCGGCTCAGCGACCCCACGGGACGCCGTATCACCCTTCTGGTCAGCGACTGCGCCGGACCGCTGTGGCGCAGCGGCCATGCGCACCGGCTCCTGCACCACCTGGCCCGGCAGGGACCCGCCGCGGTGCTCCAGCCGCTGCCGCAGCGCCTGTGGAACCGCACCCGACTGCCTGTCACCTACGGCGAGTTGACCCGCGGCGAGACCCTCGGCGGCGCGAGTGCGCTGCGGGTGCGCACCCCGGCCGGCGCCCCACGCGGCGCGCCGCGCGGGGCCCTCCCGGTGCCGGTGCTGCCGCCCGAACCGGTGGCGCTCGGCGCGTGGGCACGGCTGCTGTCCGGGGCCGGCGCCGGACCGGTCGCAGGCGCGGTGGGCTGGGTGCGCGCGGACCAGCCGCCCGTGCCGCAGGCCCGCCCCGGACGCCGGCCGACGTCGGTCGAGCGGGTCAGCAGGTTCCGCTCGGCCGCCTCACCGGCCGCCGGCCGGCTCGCCGTCTACCTCGCGGCCGCCCCGCTCTGCCTGCCGGTGATGCAACTGGTGCAGCGCACGATGCTGCCCGACTCCGGGCCCTCCGAACTCGCCGAGGTCCTGCTCGGCGGCCTGGTCACCCGCGCCGGGGAGGACCACGGCGCGGACGGCGTCCAGTGGTACGAGATGCCGCCGGACGTGCAGGAGGCGCTGCTGTCCACCCTCGGCCGGGACGAGGCCGTACTGGTCCTCAAGCACTGCTCCGCCTACATCGAGCAGCGCTTCGGCAAGGGCGGCCCCAACTTCCCGGCCCTGGCGCTCGCCCAGCTCGGCGGCGAACCCGCGGGAGGCACCGGACGCGCCTACGCGCCCGGCACCGGCTACCCGGGCGAGAACGGCGACAACGGCGACGCGACACTGGTCCCGCAGCCCTTCGCCGAGGTCGCGGCCCGGGTCCTGGAGCGCTTCATGCCGCTGCCCGAACAGTTCCGGATGTACGGCAGCACAGGCGGCGCCCCCATCGGCGGTGAGCGCCCCACGCACCAGGCGGTCACCCGGGCCCGCTCGCTGCTCGCCCGGTTCGACGACGAAGGCATGGTGCAGGACCTGATCGACGCCGTACAACTGCTGCGCGGCGCAACCGAGCACGAACGCCCGCCCGGCTCCGACCCCGAGCTGTGGGCGGAGTACGCGCGCTGCACCCTGCGCTTGTGGGAGGTGCAGGGCGGCGCGGAGCTGCTGCGCGAGGCCGAGGCCGCCGCGGAACGGGCCGTGGCCCATCCGCACGCCTTGCACGAACGGGCCGCCCTGGCCCGGGTGCTGCACGCCGCGGCCACCGACCGCAGGCGCCGCGGCGACCGGCGCGGCGCCCTCGACCTGCTGCGCCGTGCGGACCGGGAGTACGCGGTCGCCTGCGCGGCCCCCGACCTGGACCAGAAGGAGGCGCTGCGGCTCACCCTGGAGCGGGTGGGCGCCCTGGAGGCGCAGTGGCGGCTCGGCGGGGACAGCGCGCTGCTCCAGGGCGCGGTCGGCATGCTGGAGGCGTTCGCCGACGCCTGGCCGGACCGCCGCAACCGCCCGCCCGAACTCCCGCTCGCGCACGGCCGGATCCTGCTGCGCCTCTCGGACGCCACGACCGACCCGGAACAGGCCCGCGGCTACGCCGGTCAGGCAGCCCGCTCGCTGCGCGACGCGCTGGAGACCGCGCCGGCCGAACCGCTCGCGGAGCGCGTACGCGTCATCGTCGACCTGGTCGACGCGCTGCTCAGGTCGGACGGCGACCTCGACGAGGCGCAGGACCGTGTCGACGAGGCGCTGGCCACGACCCACAAGCGCGGCCAGCGGGCCGCCCTGCACGTCCGCGCCGGCCGGATCAGGGCCGCCCGGTACGCCGAGTCGGGCGACCCGCGCCAACTCCAGGACGCCGCCGCCTCGTTCGCCACGGCCGCCCGGGACATGCCGAGGGACGCAGCCGGCTACCCCGACGTCCTCGCCGAGTGGGGGGAGACGCTGCTGCGCCGGGCGCTCTCGGAGGCCGGCGTCCGCTCCTTGGACCCGCTGTCCCAGGCGGTCCGCGTGCTGCGGGACTGCCGTACCGAGACCCCGGCGGGCAGCGAACACATGGCGTACCGGTTGCTGTTGCTGGGCCGGGCACTGATCCTCAGATACCGGCTGCGCGGCGACCGGGTCGATCTGCGCGAGGCGGAGTACCTCTTCGGGCTCGCGGCGGCCGATGCGGAGGAGCCGCTGCTGGCCGCGCGCTGTCGCCTGGAGCTGGGGCAGGCCCAGTACGAGGCGTACCGCGGCCTGGGCCGTCCCACCCGCCTGGACGACGCCGTCGACGCCTTCCGGCTGGCCGCGGAGTCCGCCCGCGAGGCGGAGGAGACGGCACAGACGGACCGCCGCCGGCAGGAGGCGGTGGAACTGGGTGCGCAGGCACACCACTGGCGGGGTATGTCGTATGAGGCGGCCGCACGCCCGCGAGCGGCCCGCGAGGCCTACCGCGCGGCCCGTACCGAATGGTCCAGGCTCCCCGACGGCAGCCTGACCACGGGCGAACCGACAGCCCGCGACACGACGGAGCGGCTGGCGGAACTGGAGTGAACGGAACGAGGGGAGGACGGGGATGAGCGAACGGGACGAGGCCGCGTCAGGGACCGGCGACCGGACCGGCGAGGCGTTGCCGGATCTGCTGAGCGTGGATCTGGAGGAGCTGAGGACGATCCGGCATCCGGTGCTGCGCGAGGTGCTGGCGGGGCTGCGGGAGAGGGCGGACCGGCCGAGTGAGATGCTCTGGGGCTTTAACAACTCACTCTGAACTCGTCTGAAACTCGGTCCATTTGAGCTTGTGGGCGAGCAGAAAGAGACAACTTCGATCGCGCCGGGTTTGCGTCCGGTCGCCCACCGGGAATGCGGGTCCAGACGAGGCGTACGGCATGGGGGTGCTGGAGTGTCTGGAAGGACCGCTCCCGTTCCGGCACCCGCGGGCCCGCACCCGTTCCGGCAGTTCATCGTGAAGGTGCACGGGCGCTGCAACCTCGCCTGTCGCTACTGCTACCTCTACGAGGGCCCCGACCACACCTGGCGCAGCCGTCCCGCCGCCGCGCCGCCCGGGGTCCTCGGGCACACCGCCGCCCGTATCGCCGAGCACGCCCGCGCCCACGGCCTGACGACCGTGTCCCTCGTCCTGCACGGCGGCGAACCCCTGCTGGCGGGCGCGGACACCCTGGCCCGCTTCACCGACGATGTACGCGCCCGCCTCCTCACCGACTGCACACTTCAGGCCACCGTCCAGACCAACGCCACGCTCCTGACCGAGAAGCGCCTCGCGGTACTGGCCCGGCACGGCATCCGGATCGGCATCAGCCTCGACGGCGGTCTGCCCGCGCACAACGCGCGTCGAGTCGACCACGCCGGGCGCCCGTCCTGGCCCGCCGCAGCACGCGGGGCCCGGCTGGTCGCCGAGCGCTTCCCGCAGTCGTACGCCGGAATCCTCACCGTCGTCGACCCCACGCTGGACCCGGTGGAAACGTACGAATCCCTCCTCCGACTGCGCCCGCCCGTCCTGGATCTGCTGCTGCCGCACGGGAACTGGTCGGCGCCGCCGCCGCACTGGGAGGGCGTGCGGCACGGTGCGTGGCTGTGTGCCGTGTTCGACCGCTGGTGGACGGCCGGGCACCGGGAGACCCGGGTGCGGCTCTTCGAGGAGTGCCTCGCACTGCTGCTGGGGCTGCCGGCCGCCACGGAGTCCCTGGGGCTCGCCCCCTTCGACGCGCTCGTGGTGGAGACCGACGGGACGATCGAGCAGGTCGACTCCCTCAAGTCCGCCTACGAGGGCGCCTCGCGCACCGGCCTGGACGTCTTCCGGCACTCCTTCGACGAGGCCCTGCGCCACCCCGCGGTGGCCGCCCGGCAGTCGGGCGTGGCGTCCCTGGCCGAGGAGTGCCGGGCCTGTCCGCTGGTGAAGGTGTGCGGCGGCGGCCACTACGCCCACCGGTACCGGGCCGGACACGGCTTCCGGAATCCCTCCGTGTACTGCGCCGACCTCCAGCTCTTCATCCGTCATGTGGCCGAACGGCTCGCCGGGGACACAAGGCCCACCGGCCCGGTCCCGGTCGCGCTCGAGGGGGGCACCCCGTGATACTTCCGGAGGTCCCGGAGCGGGCCCTCACCGAACTCGGCCGCACCGAAGGCGGCGCCGACACGCTCGCGCTCCTCGTCCGCGACCAGGACACCAGACGGCTGCTCCTGCTGCGCGCCGTGCTCGACGCGGCCGAGGCGGCGGATCCGGCGGTGTGCCCCGCCGCCCTGAGGGCACGGCTGAGGGAGGACTGGGCGCTGCTGACGGAGGCGGACCGCGCGGCCCCGGCCGACGGCAGAGCCTCACCGGCCAGGGCGCGGCTCATCTATCCCCTGACGGGACCGTGGGCCCGGCGATGTCTGCGCGGGCTGCGGGGTGTGGCTCCGACGGACTCGGAGCGACGCGAACTCGCCCACGACCTGGCCTACTTCAGCGCCGTGGCCGCCGTGGCGGCGGCGCGTGCGGGAATCTCCTTCACCACCCCGCTGACCGCCCGTGAGGGTCGGCTCGCCCTTCCCTCCCTGGGCGTCCTGCGCACGGACGACAGGAATGACACGGTGGTCGAAGTCGCCCACGACAAGGGCGTCATGACGCTGCGCCGGCCCGACGCCCAGGACGTGATCGTGCACCTGGAGCGCGGCACCGGCGCCTGGTCCGCAGCGCTCGCCTGGACGTCGGCGTACGCGCTGCCCGGACTGCTGCCCGGCGCCGAGCCCATGCCCCTGGACGACCTCGACCCGTACCGCGTACCGCCGCGCGAGCCCGACCAGTACGCGCTCAGCGGCCCCGCGGCACCCGACGAGGCGGAGCGCAAGCGCTGGCTGCAGACGTGGTCCGGCACGGCCGCCGTACTGCGGACGGGCGGCGATCACCGGCTCACGGAGGCACTTGAGCTGCTGCGCTGTCTGGTCCCGCTGGAGATGCCGCCCGGCGCGGACGGCCGCGGCAGTTGCAGCGGGACCCGGCGTGAGGCGTTCGGTGCGCTCCTGAGCAGCGCACCGGCGACGCCCGTCGCCTTCGCCGCCACCCTCGTCCATGAGGTGCAGCACACCAAGCTGGCGGCGCTGTGCGAGATGGTGACCCTGCATCAAGCCGACCCCACCGCACGCTATTTTGCGCCGTGGCGCCCGGATTCCCGACCGTACGAAGGGCTGCTTCAAGGGGCGTACGCCCATCTGGCGCTCGCCGACTTCTTCCAGCGCCGCGCGCTGACGACGGTCCGGGACGGGCGCGAGTCCGCGTGGGCCCAGCACGCGCGCTATCGGGCGCAGGTCGGGGCGGCGCTGCCCGCACTCGTCGGCTCGCCCGACCTCACGGTCCGGGGCCGGACGTTCGTCGACGAGATGGTCGCCGCGTACGAGCGGATGGCCGAACACCCCGCACCGCGGGGGCACACGGCACGTGCGCGGGCGTACGTGAAGGCCGTGCGCGCCCTGTGGACCCAGCGTCAGACACCGGCGCCGCCCACGAATCGCTGAATCGCCGACCTAGGCCGCCTCGCTGCGCAAAGATCGTCGAGCCGAGGTGTTCGTTCTTGAAGTCGCCGGACTCCCCAGAGCCGCGCCGAGGTTCTAGGATTTTATGACTACGCGCTGGAGGCCGCTGCATGTCTGAAGCTCGTACCCCGGTCGGGTCGACCGGGAGGGGGACCGCGAGGCAGACCGTCACGATCAGCTTCGCGGGGTTCAACCGAGCCTGGGCGGCATGGATCGGGGACAGACTGGAGCAGCGCGGTCTGCGTGTCGTGTACCTGCGCTGGGACTCACCCGCGGAGGAGCCGCTGGAGAACCTGCTCCGCGACCTCGCCCTCGCCGAAGGCCGGATCCTCATCCTGGTCAGCGATTGGTACTTCCAACTCGGCCCGCGCACCCAGGAGGAGTGGAACACCGCCCTGCGCGAGGTCGTCGCGCCGGACCCCTCCCGGTTCGCCGCCGTGTCGATCACCAACGCCCCGCTGCCCACGGCCACCGCCGTCCTGGCACCGGCCGACCTGACCAACATGGGCCCGGACGAGGCCGACCGGCGCCTCCTCGACCGGCTGGACCTGCCGGCCGACATGCCGCTCGTGGCCGCCGGCTCCCGACGCCCGGTCCGCTTCCCCGGGGTCACGCCAGAGGTCTGGGGCGGCGTGCCCCGCCGCAACACCCGCTTCACGGGCCGCGAGCGCCTGTTGAACAACGCCTACCACCTGCTCCAGGACAGCGAGCCCGGCGCCGGCGTCCTCACGCTGCACGGCATGTCCGGCGTGGGCAAGACCCAGTTCGCGGCCGAGTACGTGTACCGGTTCGGCTTCGAGTACGACGTCGTGTGGTGGGTCAACGCGGAGAAACGGGTGACTTACCGCCGTCTCCTCGCCGAACTCGCCCCGAAACTCGGCCTGTCGACGGGCGCCGAGTACGGTGAGCGGCTGCGCGCTGTCCGGGACTCCCTGCGCCGCGGCGACCCCTATGCCCGCTGGCTGCTGATCCTGGACGGTGCCGACGAACCCGACCAGATCTGGGACCTGGTCCCCACCGGCCCCGGCCACGTACTGATCACCTCCCGCAACCCGGAGTGGGGCGAGCACAACGCCCGGCTCCTGGAAGTGCCGGTCTACTCCCGCGACGAGTCCGTGGCCTTCGTCCGCCGCCGCGCTCCTCGACTCACGGAGCCCGAGGCCGACCAACTGGCGGACGTCCTTGAGGACTTGCCTTTGCTGCTCGACCAGACGGCGGGCTGGCTGAACGACTCGGACCTGTCGGTGGACGACTACATCGCTCTCCTGGAGGGCGGGATCGACCAGGACGTGGTGAAGGTGTCGGCGGACTTCCCGCTCGCTTTCCAGACGGCGTGGTCGATACTGCTGAACAAACTCCGCGAGACCGTCCCCGAGTCGGTCGCCCTGCTCCGTCTGTGCACGTTCTTCGCACCGGGCTTCATCCCCGTACGGCTGCTCAAGGAGATGCCGCACGACGACCTGCCCGAGCAACTCAGCGGTCTGCTGGACGATCCGCTGCTGTGGAACAAGGCGATCAACCAGTTGCGCACATACTCGGTGGTGCGGCTGGAGTCGCACGAGTCGGCGTCCGACGAGGCCGTGTCCTCCGGCGAGTCGCTCTACCTCCACCGCATGGTCCACCAGATCGTCCACAAGGACATGCCGGACGAGGAGCACCAGGAGTTCATCGATGTGGTGCGGCGGGCGTTGGCGGCGGCGGATCCTGGGAGGCCCACCGAAACGCGCAACTGGGACGCGTACGCCGAGATCGTTCCGCATCTGAAGTACGCGGACGTCCTCAAGAGCAAGGACCGCCGAGTGCAGACGCTGGTGCTCAATTGCCTGCGCTACATGTACTTCGTGGGTGAGTACAACTCGGGGGTCAAGCTGGGCAGGCGGACATTGGACGCGTGGCAGCAACGGCTCGGAGAATCGCACCCGCGAGTCTGGGAAGCGACGTACCACTACGCCAACTTGTTGCGTTCCGCCGGCAAGTTCGTGGAGACGGAGGCCATCGACCGGGGCGCTGCGGAGCGCCTGCGCGAGGAACGCGGCGAGCGGGACCTGGACCGACTGCGGATGGTCGGCGGACTAGCGGCCGACCTGTGGAATCTCGCCCGTTACCACGAGGCACTGGAGCTCTGCCAGTGGCTGTACCCGACCTACAACGAACTCTTCGGCGAGCAGGATTCGCGGACGCTCAGCGCGCTGAACAACCTGGGCTTCTGTTTCCGGCTGCTCGGACGGTACGAAGAGGCCTGGGACATCGACCGGAGGACACTGGAGGCGCGCCGCCTGTTTCTGAAGGCCCTGCACCCCTTCACCCTCTTCTCAGAGGTGTCCTACGCCATCAATCTGCGGCTGCTCGGTCGCTACGGTGAAGCCGAGTCCATCCAGGCGAAGAACGTAGGCGAATACCGGCGCACCATGGGGAACGACAACCCCGGGACCCTGCGTGCCGAGCACAACATGGCACTGTGCAAGCTGCGTGGCGGGGACCGTGCCGAGGCAGCTGAACTCCTCACGAACGTGCTGGAGGGCTACGAACGCAAGCTCGGCGACAACGCCCTCGAAACCCTGGCCGCCGCCGTCAGCCAGAGCTGCTTCGCCCGCGAGCACGGCGACATCGACCAGGCCCGCGAGGCGTGCGAGTCGATCATCGCCCGCTACGAACTGCTGCTGCCCGAAGGGCACCCGTTCATCATCGGAGCCCGCGCGAACCACGCCCTGGTCCTGCGCAGTGTCGGCGAACGCGAGCACGCGCACGTACTGATCGAGCAGGCCCTCGCCGACATGACCGCCGCCGTGGGCGACAGCCACCCCTACACCCTCGGCTGCGCCATCAACGCCTCCGCGCTGCGCAACCTGGTCGGCGAGACGGAATCCGCGGCCGAGTTGAGCCGGGTCACGGTCACCCGTGCCACCGAGACCCTGGGCCGCACCCACCCCCTGACCCTCTCCGCCCGCATCGCCCATGCGGCCGACCTCCGGGGCCTGAGGGACCGTCAACAGGCCGAGAAGGTCGAGCAGGAGGCCCTGTCCGACCTCGTCGCCACCCTGGGCCCCCAGCACATCCACACCATCTCGGCCCGCTCCCGCAACCGGCCGTACTGGGACTTCGAGCCGCAGACCACCTGACGTCCCCTGCGACCCCCGGGGCGCATAACCCCGCGCGCCCTGGGGAAGGTACCGGGTCTCTCAACATGCCTGTAACACACGTTAGTTGAGCCAGGGGGACGTGTGATGATCATAGTGGGGCCCGTCCCGGAGGGTATGGACGGGCCCATTCCGGTCGCCGTCGAGACAGGGGTGCAGCCGCCTTCGGCCGACGGTCTCGATCTCGTGTACGGCGACGAGGCGACCCGGGACGGAGCTGCCCAGCGAGTCGTGCAGGTCGCCCGGGACGCCTACACCGAGGGCCTCGACCTGGCCCGCCGGTGCGCGGCGCAGGCGGTGCGGAAGTTCGGGGAACTCGGAGACGGCGTCAGGCCCGACGAGATCGAGATGCAATTGGCCATCAAGGTAGACGCTGGAGTGGCCGCTCTGGTCAAGAGCGGGGCCGAGGCGCAGCTTCAGGTCACGTTCCGCTGGCGGACCGCGGACGCGCCGGACGGGACGCCCAGCACTCCCGAAGGGACCGGTTCGTGAGCCGGACGACGAGGGGTGCGCGCATCCTGCCGTACTCCCGGGTCGTGGGGCAGGACGAACTGAAATTGGCACTGGAGCTCAACCACGTGGTCCCCCGGGTCGGCGGTGTGCTGATGGCCGGAGCGCGCGGGACCGCGAAGTCCACCCTGGTCAGGGCATTCGCCCTCATGGTCCACGGCGAGTTGCCTGTCACCCTGCCCATCAACGCCACCGACGACCGTGTACTCGGCGGCTGGGACCTCGACGCCCTGCTCAAGGGCGAGACCCGGCCGCAACCGGGACTTCTGGAGGACGCGGACGCCAAAGGACTGCTCTACATCGACGAGGTCAACCTCCTGGACGACCACATCGTCAACATCGTCCTGGACGTGGTCTCGACCGGTGTCCTGTCCGTTCAGCGCGAGGGTCTCGCCACCGCCAAGCACCTCGCGTTCGGTCTCGTGGGCACCATGAACCCCGAAGAGGGCGGACTGCGGCCCCAGTTGCTCGACCGGTTCGGACTGATGGTGACGGCGGAGCAGCTGGGAGTGGACGACCGCCACCGCATGATTCGTACGGTCCTGGACTTCGACGAGTACCTCGGTGGTGCCGGGGACGCCGGGTGGCTGGCCGACGCGGAGCGGGAGACCGCCGCCGATCGCGATCGATTGGAGATCGCCCGGCGTCGGGCACCGGAGGTCCAGGTCGCCGACGAGATACTCCGTCTCTGTGCCGAGGCCGCGGTCCGGGTGGAAGCCGTGGGGCAGCGCGGTGAGATCGTCGCCACCATGGCGGCTCGCGCGCTGGCGGCGTTGGAAGGAGCGGATCAGGTCGAGCCCCGGCATCTGCTGCGGGTACTGCCCATGGCTCTGCGGCACAGGCGGCCGGAGACCGCCCACGGCGGCACGTTCGGCTGGGGGCCTGATGACGACTCCCGCGTCAAGGACCTGTTCGAAACGGCCTGAGGCCCGTCATGACGACAGAACCGACGAGCCACGACCGCGCCTCCGACGCCAGGCCGGACGACCTCGCCCGAAGGCTCGCTCACGCCCTGGTCTGCTCGGCCGCCGAGCCCGCGTTGAACGGCGTCCTGCTCTTCGACCTCGATCCCCGGCTCATGGAGTCCGTCGCGCGGCTGTTCGCCGGCCTCCTCGCCGGTGGCACCGAAGCGGTCGGAGCACCGCTCATGCTGGGTTCCGACAGCCGTGACGAGGACTTGTGGACCCGCTCCCGTCTCCTCCGGGAGGCGGACGGCATCACCTTCCGCACCGAACCAGGCCCGCTCATCGAAGGAGACCGGCGTTCCGGGCCGCCACCCGTGGTGGTGGTGCCCGACCTGACGCGGCTCAGCGTCGCCGGGATGCGCGCGGCCGTCCAGCTGCTGGGTGCCGACGTTGCCGTGGTCGAGCGTACGGGGCTGCGCAGCGTGGCACGGCCACGGACGCGCTGGCTGGCCTCCTGCCGTACGGAGGACGTCGGGCGGCTCAGCCCGCACCTGCTGGACCGGTTCGCGGTACGCCTGCCGGCTGCCGGTCTCGTCCCGCCCCGACCCGAAAGCCTAATGGACGAGCTGCCGCCCGCCTGGCGCACTGCCGCCCGCGAGGGCGTTCCGGCGCTGCCGGTCGCCGACGACGCTCTCACCCGGGTACGGGACCTCCTGGGACCCGAGGCGAGTGCGCGCAGAGAGCTGGCGCTGGCCAGGCTCGCCCGCACCATCGCGGCCGTGGGTGGTGCGCACAGGGCCGAGGCGTGGCACGCCGACGCGGCCGCGCGGCTGATCGGGCTCGCACCGCCCGACGCACCGGACGAGCGAGAATCCGAGCCCCGTCCGGCGGACGCGTCCCCGAGCCCGACGCACCCCGGCGCGACGCCGTCAGACGCCGTCAGGAGACCGGCCACCGTCGACAGATCCCGGAAACGGCCCCCGATGCCCGGGGAGGCACTCCTGGAGACCGAACCCGCCGAAGGACTGGGTCCCGCACTCGGCGCGGCCCCGGCCGTACCTGCCACCCCGTATCCGGAGGACGAGGCCGAGGCGCTGCGGGACTTCGCCCCTTTGCGCAGCCCCTGGCAGCGCCGGGCCGGGACAGTCTCACCGCGCGGTGTCGTGGTCGGAACGAGACGGGCCAGGGACCTGCGGGACCTCGCCCTGGTCCGCACGGTCCGGGAGGCCGCCGTGCACCAGAAGGCGCGACGCACCGAGCAGTTCACCGTCTTGCCCGTCGACCTGCACAGCCACATCCGCGCCGGCACGCCCGAACGCATCCTCGTCCTTGTTCTGGACCACACATGCCGCGACGACTGGGACTGGCAGGACGCCCTGACGCCGTTCCTGCGATGGGCCTACACAGAGAGGGCCGCCGCACAAGTGGTCGAGATCGGCGGGGCCCATGCGGCGGACGAGCTCAGGGCCGAGGGCTTCACCGCCCGCAGCGTTCTCGATCCCCGCGTCATGGCCGCCCTGTACCGCCCGGCCGGACGCGCCACCCCGCTCGCCCATGGCATCGACCAGGCGGTGCAGACGTTGCGCCGGGCGTTCCGGCAGCACGGAGCCGGGCTGGCCGAGGCCTGGCTGGTCGTGGTCACCGATGGGCGCGGCAACGTCCCGCTCAGGACCAGCCGCACCGGGCGGCTGGACGGCGAGGTCGGCGGGGCAGGGGTGGAGGACGCCCTCGAAGCCGCCGCGGGTGTCGGAGCCATGGACAGAACGAGGCTGCACGTCGCCGTCATCGATCCGGCCAAGGAACCGTACGGCGACCTGCCCTTCGCGCTGGCCGACGCGCTGGGCGCGAGTGTGATCGCGGGGCGCGCGACGCCCGATCCGGCTGCGGGGGAAGGGAGCGCCGGTGAGCGCTGAGCCGCAGCGCAACCCTCGCTGGCTGACGGGAGCGGGCACCGTCATGCGTGGCGCGACCCTGCCCGGACTGAAGCTCGCTGCGCGCCGGGGAAGCGCATCCGTGCAGAGTCTGCGACGGTCGCACGAGGGGCCCGCCGGTCTCGGCCGCGCCGAAGTCCTGCCGGGCGCACGCCTGGAGGAGGGCTTCGCCCTGCTCACCGTCGTACGGACCACGGCGGCCGACGGATCGGACGGATACCGGCTGCACGGCTGGTGCGGAGGCGTGACGGTCGTGTGCGAGGCCGGCCCGACCAGGCTCTCGGCGCCCGCAGTGACGCTTGCCAATCTCCGCCGTGGCGACGGTCAGTTCCCGTCCGAGATCCTGCGGGGCATTCGGCTGTGGTCGCAGAACCAGCCCGAACTGGCCGACTGGCTCAACCGGATCCGGGCGCGGCACGGCGGGGCCCTGCGCCTGATCGTGTGGGACGACACCGGTTACGAACTCCCCTGGGAGCTGTTCTGGCTGCCCGAAGACCCCGAACGCGGTCTGGACGAAGGACTGTTGGGGTCTCTCGTCGTCACGGCCCGCTGGACGACGATGCACGATCTCGGCCAAGGGCTGCCGCAGGAGACGAGCGACTGCCAGGGCAGCGTCATCGGCTACCTCCATAACGACATGGCAGACGACGGCTCCGTATTCGCGCCCTACTCCCATCAACTGCACTTGGAGATGACGCCGTTCCTCCAGGCGCTCGATGCCTCGTCGGCGCGCACGGGTCTCGTCTACATGGGCTGTCACGGCACGTACGGCGACGCAGTTCCGTATCTCTCGCTCGGCGACCGCACCTGGGCCGAGTTCAACGGCGAGACCATGTACGTGCTCCGGCGCGACCGTTCCCTGGTCTGCCTCAACGCCTGTCACTCCGGCCGCTTCGTAGACAACCGCGCCCAGGGGGAGCGGGCGTTACGCGGTTTCGCGGAGCTCTTCCTGCGCAAGGGCGCGGGCGGCTGCATCGTCACCGCGGGAAAGGTCGGGGACCTGGAGGCCAGGGCACTCGTACGTAGCCTGGTTGCCGAGGTCGCCGCCCACCCGCAGCGCCCCGTACCGCACACGCTGAGGGCCTTCCGCGCCCGTGCCGTAGAGGAGTTCGGCCCTCTGGCGGCCATCCCGAGGGTGCGCAACGATGAGGGGCAGGTAGACAGAATCGGCCAGAAACGGGTTCTGCGACTCCTGTTCGCCTTCATGTTCCACTACTACGGACACCCGCAGACCACGCTCAGACTCACCGCGGGTGACGACGCGCCCAGGGACTCACGGCTGAGAGGCGGGCGGCGTGAGCGTTGACGAGCAGCCCCTCCTGATCGAGCCGGTCGTGGCCTGGCCCCGGCTGGCCGAGACAGGGTGCGACTATCTCGTCACGGTCGACCTGCGCGGCCCGCTCCCCACCCAGGAGGGTGGGATGCCTGCCTGGCCGTACCCGGAAGAGGAGTTCACCTTCACCATCACCCTGGACGGTTCCCCGTACTTCGTGTGCTCGGCCCTCGACGAACCCCGTGTGGTGCTGCACCGCTTCGGTGGCACCTACGGACCGGCACGCTTCCGGGTGTCGACGACATCGGAGCCCGGTACGGCCTCGCTCTGGCTCACCGTCAGCAACCAGTGGGGCGTCCCCGTACGCAAAGCGGAGCTCCGCACGGAGGTCAGGGAACGCCGCCCCGAGCAGGCCCCCGCAGCCAGACCCACTGACACCCCCCGCCGATTCACCCCCTACCAGCCGACGATGGCACCCCGCCCCGAGCCCGACCCGGTAGCCGGACACGCCGTCGCCCTTGTTCACGCCGGTGCCGACGGAGCCTGGGCGACCTGGATCGGTGACCTGCTGGAACGGTGTGGAACGACCGTCACGTACCAGCTCTGGGATCCAGGGCCAGGGGCATCGCTGGAGGAAGCCCTGACCGATCTGCTCCCGGCGTCGGGTTCCGTATTGCTGGTGCTCAGCAACCAGTTCCTCCGACTGGCTCCGTACCCGGACGAAGACTGGACCCACGCGCTGCGGACCGTCCTCGCACCGGACTCATCGCGCTTCGTGCTGGTGTGGACGGACTTCGCGCTGCCACTCCTCCAGGACGCTCGTCCGTTGGCGGCCGCCGGACTCACTGGCCTGGACGCGGCCGAGGCCGAGCGGCGGCTGCTCGAACGGTTGGGCCTGCCCGACGTGCCCGCGCTCGCCGAGCGTGAGGGCGACAGGCCTCGCTATCCGGCATCCCTGCCCGAGGTGTGGGGCGGTGTGCCGCGCCGCAATATCCGCTTCACGGGACGCGACTGGCTGCTGGACGAGGTCCACCGTCGGCTGCGTGCCCGCGACGGACGGCGCGTGCTCACGCTGCACGGCATGTCCGGCGTGGGCAAGACCCAGCTCGCGCTCGAGTACGCCTTCTGTTTCGCCGGTGAGTACGACGTGGTGTGGTGGGCCAATGCCGGAGCCAGGACGACGTGTCGGCGAGGTCTCGCCGAACTGGCCCCGAAACTGGGGCTGTCCACGGGTTTCGAGTACGGCCAGCGACTGCGCGCCGTACACGATTCCCTGCGCCGGGGTACCCCTTTCCCGCGCTGGCTGCTGGTGCTGGACAGCGCCGATGAACCGGCGGAGATCGGGGATCTGGTGCCACCCGGCCCCGGCCACGTACTGATCACGTCCCGCAATCCGGAGTGGCGCGATCATGGCAGCGCGCTCCTGGACATTCCCGTCTTCGAACGCCGTGATTCGGTGCGGTTCATCAGGCGCCGGGCGCCGCGGCTGACGGAACCGGAGGCCGACAGGCTCGCGGACGCCCTGGAGGATCTGCCGCTGCTGCTCGACCAGACAGCGGGTTGGCTCAACGACTCGGACCTGTCGGTGGAGGAGTACATCGCCCTGCTGGAGGGCGGCATCGGCGAAGCCGTGGTGAGCGTGTCGGCGGACTTCCCGCTGGCCTTCGAGACCGCGTGGTCGATCCTGCTCGACAGGCTCCGCAGCACCGTCCCGGAAGCCGTGGACCTCCTGCGCTTGTGTACCTTCTTCGCCCCGGGCTACATACCCGTACGGCTGCTCAGGGAGATGCCGCACGACGATCTGCCCGAGCAACTCGCGGGACTGTTCAACGATCCGCTCCTGTGGAACAGGGCGATCGACCAGCTGCGCCAGTACTCCGTCGTACGACTCGAATCGCACGAGGCCGCGCCGGACGAGGCCGCCCCTTCCGGCGAGTCGCTCTACCTCCACCGCATGGTCCACCAGATCGTGCGCCAGCAGGTGCCCGACGACCGACGGCGGGAGTTCGCCGATGTGGCGCGACGGGCCCTCGCCGCCGCCGACCCGAAGCGTCCCACCGACGCCCGGGTGTGGAACGAGTACGCGGAACTCGTCCCGCACCTGGGCTACGCCGACGTCCTGACGAGCGAGGACCCGGCCGTCCGGACCCTTGTCCTCAACTGCCTCCGTTACCTGTGGTTCGCCGGTGAATACGCGGAGGGTGTCGCGCTGGGTGAGCGTGCCATGGCGACGTGGCGGTCGCAGGTCCACGACACGGACCGGCTTATCTGGGAGCTGACCTACCACTACGCCAACCTGCTCCGTGCCACGGGCCGGTTCCAGGAGACCGAGGCTATCGATCGGGCAGCTGTCCAGCACCTGCGTGAGGAGCGCGGCGAGCACGACCTGGACCATCTGCGGACGGCCAGCGGACTCGCGGCCGATCTGCGCGGCCTCGCCCGCTACGACGAGGCCCTGGCACTGGACCAGCGGCTGTTTCCGGCCTACCGGGACCTCTTCGGCGAAGAGGACACACGGACCCTCAACGCCCTGAACAATCTGGGCTTCTCACTCCGGCTGCGCGGGCGCTACGAAGAGGCCAAGGACATCGACCGGCGGACACTGGACGCACGCCTCAGACTGCTGACGCGGCGGCATCCCTGGACCCTGTTCTCCGAGGTCTCCTACGCCATCGACCTCAGGCTGCTCGGCCGCTACTCCGAAGCCGAGGCCATTCAGGAGAAGAACGCGCGCGAGCACCGAGTGGTGCTCGGCAGCGACAACCCGGGGACCCTGCGCGCCGAGCACAACCTGGCCCTGTGCCACTACCGCACCGGCGCCCTGGCGAAGGCGGAACCGCTCATCTCCCGGGTGCTGGAGCTCTTCGAGTACAAGCTGGGCGACGCACATCTCGAGACGGTGGCCGTCGCCGTCAGCCGGAGCTGCTTCGCACGCGAGCACGGCGACCTCGACCGGGCACGTGAGTTGAGCGAGTCCGTGGTCGTACGGTACGAGGAGACACTCATCGCCGGGCACCCGTTCACCGCTGGAGCCCATGCCAACCACGCCCTGATCCTCGGCCGTTCGAGCGAAGTCGACCACGCACTGACCCTGATCGAGCAGGCCCTCGCCCACATGACACAAGCGGTCGGTCCTAACCACCCCTGGACGCTCGGCTGTGCCGTCAACGCCTCCGCCCTGCGGAATCTCGCCGGCGACATCGAAGGCGCGGCGGCGCTCAGCGAGGACACCGTCAACTGGGCTGCCGAGGCACTCGGGCGGGCTCACCCGCTCACTCTGGCGGCGCGCATCGCACGCGCCGCCGATCTGCGTGGGTTGCACCAACGCGGGCAGGCGGACAAGGCGGAGCGGGAGGCGCTCGCCGATCTCGATGCCACCCTGGGCCCCCAGCACATCCACACCATCTCGGCCCGCTCCCGCAACCGGCCGTACTGGGACTTCGAGCCGCAGACCACCTGAGCGAGCATCAGACAGTACGGCGATGGGCCCGGCCCCGGAGATCTCCGGGGCCGGGCCCATCGTTGTGTCGCAGTACCGCCGGAGGCGTTACGCCTCGAACACCTCACGCACCAGCTGCTCCTGCTCCGCCTGGTGGCGCTTCGCGGAGCCCACCGCCGGGGACGAGGAGTGCGGGCGGGAGATCCGGCGCAGGCGCTCGCCCTGCGGGACGTCCGCGCCGACCGCCAGGTCCAGGTGGTCGATCAGGTTCAGGGCGATGAACGGCCAGGCGCCCTGGTTGGCCGGCTCCTCCTGGGCCCAGAGGTACTTCTCGACGTTCGGGTACTTCGCGATCTCCGCCTGGAGCTCCGCACCCGGCAGCGGGTACAGGCGCTCGACGCGGATGATCGCGATGTCCGTGGCGCCGCGCTTGGTGCGCTCGGCCTCGAGGTCGTAGTACAGCTTGCCGGCCACGAAGACGACCTTGCGGACGGCGGCCGGGTCGACCGTGGAGTCGCCGATGACCGGGCGGAACTCGCCCGTCGTGAACTCCTCCGTCTTCGACGCGGCGGCCTTGAGGCGCAGCATGGACTTCGGGGTGAAGACCACCAGCGGCTTGTGGTGCGGGTTGTGCACCTGCCACCGCAGGAGGTGGAAGTAGTTCGACGGGAGCGTCGGCATGGCGACCGTCATGTTGTTCTGCGCGCAGAGCTGCAGGAAGCGCTCGACACGGGCCGAGGAGTGGTCCGGGCCCTGGCCCTCGTAGCCGTGGGGGAGCAGGAGGGTGACGCCGGACGTCTGGCCCCACTTCTGCTCCGCCGCCGAGATGTACTCGTCGACCACGGACTGGGCGCCGTTGACGAAGTCGCCGAACTGCGCCTCCCACATCACGAGCGCGTCGGGGCGGGCCAGCGAGTAGCCGTACTCGAAGCCCATGACCGCGTACTCGGACAGCAAGGAGTCGTAGACGTTGTAGCGGGCCTGCTCGTCGCCCAGGTACTGGAGCGGGGTGTAGTCGTCGCCCGTCTGACGGTCGATGAGGACCGCGTGCCGCTGGCCGAAGGTGCCGCGGCGCGAGTCCTGGCCGGACAGGCGGACCGGGGTGCCTTCCAGGAGCAGCGAGCCGATGGCCAGGGTCTCGCCCATGCCCCAGTCGATCGTGCCGTCCTCGACCATCGCCGCCCGGCGCTGCAGCTGCGGCAGCAGGCGCGGGTGGACGGTGAAGTGGTCGGGGATGTTGACCTGGGACTCGGCGATGCGCTTCACGACCTCCGAGGAGATCGCCGTCGGGACCGCGACGGGGAAGCCGTCCTGCGGCGCCGCCGCCGCCGGCGCGGTCGACGGCTGGGACGTGGCCTCACGGACCTCCGTGAAGACCTTCTCCAGCTGGCCCTGGTAGTCCTGGAGCGCCTGCTCGGCCTCTTCCAAGGTGATGTCGCCGCGGCCGATCAGGGACTCGGTGTAGAGCTTGCGCACCGAGCGCTTCTTGTCGATCAGGTCATACATCAGCGGCTGGGTGAAGGCCGGGTTGTCCGACTCGTTGTGACCGCGGCGGCGGTAGCAGATGAGGTCGATCACGACGTCCTTGTTGAACGCCTGGCGGAACTCGAAGGCCAGACGGGCAACGCGGACGACCGCCTCGGGGTCGTCGCCGTTCACGTGGAAGATCGGGGCCTCGATCATCCTCGCCACGTCCGTCGCGTACATCGACGAGCGCGAGGACTCGGGGGCCGCGGTGAAGCCGACCTGGTTGTTGATGACGAGGTGGATCGTGCCGCCGGTGCGGTAGCCGCGCAGCTGCGACATGTTCAGGGTCTCGGCCACGACGCCCTGGCCCGCGAAGGCCGCGTCACCGTGCAGGGCGACCGGCAGGACCGTGAAGTCCGTGCCGCCCTTGTTGATGACGTCCTGCTTGGCGCGGGCGATGCCCTCGATGATCGGGTCGACCGTCTCCAGGTGGGACGGGTTCGCGGCCAGGGACACCTTGATCTGCTCGCCGTCCAGGCCGGTGAAGGTGCCCTGGGCGCCCAGGTGGTACTTCACGTCGCCGGAGCCGTGCATCGACTTCGGGTCGAGGTTGCCCTCGAACTCGCGGAAGATCTGCGCGTACGACTTGCCGACGATGTTGGCGAGAACGTTCAGGCGGCCGCGGTGGGCCATGCCGATGACGACCTCGTCCAGGCGGGACTCGGCGGCCGAGTCCAGCACCGCGTCGAGCAGCGGGATGACGGACTCGCCGCCCTCCAGCGAGAAGCGCTTCTGGCCGACGTACTTCGTCTGCAGGAAGGTCTCGAAGGCTTCCGCGGCGTTCAGCCGGCGCAGGATGCGCACCTGCTCCTCGCGCTCCGGCTTGGTGTGGCTGCGCTCCACGCGGTCCTGGATCCACTTGCGCTGCTTGGGGTCCTGGATGTGCATGAACTCGATGCCGATGGTGCGGCAGTACGAGTCGCGCAGCACGCCGAGGATGTCGCGCAGCTTCATCAGGGACTTGCCGGCGAAGCCGCCGACGGCGAACTCGCGCTCCAGGTCCCACAGGGTGAGCCCGTGCTCGGTGATGTCCAGGTCGGGGTGCTTGCGCTGGCGGTACTCCAGCGGGTCGGTGTCTGCCATGACGTGGCCGCGGACCCGGTAGGAGTGGATCAGCTCGAAGACGCGGGCGGCCTTCGTGACGTCGTCGTCGTGGCTGGCGTCGATGTCCTTGAGCCAGCGGACCGGCTCGTAGGGGATGCGCAGCGCCTTGAAGATGTCGTCGTAGAAGCCGTTCTCACCGAGGAGGAGGTTCGCGACGGCACGCAGGAACTCGCCGGAGGCGGCGCCCTGGATCACCCGGTGGTCGTAGGTCGACGTGAGCGTCATGACCTTCGAGATGCCGAGCTTGTTGAGGGTGTCCTGGCTGGTGCCCTGGAACTCGGCCGGGTAGTCCATGGAGCCGACGCCCAAGATCACCGACTGGCCGGGCATCAGGCGCGGGACGGAGTGGACGGTGCCGAGGCCGCCGGGGTTGGTCAGCGAGACCGTGACACCGGTGAAGTCGTCCATCGTCAGCTTGTTGTCGCGGGCGCGACGGACGATGTCCTCGTAGGCCTGCCAGAACTCGAAGAAGTTCAGGGTCTCGGCCTTCTTGATGGCGGCCACGACGAGCTGGCGGTCGCCGTTGGGCTTCACCAGGTCGATGGCCAGGCCGAGGTTGACGTGCGGCGGCTTGACCAGGGTCGGCTTGCCGTCCTTCTCGCCGAACGACCAGTTCATCGACGGCATGGCCTTGATGGCCTGGACCATCGCGAAGCCGATGAGGTGCGTGAAGGAGATCTTCCCGCCGCGCGCACGCTTCAGGTGGTTGTTGATGACGATGCGGTTGTCGAAGAGCAGCTTCACCGGGACCGCGCGGACCGAGGTGGCCGTCGGCAGCTCCAGGGAGGCGTTCATGTTCTTCGCCACGGCCGCGGAGGGGCCGCGCAGCGTCACGTACTCCGGGCCCTCGGGGGCCTCGGTCGCGGGCGTGGCCTTCGCCGCCGGAGCGGGGGCCTTCGCCGGAGCCGGGGTCGGAGCCACGGCGGGCGCCGGCTTCGGCGCGACCGGAGCAGGCGCGGGAGCCGGGGCCGGCGCGGCGGCCACGGGCTGCGGGGCTGCGGGAGCCGGGGCCGGAACGGCCGGGGCGACCGGAGGAGCGGTCGGGGCCGCGGTACCCGCCGGAGCCGGGGCGGCAGTGGCGCCCGGCTTGTAGTCGGCGAAGAAGTCCCACCAGGCACGGTCTACCGAATTCGGGTCCTGGAGGTACTGCTGATAGATCTCGTCGACGAGCCACTCGTTCGGACCGAACGCAGCGGCGGGGTTCTTCCCGGCTTGGTCGTCGGTGGAGATGCTCGAGTTACTGGGGGACTGTGGCGACACGGCGGCAACCGCCCTCTTCCGCTTCACAAGGTGATGGACAGCGGGAATTAAGGCTACGCCTCCATGACCGGGAAGGTCAGGTCGGGCCGGTTCATCGTCGTGTAAGTCACATTGGAAAGCGTGTTTCGGGGGCTGAAATGGCGGGAAACAAACGAGGTTCGCCAGTGGGAGGCCTGTGGAAGGCATGCCGCGACCCGGGCCTCTGCACCCCGTGGGTGCGGGCCTTCGCTGATCACACGTGTCCATCGGCGCGGACGCAGATGGATCTTGTGGCTGCAGTTCGAACTTTACGTCAACTTGGCGTGGAAGGCTCTCCCGGAAGGGTGACCAGAATCCGACAACCCCGCTCGGATTCGGCCACTCCGATGCGGCCGCCATGGAGATCGACGGCCCAGCGCGCGATCGCCAGGCCCAGACCCGTACCCCCGTCGCTGCCCGGACCGTGCGGGCGGCTGACGGTTCCCCGGTTGAACCGCTCGAAGACCTTGTGCCAGTCCGCCTTCGGGATGCCGGGGCCCTCGTCCAGGACCTCCAGCTCCAGCGAGTCCTGCTGCGGCCCGCGCCGCGCCTTCACCGTCACGCGGCCGTGCGCCGGGCTGTGCTTGACCGCGTTGTCGATCAGGTTGGCGACGACCTGGTGGATGCGCTCAGGGTCGGCCAGCGCGGTCAGCTCCGGTGGGGACACGTCGAGGTGCAGATGGACGTCCGTACGCGTGTGACTTCCCGAGCCCGAGGCGATGCCCGCGCGTGCGGAGGCGACCATGTTGGCCTCCTTCAGCACGCCCGAGAGATACGGCCACACCTCGAAGCGCCGCTTGCGCAGCGGTACGACGCCGTTGTCCAGCCGTGACAGGTCGAGCAGCGTCTCCACGAGCCGGCCCAGCCGCTCCGTCTGCTTCAGCGCCGTGCGCATGGTCTCGGGGTCGGCCTGGGTGACCCCGTCCACGATGTTCTCCAGCACCGCGCGCAGCCCCGCGATGGGTGTGCGCAGCTCGTGCGAGACGTTCGCCACCAGCTCCTTGCGCTGGCGGTCCTGTGCCTCCAGCTCATCCGCCATGACGTTGATCGTCTGGGCCAGGTCGCCCAGCTCGTCCCGGCGGTTCTCGCGCACCCGGCGCGTGTAGTCGCCGTGCGAGATGGAGCGGGCCACCGCGTTCATCTCGTCCAGCGGGGAGGTCAGGGACAACGCCACGAACTGCGTGATCAGTAGCGTGGCGATCATCGAGAAGACCATGATGAAGCGCAGCTCGGTCTTGGTGTGCACCGCGATCATGGACAGACCGGTGGTGATCAGCACCGAGATGACAACCAGAGCGCCCAGCTTGGTCTTGATCGAGAACGGGCGTACGCCGCCCCAGGGCTCCCCGGGGCTCCTCCGCGCGGCCGACCGCCCGTCGCTCATGGCGTCGGTGTCTCCAGCGCGTAGCCCACACCGTGCACGGTGCGGATCCGCTCGGCGCCGATCTTCCGGCGCAGCGCCTTGATGTGGCTGTCGACGGTCCGGGTGCCCGACGCGTCCGCCCAGTCCCACACCTCGGCGAGGAGCTGCTCGCGGGAGAGCACCGCGCGCGGGGTGTTGGCCAGGCAGACCAGCAGGTCGAACTCGGTCGGCGTGAGGTGCACGTCCTCGCTGCGCACCCGCACCCGGCGCTGCGCGTGGTCGATCTCCAGCTCGCCGAGGCGCAGGATGCCGGAGCGCGGCGTCGCGGCGGCCACCGCCGCCCGCTCCACCCGCCGCAGCAGGACATGCACGCGCGCCGCCAGCTCCCGCATCGAGAACGGCTTGGTCATGTAGTCGTCGGCGCCGACCCCGAGTCCGACCAGCATGTCGGTCTCGTCGTCCCGCGCCGTGAGCATCAACACCGGCACCGGACGCGCGGCCTGCACGCGGCGGCAGACCTCGAGGCCGTCGAAGCCGGGCAGCATGATGTCGAGGATCAGCAGGTCAGGCTGCCAGGCCTCGGCGGTGTCGACGGCCGCCGGACCGTCGCCCGCGGTTTGCACGAGAAATCCCTCCGCGCGCAGGCGGGCCGCGATGGCGTCGACGATCGTCGGATCGTCCTCGACGACCAGGACTCGGCGCTGTGCGCCCGGTGTCGCCTGCGCCGTGCCGCTGTGCGAGGTGTGTGTCTGCTCCATCGCCCGCCCCTGAAGTGTGCTTTCCGGAACCCGTGGGGTGATCCCATGACTGCGCTTGACGCTTGAATGATCCGCGTCAGGGAAGCACACTACGGGGATGGACGGTGCCCTCGCTATCCAGGTCGTACGGCGAGGTGCACGACGTCCGGAACGCCCCGGGCAACGGGGATCTCTTCGGTACGCACCTGTTGGAACCCGGCATTCCACAAGCATCCTTCAAATTCCGGAGAGGGCTGCGCTGACCACACCGCCAGCACCCCTCCTGGCCTCAACACCCTTGCACAGCCTGCCAGTCCGGCCGGTGAGTACAGTCCGCCGTTGCCCTCCGTGACCGTCCAGCCGGGGCCGTTGTCGATGTCCAGGCACAGGGCGTCGAACGTGGCGGAAGTCTCATTGACGTACGCCACCAGATCCGTCTCCAGGATTTCCGTGCGCGCATCGGCGAGGGCGTCGGCGGACAGTTCGGACAGCGGGCCGCAGCGGTGCCAGCCGATGACGGCCGGCTCCCGCTCGACGACGGTGATCCGGCCCCAGCGGTCGTCCGCGGCGGCGTGTGCGAGCGAAAACCCGACGCCCAGGCCGCCGATCAGCACGTCAGGGCGCGGCTGCCCGTCCACCGGCCGCCGATTCAGCGCCTCGTACGCGGCGTCGACGAGCAGCCGTTCCGAGCGGCCGTCGGAGGTGTCCATCAGGAAGCAGCCGTTCGCGATGATCTGCAGCAACCGTCCGTGCCGGCGCAGGACCACCTCGCCGTACGGGCCCTCGCGACGGTCCAGGACTACGGGGTAGTCGTACGCGGCGGTCATGCGCCCATCCTGCACGAACTGGCCGCCACGGCCACGGGAATTACGGATGGCGGGCAGGCGCACGGCAGTTCACCCGCACGGGGAGGCGGCTCCGGCGGGAACACCCGGGTGGAGTGCGCGGTTCCTCCGAACATCGTGTGAATCGGGTTCCGTGTGGCGTCGGTCATGGACAGGGGCTGCCGGGGCGCCAAATGTGGGGCGGAACGGAAGGAGCGCGTCAGCGTGGAACGAACCGCGAGGACTGCAGCGGCGTCGGCCTCGGCGACGCCCCTTCCCGAGACGATCGACGGCGTCGAGACCGCCGACCTGCTGGACGTGATGCCGCGCCAGCGGGGAACGGGGACACCCACCGTCCCGGGACCGGCCCGCCCAGCGGTCCCGCGGGTCCTTCGGGCCGTACGGCTCCGGCGGCTGTTCCCCACCCCCACCGGTACGCCCTTCACCTTCGGGTACGCCGCTCTGCTCGCCCTCGTCTCGCTCCTCGCCGAGCAGACGGACCCGTCCCTCGTACGCGCCCTCCAGCAGGCCTCCAGTACCGATGTCGCCCACCTCGTACAGACCCCCGCGCTGGTGCTGCTCGCGAGCGCGCTGTGGATCGCGGGCGGGCTCGTGTCGCCGTACACCCTGGGCTTTCTGCTCGTACTCACCGCGCTGGAGCGGCGGATAGGCGGTGCCCGTACGGCCGTGGTCTTCCTGCTCGGCCACGTCCTGGCCACCCTCGCGACCGAGGTGCCCGTGGGGCTCGCGGTCCTCGTCGGCCATCTGCCCGACAGCTCGCTGCACCGGCTCGACTACGGCATCAGCTTCGGCGTGGCCGCGGCCGCCGGCGCTCTGGCCGGGCTGCTCGCCCCCTGGTTGCGCTGGCCTCTGCTGATCCTGTTCGGTGCCACGCTCGCCGATGCCCTGGTCGCGTTCGCCGACCCGATGACCGCCTGGGGTCATCTGATCGCGCTGTGCATCGGCATCGCGGCCTGGCCGCTGGTCCGACGGTGGCAGCGCGAGCCCGCCATGGCCATCAGCTGACCTGGCTCCCCGCCTCTTTCCGCAGGCCAGGACCGGTAGTCGCGCAGATCGCTCACAGCGAACGCGGCGCGGGGAACATTCTGCGCCGTCCGATCATTGAGTCGACGTAACTCAACTTGACTGCCGAAGGGGAGATCATGGCTTCGACGTCCACACCGCTCACCCTGCCTGTGCTGCCGCTCGACGACGAGGTCGTGCTGCCCGGGATGGTGGTGCCGCTGGACCTGAACGATCCCGATGTCCGCGCCGCGGTGGAGGCCGCCCAGGCCGCCGCCCGCTCCGAGCCCGGGAAGCCCAGGGTTCTTCTGGTGCCGCGCATCGACGGGTCGTACCCGAGCACCGGTGTGCTCGGCACCGTCGAGCAGGTCGGCCGGCTGGCCGACGGTGACCCGGGCGCGCTGATCCGCGGCCGCGGCCGTGTGCAGATCGGCGCCGGGACCACCGGCCCGGGTGCCGCGCTGTGGGTCGAGGGGACCCGCATCGACGAGAGCGTGCCCGAGCCGCTGCCCGGTCACGTGACCGAACTTGTCAAGGAGTACAAGGCCCTCGCCACCGCCTGGCTGCGCAAGCGCGGCGCCTGGCAGGTCGTGGACCGGGTACAGGCCATCGACGATGTGTCCGCCCTTGCCGACAATTCCGGTTACTCACCGTTCCTGACCACCGAACAGAAGGTGGAACTGCTGGAGACCGCCGACCCGGTGGCCCGGCTGAAGCTCGCCACGCAGCAGCTGCGCGACCACCTCGCGGAGCAGGACGTGGCCGAGACCATTGCCAAGGACGTCCAGGACGGCGTCGACAAGCAGCAGCGCGAGTTCCTGCTCCGCCGCCAGCTGGAGGCCGTCCGCAAGGAACTGCGCGAGCTGAACGGCGAGAAGGACGGCGAGGAGTCCGACGACTACCGCGCCCGCGTGGAGTCCGCCGACCTGCCCGAGAAGGTCCGTGAGGCCGCTCTCAAGGAGGTCGACAAGCTGGAGCGGTCGAGCGACCAGTCGCCCGAGGGCTCCTGGATCCGTACCTGGCTCGACACCATCCTCGAACTGCCGTGGAACGAGCGGACCGAGGACGCGTACGACATCCAGGGCGCCAAGGCGGTCCTCGATGCCGAACACGCGGGCCTGGAGGACGTGAAGGAGCGGATCACCGAGTACCTGGCGGTGCGCAAGCGCCGCAGCGACCGCGGCCTGGGTGTCATCGGCGGGCGGCGCGGCGGTGCCGTGCTCGCGCTCGTCGGCCCGCCCGGCGTCGGCAAGACGTCGCTCGGCGAGTCCGTCGCCCACGCGATGGGGCGGAAGTTCGTCCGTGTCGCCCTCGGCGGCGTCCGTGACGAGGCGGAGATCCGTGGCCACCGGCGTACGTACGTCGGCGCGCTGCCGGGCCGTATCGTCCGCGCGATCAAGGAGGCCGGTTCGATGAACCCGGTCGTCCTGCTCGACGAGATCGACAAGGTGGGATCCGACTTCCGGGGCGACCCGGCGGCGGCCCTCCTGGAGGTCCTCGACCCGGCCCAGAACCACACCTTCCGGGACCACTACCTGGAGGTCGAACTGGACCTGTCGGACGTCGTCTTCCTGGCGACGGCCAACGTCCTGGAGGCCATCCCGGAGGCCCTGCTCGACCGTATGGAGCTGGTCCGCCTGGACGGCTACACCGAGGACGAGAAGGTCGTCATCGCCCGTGACCACCTGCTTCCGCGCCAGCTGGAGCGGGCGGGCCTGGGCAAGGACGAGGTCACCCTGGACGAGAGCGCGCTGCGCAAGCTGGCCGGCGAGTACACGCGCGAGGCGGGTGTCCGTACGCTCGAGCGCTCGATCGCCCGGCTGCTGCGCAAGGTCGCGGCCCAGCACGAACTCGGCGACCGGGAGCTGCCGTTCACGATCACGGACGCGGACCTGCGCGCCCTGATCGGCCGGCCGCACCATGTGCCGGAGTCGGCGCAGGACCCGGCGGAGCGCCGTACGGCGGTCCCGGGTGTCGCGACCGGTCTGGCCGTGACCGGAGCGGGCGGTGACGTCCTGTTCGTCGAGGCGTCCCTCGCGGACCCCGAGACGGGCGCTGCGGGCCTGACCCTCACCGGTCAGCTGGGCGACGTGATGAAGGAGTCGGCGCAGATCGCGCTGAGCTTCCTGCGCAGTCGCGGTGCCGAGCTGGAGCTGCCGGTGGGTGACCTCAAGGACCGGGGTGTGCACATCCACTTCCCGGCGGGCGCGGTCCCGAAGGACGGCCCGAGCGCGGGCGTCACGATGACGACGGCGCTGGCCTCGCTGCTGTCCGGGCGGCTGGTCCGCACGGATGTGGCGATGACCGGTGAGGTCTCGCTGACCGGCCGGGTCCTGCCGATCGGCGGCGTGAAGCAGAAGCTGCTCGCCGCGCACCGGGCCGGCGTGACGACCGTCATCATCCCGAAGCGCAACGAGGCCGACCTGGACGACGTCCCGGCCGAGGTGCTGGACAAGCTGGAGGTCCACGCGGTGACGGACGTCCGCCAGGTCCTGGAACTGGCTCTGTCGCCGGCCACGAACGGCGCGACGCCGGAGGTTCCGGTGGCGGCGTGACGGACGCTGCCGGATGAAGGATGGCCCGGGTCCCCTGAGGGAGGCCCGGGCCTTCTCAGTGCGCGCGCGGGTGTGCGTCAGCCGTTGGCGAGGGCGACGACCCGGTCGAGGGCGCCGTTGAACTTGTCGTGGTCGCCGACCGTCGGGCCGGACGACGTGTACTGCCACATCGTGTAGTACGACCAGCCGGCCGGCAGCGTGCCGACGTCCGAGGCGTACCGCGCGATCCACAGCGGCTGCGTCGACGCGAAGCCGCTGTAGTTGCCGGTGCACTCGGTCCACCAGCTGGTGGCCGTGTAGATGACTGCGTCGCGGCCGGTGCGGGAGCGGTACGTGTTGACGAAGTCGCGGATCCAGCTGACCATCGCGCTGGCCGACTTGCCGTAGCAGGAGGCGCCGTACGGGTTCCACTCGATGTCGAGGACCCCGGGGAGGGTCTTGCCGTCCCGGGACCAGCCGCCGCCGTGGTCGACGAAGTAGTTGGCCTGGGTGGCGCCGCTCGTGGTGTCCGGCGTCGCGAAGTGGTAGGCGCCGCGGATCATGCCGACGTTGTAGGAGCCGTTGTACTGCTGGGTGAAGTAGGAGTTCGTGTAGTACGTGCCCTCCGTCGCCTTGACGTAGGCCCACTTGACCCCGCTGCTCCACAGGGTCGACCAGGCGACGTTCCCCTGGTAGCTGGAGACGTCGACACCCTCGGTCTGGGTGGCGTCGCCGGTGTTGGGCGTGCCGTCCTGGCCGTCGTGGGCCAGGACGCCCATGCCCATGTGGGCGGAGCCGCGGGCGGGGGTGGTCGCGGCGTGGGCGCTGGTCAGGGGGAGAGTGAGGGCGAGGACCGACAGGAGCGCGGCCGCGAGTGCCGTGGCCGCGTGTCGGCGGGAGGAACCGGGTCTGTGCACGAGCATGACGTGCCTCCGAGGGAGAGGTGGGGGGACCGCGGTTGACCCACTGGCGTGGGCATGTCATGTAGGTGGCGGTAAAAAGCTACGCACGTAGACCCCGGGCTGGGAAGAGGGCCCGGACGCTGCCGTTGGTCTACGCCTGCGAAATACTGACGGAGCTGCGGCAACGGCGGCGTGTGGCAGAAACTTTCAGGACCGCGAAACCGATCAGGGGTGCTGACGTGCACGAGGACGGAAACGGCGACGGACCTTTCGGCGCCGCCGGGATGTCGCCGAGTGGTGCAGACCAGGAATTCCTGGCTCTGGAACGCGAGTTGACCGTACTGCTGCGGCGCGCCCGGGCCAGCCAGGGGGAGATGGCGCGGGAGGTCCACCCCGGCCTGGAGTCGGCGGCGTACGGCCTGCTGGTCCGCCTCGACGAGCACGGCCCGCAGCGGGCCACCGAACTGGCCGCGTACATCGGCGTCGGCAAGGCGACCATGTCCCGCCAGCTGCGCGCCCTGGAGGAGCTGGGCCTGGTCGCCCGCGAGCCGGATCCCGCCGACGGGCGCGCCTGGCTTGTGGCCCTCACGGAGACCGGCCGCGGCCGGGTGGGCAGGGTCCGTGAGGCCCGCCGCGGGCGCTACGTCAGCCAACTCGCCGACTGGGACCGCAGGGAGGTGGCGGAACTGGCCCGCCTGCTGCACCAGCTGAACGGGATCGCGGAGAAGTAGCCGCCGGGCCGCCGCACGGCCGTCCCGCTCACAGCTCGACGTACACGGCCGTCGCGTCGTCGTGCGTCTTGCTGCGCCCCAGGTGCGTCCGCTCCTCCCGGTCCGCCGTCTCCAGGGCCCGTACGCGCTCTATCAGCGCCCGCGCGCCGTCCTTTTGTACGAGCGTGAAGCACTGCGTCCAGTCGCCCTCGCGGAAGTTCTCCACCCAGCGGGTCGCGCCGTCCGTGAGCGCGGCAAGGGCCCGCACCTCCGCGCGGGCGACCGTGCCGGTGACCGCTCGGGAGGCGACCGTGGGGTCCGCGGCCGCCGTGAAGAAGCCGCCCTCCCTGTTGCGGACCGTCGCGTCCACCAGGGCGTCCGTGGCCAGGGCCGAGCGGGGCAGCCGGGACAGGCGGTCGTCCTGGACGGGGGTGACCGTGCCGTCGGGGGACTGCAGGAGGAGCGTCGAGTCGGAGAGCACCAGATACTCGAGTGATTCCTCCGACCAGCGCGTCATGACGACGGTCGCCTGAGGCGTCCGCGGGTGAGAAAGGTCACAGGTCACCACGTGTGCGTCGGCTGTGCGAAGGATCGCCCGGGAGAGAATCTCCGGCAACGTCAGATCTCGGCCGGAAACGGTCAGTTCGGTCAAGGCCCCGCCGAGCCGTGAGGTGAACCAGGGAACGGAATGCAGACACCCGGTCTCACCCTGCGGAGGGGTCACTCCGTCCAGGACGATCACACAACCGCCCTGTCCGGAGGCCGGTAGTCCGACACCGGCGAAGTCCTCGTTGGGTCGGATGGGGTCGCCGGGCTCCGACGCGAGTTCAGTACGCATTCGGCCAGTCTGCACGAGCCCTCCACAGGGTCTGCCAAAGGCTTGCGACAACCCTTGAATTGGCGCAGCCGTGCAGGTCAGACGCCTGGTTTGAGGTGGAATGGCGCGGTCCGGGAAAGCGTGGCGGCGAATATTGCCAAAGCCTGCCGCCCGCGTCCAACCGGCCCGCCGGAATGCGCGCCCGCACACACCGGAGGAACTTGCTCGCCAACTCTCCTCCGATGTTCACTCCTTCGGGTGGCGGGTCAGGTGATGCGCGACCACTGACCACCGGCACTGGGAGGGTCGGGGCACGGACCGTACCGGGCGTACGCAACCCTTGGCACCGATGTGACGGGGTGCCACCCGGGCCCATGGGTACACGAGTTCAGGAATGCGAGCACCGGTGCAGATGAAGCGGCCTCGGCGCACAGGCAGGCAGACGGCCCCCGAAGGGGGCGCCGAGGGCACACCGGTCGGCACCGGCCGCCCGACCCACGTACGCAACCGGCTGATCGTCGCCGTGGCTGTCGTGGCCGCGGCGATAGCCGGGGCCGGCGCCCCGTCTCTGCTGGCCGCCTCCGGGCAGGTGAGCGACTCCCAGGACCTGGTGATGCTGGCCGGGCGCACCCAGGACGCCCTCGCCCTCGCCCACTCCCTGGCGGACGAGCGCGACGAGGTCACCGCCTACGTGGCCGCCGGCCGCCCCAAAGACAAGGCGCCCTCCGAGCAGCGCGGCGCCCGGGTCGACCGGCAGGTCGAGGACCTGCGCGCCGACACGGACACACCCGGCTGGCTGCGCGACGACCTGGACGGCATCGGGACACTGCGCCGCTCCGCGCTCACCGGTAAGAGCACGGCCCTGGAGACCCACCAGGCGTACTCCGCCGCCATCACCGAACTGCACCGCCTCGCCGAGCGCCTGGCCGAGCAGATGCCGCCCAGGGCGGGCTCCGGCGCGTATGCGCTCGCCGAGCTGGACGCCGCCGTCCAGCAGTCCGCGGCCGCCCGCGGACTGCTCCTCGCGGCCCTGAACGTGCCGTCCACGACCCAAACGGTCATCAGCCCGATCACGGGCCTGCCCACCGAGACCACGACGACCAGCGACGCCGACCGCAAGCAGCGCGACGCACTGACCGCCGCCGCCCAGCAGGCCCGCCTGCGCTCCGACGCGGCCGTCGCCGACTTCCACGAGACGGCGCCCAAGGCGTCGGTGGCGACGTACGACTCGACGGTCACCGGTCCCGAGGTCAACAACGCCGACAAGTACCTCGCCGCCCTCACCGACCAGCCGACGCTGGGGGACGACGAGGTCGGCACCGACACCAAGAAGCTGGACGCGGCCCTGTCCGCCCGCGTCGAGCTGATGCGCGGCGTGGAGTCCTCCCTCTACGACCACCGCACCAAGGACCTGGCCCATCTCCGCGACGACGACGTCACCGCCCTGGAGATCCGCATCGCGATCCTCGGCGCCCTGATGCTGGTCGCCGTCGGCATCGCCACCGCCATGGCCCGCACCCTCACCCGCCCGCTCTCGGTGCTGCGCCGCGGCTCGGCCCGGCTGGCCGGCGCCGAGGACCCGGCGGCCGAGGAACCAGTCACGTTCACCGGGCGCAACGACGAGTTCGCCCAGGTCGTCCGCTCCGTCAACGCCCTGCACGCGCACGCCGTCGCCCTCCATGAGCGCATCGGCACCCTGGAGACCGACCGCAAGCACCTGGTCGGCCAGCGGCAGAAGATGGCCGACGCCCGTGAGGACCTGCGCGCTGAGCTTGCCGACTCCGCGGCCCAGCTGGAGCGGCTGCGCGGCAGCATCGGCGGCACCTTCGTGAACCTCGCGCTGCGCACCCTGGGCCTCGTCGAGCGCCAACTGGCGGTCATCGAGGGCCTGGAGGAGCGCGAGCAGGACCCGGACCGGCTGGCCACGCTGTTCAAGCTCGACCACTTCGCCACGGTCATGCGCCGGCACAGCGAGAACCTCCTGGTCCTGGCCGGCACCGAGCACGTCCAGCAGCATCCGGGCCCGGTGCCGCTGGTGGACGTGGTCCGGGCCGCGGTCAGCGAGATCGAACGCTACGAGCGCGTGCGTATCGCCGCGCTGCCCCCGCACGCGCACGTGGCGGGCTTCGCCGCGGACGACCTCTCCCACCTCCTGGCCGAACTCATGGAGAACGCCACCTCGTTCTCCCCGCCGGACCTGCCCGTCGAGCTCTCCGGCTGGCTCCTCGAGAGCGGTGAGGTGATGCTCTCCGTGCAGGACGAGGGCATCGGCATGACCTCCGAACGCCTGGAGCGCCTCAACTCCCGCCTCTCCGCGTTCGACCCGGACACGCCGTACGACCAGGAGGGCGAGGACGGTCTCGGCCTCGGCCTGTACGTCGTGGCCCGCCTCGCCCACCGCCACGGCGCCCGCGTGCAATTGCGCGAGCAGAAGCAGGGCGGGGTCGCGGCGGTCGTGGTCCTTCCACAGACCCTGCTGGCCCAGGCCCCGGCGACGGCCGTGCCGGGACCCGCGACGGCGAACGGCACCCACACGGTCTCCCTGCCGGGCGCTGACGCCGAGGCCAACTCGAACGTCCTGCACGGCCGGGCCACCGGCGGCGACCCGCTGGTGGCGCTGGCGGAGCGGACCGTACGGGAGCGGGCCGTACAGGAGAACGCCGTACCGGTGGCGGAAGGCGAGGCGCCCACCGCGCCGGAGCCGCAACAAGTCCCGGAACCGTCCCCCGCCGAGACCACGATGGAACTGCTGCTCACGCCGGAGCCCGCCGCCGGCCCCCACACAGGCGGCCCGGACACGCACACCGACCCGTACGCCATCGGCCCGGACACACACGAGCGCGCGGCGGACGAGACGGACGAGCAGGTCACCGACAAGGGCCTGCCCAAGCGCACCCCCAGGATCAGCGCACCCGCCCAGGCGCCGCGCCAGCGGACCGGCTCGGTGGACGCCGAAGCCCTGCGCCGCAGGCTCGGCGGGTTCCGCCGAGGAGCGGAGGCCGGCTATCGCGACGTCGAGGCGGAGATCACCGAACGGACGGGCCAGACCGCGCAACCCGCGGCCGCTGCCACGGAGCGCACAGCCGAAGAGTCCACGGGGGGCACAGTCGAGGAGGCAAGCAGTTGACCGCGCCCAGTACCTTCGGACTGAGCAGTGAGGCCCGCAACCTGCACTGGCTGCTGAGGAACCTGGTCGAGGAGGTGCCGGGCATCCAGTCGGTCGCGGTGGTCTCCTCCGACGGCCTGCTGCTCCTGACCTCCGACCCGGGTCGCGTCGCCGAGGCGCGCGAGGCCCGCGAGGCCACGCTCACCGGTCCGCGCGGCTCCGCCGCCGACCTGGCGACGATCGTGTCCGGCATCGGCAGCCTGACCGCAGGCACGGCCAAGCTGATGGAGTTCGGCGCGGTCAAGCACACGATGGTCGCGATGGACGAGGGCAGCCTCTTCGTGATGTCGATCAGCGACGGTTCGCTGCTCGGCGTGCACGGCTCCGCGGAGTGCGACATGAGCGTCGTGGCGTACCACATGGCCCTCTTCGTGGGCCGGGCCGGTCACGTGCTGACGCCCGAACTCCGCACCGAGCTCCGAAAATCGCTGGAGGAGTCCGACTCGACGGGGAGTGCCCGATGAGCAGTACGCCGAAGAAACTCCCGGTGCGCGGCGGCGACCGCAAGTCCGCCCGCGTCCGCCCCTACTCGCTCACCGGCGGCCGTACCCGCTTCGGCCACGTCCTGCTCGTCGAGACGTTCGTCGCGAGCACGGCCGCGCTCGATGCCGCCGAGGAGCGCAAGGAACTGACGAATGGTTCCCTCAGCACCCGGGTCATGCCGGAGATGCGGGCCATCGTCGAACTGTGCCGCCGTATGCGCACGGTGGCCGAGATCGCCGCGCTGCTGAAGATGCCGCTCGGTGTGGTCCGCGTGCTCCTGAGCGATCTCGCGGACCAGGGAAAGATCCGTGTGTACGGCACCGGAACCGGCCACGGGGTGGGCCGCCCGGACCGCGCTCTGCTGGAAAGGGTGCTGAGTGGACTCCGCCGTCTCTGACGCCGACTCCTCGGTCGGTGTCTCCCCCCTCGTCGAAGGCGACGAGAACCTGAGGTCCTGGCAGACGGACCGCACCCGTGCCCCGATAGCCACGAAGATAGTCGTGGCGGGCGGCTTCGGGGTCGGCAAGACCACGCTGGTGAGCGCCGCCTCGGAGATCACGCCGCTGCAGACAGAGGCGCTGATGACCGAGGCGAGCGAGGCCACCGACGACCTCACCGCCACGCCGGGCAAGCTGACCACCACGGTGGCCATGGACTTCGGCCGCCTCACGCTCGACGACGACCTGGTGCTCTACCTGTTCGGCACGCCGGGTCAGCAGCGGTTCTGGTTCATGTGGGACGACCTGGTGCGTGGCGCGATCGGTGCCGTCGTGCTGGCCGACACCCGCCGCCTCAAGGACTGCTTCCCCGCACTGGACTACTTCGACAGCTGCGGGCTGCCGTACGTCGTCGCGGTCAACCACTTCGACGGCACCGAGTTGTTCGAGCCTGACGACGTGCGGGAGGCCCTCACGATCCCCCCGCACATACCTGTCATGATCATGGATGCGCGGCGCCGGATCTCGGTGATCGAGACCCTCCTGGCCCTCGTCGGCCACGCGCTCGACGAAACCCCCGAGTAGTCCCGATTTAGGAGCCACCACCCGTATGCGGAAGATACTCGTCGTCGGAGCCGGACAGTCCGGACTCCAGCTGGCCCTCGGCCTCCAGTCGCACGGATACGAAGTCACCCTGATGTCGAACCGGACCGCGGACGAGATTCGCTCCGGCCGGGTCATGTCGACGCAGTGCATGTTCCACACGGCACTGCAGCACGAGCGCGATCTCCAGCTGAACTTCTGGGAGTCCCAGGCCCCGAAGATCGAAGGACTCGGCGTCTCGGTCGCGGCCCCCGGCTCGCACGACCCCGGTCCGACCCAGCGGGCCATCGACTGGGTGGGCAAGCTCGACGGGTACGCGCAGTCGATCGACCAGCGGGTCAAGATGGCCGGCTGGATGGAGACCTTCGCCCAGCGCGGCGGCCAGCTCGTCATCCACGGCGCGGCGGTCTCCGACCTCGACTACTTCTCCCGCACGTACGACCTGGTGCTGGTCTCGGCCGGCAAGGGCGAACTGGTGTCGATGTTCGGCCGCGACGCCTCGCGCTCCCCGTACAGCGAGCCGCAGCGCGCGCTCGCGGTCGCGTACGTCCACGGGCTCGACCCGCGCCCGGAACACCCGGAGTTCGACGCGGTCCGCTGCAACCTGGTGCCCGGCGTGGGCGAGCTGTTCGTCATGCCGACGTTCACCAGCTCCGGCCGCGCGGACATCCTGTTCTGGGAGGGCATACCCGGCGGTCCCCTCGACGTCTTCAACGGCGTCAAGGACCCGGCGGAACACCTCTCCCTGACCCTGGAACTCATGGAGAAGTTCACGCCCTGGGAGCATGAGCGGACGAAGAACGTGGAACTCACCGACGCCGGTGGCACGCTGGCCGGGCGTTATGCGCCGACGGTCCGCAACCCCGTCGGTCAGCTGCCCGGCGGCGGGCTGGTCCTCGGTGTCGCCGACGTCGTCGTCGCGAACGACCCGATCACCGGGCAGGGGTCCAACTCCGCGTCCAAGTGTGCTGCCGCGTATCTTGCTTCGATTCTCGAGCAGGGGGAGAAGGAGTTCGACGAGGCGTGGATGCGCAGCACTTTTGACCGGTACTGGGACACCGCGGCGCATGTGACCAAGTGGACGAACGCCATGCTGGCGCCGCCGCCGGAGCACATCCTGAATCTCATCGGCGCCGCCGGGCAGCTGCAGCCGGTGGCGGATCGGTTCGCCAACGCGTTCAATGATCCGTCCGATTTTGAGAACTTCTTCTACGAGCCGGGGAAGACTCAGGCGTATCTCGCTTCTGTGGCCTAGTCGCCGTTGCGGGCGCGGGGAGCCAGCGGCTGCGGGTTCGTCGTGGCTGATCCGCGCCCGCGCGGCGGAGCCGCATATCAGGAAGAGCCCCGCGCCCCCTCGGGGCGCTGATCCGGGCGCTCATGAGAGGCGCTTGTCAGGGCGTACGGCTCCCAGGATCGGGTTGGACGCGATCGGGGAGAGCTTGATCCTGCCTCCCGGGCGGGGGGCCTGGACCACTGTGCCGTTGCCCACGTACATCGCCACGTGCGTCGCCTCCGGGAAGTAGATCACCAGGTCGCCGGGGCGCAGGTCCTTGAGCGGGACCTTGGGGAGTTGGGCCCACTGTTCCTGGCTGGTGCGGGGGATCGGTGTGCCCGCGTAGTCCCAGGCCTGGGACGTCAGGCCCGAGCAGTCGTACGAGCGTGGGCCTTCCGCGCCCCACTGGTACGGCTTGCCGAGCTGGTCCTCCGCGTAGCGCACGGCTGCGATGCCCCGCTGTGACGGTGTGCGCTCGCTGCCGAGTGCGCCCGATGTCACGAGCTTGTTTTGGGCGTCGGTGGTCTTGTTCTGTTCCAGGCGGGTGAGTTCGGTCAGCTGGGTCGGGGTGAGGGAGGCCAGCATGACCTCCACGCGGGCCAGGCGGCGGCGGACGTCGTCGCGGTCTTTTTTCTGGCGCTGGGCGAGGGTGAGTTGGGCGTCGAGTGCCTTGCGTGCCTGGCGGCCCAGGGTGCCCCTGCGCTTCTCGTTGCTGGTCAGCCGCCCCACCGTCCGGGCCCGCTCCCGCGCCAACTGCCCGATCACATGGCGCTCGTCCAGTGCGTGCTGCAGATCGCGGGCGAGCAGGAGCCGTACGTACGGCGAGATGTCGGTGCTGCTCTGGTACTGCTGCCGGGCCAGCCGGCCGGCGACGCCGCGGCTCTCCTGGAGCGCCAGCCGGGCGCGGACGAGCTCGCCGTCCAGCCGCTTCACCTCGGCGCGCTGCTTCGTCAGCTTCTCCTCGGTGGCGTTGTAGGTCTCGGTGGCCTGTTCCGTCTTCCGGTACAGCTTCTGAAGATCCGCCAGTAGTTCGTTCACCGGTCGCCGGGGCTCGGGTGCCGCCGCCGCGGGCAGTGGGGCGAGGGCGGCCTGGGCCGCCACCACTGCCGTGCAGACCAGGCGCAGAATCCTTCCTGACATCGCGTCACCTCCGGTGCGGGGGCGGGCCTTCCGCTTCCTTCCGCACCGAGAGCATCACCGCGGCGGGAGGCTGCGCGCGCCAAGCGTGCGCGGTTCGGCGCAACCGAGTCACCCGTTGGCGTCATCCGGCTTGCCGGACGGCGTAGCGTCTGGATCGGCGTCAGGCTTCGACCAGGGCCACCGCAGCCCGCCGCCCCGCCTGCCCTCGGGGTCGTACTCGTACTTCCACCCCTGCACCAGCCCGAGGCGCTTGCTGTGCCCGCGCGGCACGCGGCGGTAGACGAGGACGGTGGGCGGGCCGCCGTGCGCGTCCGGGACCGGGATGCGGTACGTCTTCGGGGGGTGGCCGGTGGGGCCCAGCAGCACGGCGAGGACGCGGCCGTCCATGGGGCCGCCTTCGAAGGGGGTGTCCTGTTTCTTCACGGCACCAGTCTCAGACATCCGCCGACAGCTCGGCGACGAGCGCGGCGGTCTGCGGGTCGCGGACGGCGGTCACCGTGAGCACGGCCACGAACTGCTCGACCAGCCAGTCGCGCAGCTCGCCGACCGGCGGCTGCTTGCCCTCGTCGAGCCAGATGAGGGAGGCCGCTTCGACGGCCGTGATCCACATCCGGACGGTCATCCGCAGACGGGGGCTGGGGTCCTTGATGTCGAGGTGGCTGTAGATGTGCTCGGCGGCGGCCCGGCGTACGCCGTCCACGATGGCGGTCGTACGGCTGGTCTCCACGACGCTTCCGCCCTGGAGCAGCGCGCTGAAGCCGGCGTCGTGCTCGTCGACGAAGGCGAGGTAGCGGTCGAGGGCGCGGCCCAGACGGGGCAGCCGCAGGCCCTGGCGGGGCTCGTCGAAGCACTGCTCCAGTTCCTCGGCGGCGGACCGGAGCGCGGCCTCGTACAGCTGCTGCTTGCCGCCCGGGAAGTAGCGGTACACCAGGGGCCGGGATACCCCGGCCGCCTCCGCCACGTCGTCCAGCGACACGTCCTCGGGCACGCGGTGCGCGAACAGCGACAGAGCGGAGGCGAGCAACTGCCTGCGCCGCTCCTCGACGCTGAGGCGACGGTAGGCCGGGGTGGGTGCCTGCGGGCTCATGACCCGCAGGGTAACCGCTGCCGCCCCGCGTGGCTGCGGGCAGACCAACCCCGGCCCACGGCTCAGGCCGGCAGCCCCGGCGACCTCCATAGCCGCCGGCCCATTCCTCGCAGGTCGCCGATCTCGTCGAGGCTGTGTCGATATGCGGCTCTGCCGCGTGGCCGTCAGGCGCTTTGCGCGGTGTCTTGGGGTGCGTTCGGAGCGTTCAGGCCAGCAGCCCCGACGACTTCCACAGTCGCCGGCCCACTCCTCGCAGGACGCCGATCTCGTCGAGGAAGTCCGTCAGGCGCTTCGCGCCCGTCTGCATGACCTCGCGGCGGTGGGCGCTGGCCTTCACCTGGGCCAGGGCCTCGCGCTTGTCCAGGCCGACGTTCGTGTAGACGTCGGGGTTGATGAAGGCGATCGAGAACACGCGGGCGAACTCGCCCGAGGTGACCCGGGTGAACTCCTGGGACCACTTGGGAGCCGTGAGCATCTGGCGCCGCAGCTCCTCGCGGGCGTAGCGCACGTGCCGGGCCTCCTCCACCACGTGGATGCGCGTCACGCCGCGGATGAGGGGCTGGATCCGCTCGTCCGGGAACGTCAGCCGCTGCATCCAGTCCAGGACCTCCTCGCCGAGCAGCGTCGCCGTGAAGGAACCGGGCGTCGTCGAGATCGTCTTGAAGACACGCCCCAGCGCCTGGTGGGCGCGGCCGACCGGATACCAGGGCGCGTCACCCCGCGAGATCAGCCGGGCGAACATCTTGGAGTGCCGGCACTCGTCCTCGATCTCGGTGAGCGCGTACCGCACATGCGCGCTCGTCGCCGACTTGTCGTAGATGTGCCGCACCAGCAGCTGCATCAGGATGATCTCGAACCAGATGCCCAGAGACGCCAGCGCCGCGGCCTCGTGCTGGGAGAGCAGGATCCGCTGCTCCTCGCTCATCCGCTTCCACAGCGGCGTGCCGTACAGCGACACCAGTTCCGGCGGCCAGAACCACTTGCCCTCCTCGAAGGGCGCGTCCCAGTCCAGTTCCTTGTCCGGGTCGAAGGAATGCTTGGCGGAAGATGCGAGGAGCCGCTCGGCCACCTGCTCCCGGTCCTTGAGCAGGCCCAGCGCGTCGCGCAGCCCGTCGAGGGCGTCGGCTTCCGTCAGGGTCGTCATGGGTCTGGCTCCCTTGCCTGGTTACCCGGGGGTACGGTTCCTCTCCCACTTATGAGACTGCTTGTCAGTAAGACCGTCAATCCCTTGCGCATGACTTGTTGACGCGGCGTCCACGTGTGAGCCTGCGGGGTATGCCGACCTATGACGTGTACGCCAAGGACCCGGGAGACCCCCACTGGCAGGTGCCCGCGAGCGGCGCGGCGCGGTTCAGCTGGGAGTACGACGACGGCCGCGACCGTCTCCTCGCCCTGTACCAGAAGGGCAAGGACAAGCAGTGGGACGGGCAGAAGCGCATCGACTGGTCCCTGGAGGTCGATCCGTACGACGCGCTCGGCACGCCCGACGAGGCCCTGACCCTCTACGGCACGCCGTACTGGGCGAAGATGACCGACCGCGACAAGGGCGAGCTGCGACAGCACTTCGCCTCCTGGCAGTTCAGCCAGTTCCTGCACGGCGAGCAGGGCGCGATGATCTGCGCGGCGCGGATCGTGGAGTCCGTGCCCGACCTGGACGCCAAGTTCTACTCCGCGACCCAGACCATGGACGAGGCCCGGCACGCCGAGATCTACGGCCGCTTCCTGCACGAGAAGATCGGGCTGGTCTACCCGATCAACGACAACCTCCAGTCCCTGCTCGGCGACACGCTCCGTGACAGCCGCTGGGACATGCCGTACCTGGGCATGCAGGTCCTTATCGAGGGCCTGGCGCTGGCTGCGTTCGGCATGATCCGGGACACCACCAACAAGCCGCTGCCCAAGCAGATCCTCGCCTACGTCATGCAGGACGAGGCCCGGCACGTGGCCTTCGGGCGCATGGCCCTGCGCGACTACTACAAGCAGCTGAGCGACGCCGAACTCCGGGAGCGCGAGGAGTTCGTCATCGAGGGCTGCTATCTGATGCGCGACCGGCTGCGCGGGGTCGAGGTTCTGGAGAACTTCGGCATCCCCAAGGCGGAGGCGGAGGAACTGAGCGAGCGCTCCGAGTTCCTCCAGCTCTTCCGCAAACTGCTGTTCAGCCGCATCGTGCCGTGCGTCAAGGACATCGGCCTGTGGGGCAAGCGCCTGCAGCAGGCCTATGTCGACATGGGCGTCCTGGAGATGGGCGACTCCAATCTGGACCTGCTGATGGCCCAGGACGAGGAGATCGCCGAGAAGCTGGACGCGGAGCGGTTCGCGGTGGAGGAGCGGGAGCGGGTCGCCGAGGTGGAGGGGGCGATCGAGGCAGGTCAACGCAGCGCCGGGTGATCATTCGTGCGACGGACGACGAACGCCTACGGCCTGAACGTCATCTTCCATAACCGCCTCAAGCTGACGGAGCCGTTCCCCATCGACATCGACCTCACCGCGATCAACCGCCGGCCGTAGCCGATGCCTCCGGCGGAGGGAACGGTGTCCGCAGATTAAAGGCGTACGGCGTCGGGCCGTGCGCCCTCAGGTGCAGCAGTCGCTCCTCGGCCTCGGCGACGCTGGGCCGGTGACCGTCCGGCACCCACCACAGGACCGTCACCGCCTCTTCGAGCCGCTCGAACCACTCGCGGCGCCGGGCCAGCAACTCCCGGTGCTGACCTTGGTACATGAACGCCGTGAGCGCGTTCGTGTCCCGCCACACCGACATGTTGACGATCAGCCACTCGTCCCCGAGCACGGGAATGTCGGTGGCGTTCCCGGAGTCGCTCTGCAGTCGCCAGACGAACCCGTCGGCGACGTCGGCGACCTCGTTCACCGGGTCGAGCGCGTCGACAAAGTCCTTCAACTCCGGTGAGTCCAGCGGGAACTTGAGGCGGGCGATGTTGACCTGGGCAAGATGGCGCACGGCTGCGGATGCGGTCATGACCGAACGGTAGGTCGGTCCACCCCGTCCGCGACACCCCCCGTCTCACAGACCGAGTACCGCCCGCATCACCGCCTTCGCGATCGGTGCCGCGTCGCCGCCGCCGCTGATGTCGAGGCGGTCCGCCGCCGCGTCCTCGACGACCACCGCGACCGCGACCTTCGGCTCCAGATCGTTGTCCGACTGGGCCCAGGACACGAACCAGGCATACGGGACACCGGAGTTGCCGATGCCGTGCTGCGCGGTGCCGGTCTTGCCGCCGACCGTGGCGCCGCGAATCGCCGCGTTCGTGCCGGTGCCCTCGCGGACCACGTCGGTCATCAGCTCCTTCATGGCCACCGCCGTCGCCGGATGCATCGCCTGGCGCGGCGGCCGGGAACCTGACGTAGCGATCGTCTCGCCCCCCTTCCGCACGGTCCGCTCGACCAGATACGGGTCCCGCACCTGCCCCCCGTTCGCGACGGCCGCCGCGACCATCGCCATCTGCAGCGGTGTGGCCCGCGTGTTGTACTGCCCGATCGACGACAGCGCCAGCTGCGCCCCGTCCACCGTGGTGTCGAAGGTGCTCGGCGAGACCGAGAACGGGATCCGCAGACCGGTGTCGTTGAACCCGAACGCCTGGGCCGTGGTCAGCATGTTCTTGGCCCCCACATCCACGCCCAGCTTGGCGAACACCGTGTTGCAGGACCACGCGAAGGCGGCGCGCAGCGAGGCGTCCGCGCACCCGTCGCCCTCGTTCATCAGCCGCGTCCGAGTGCCGGGCAGGGTGAACGGATCGGGGGAGTCGGTGCGTTCGTCCAGGTCGCGGATCACACCCGCGTCGAGCGCCGCCGCCGCGGTGACCACCTTGAAGGTGGAGCCCGGCGGATAGGTCTGCCGCGCGGCCCGGTTGAGCATCGGCTGCTCCGGATCATGGTTGAGCCGCGCCCACGCCGACTTCGCGGCTTGGCCGTTGCCGGACAGCTCCGCCGGGTCGTACGACGGGGTGGACACCAGCGCCAGGATGCGCCCCGTCGCCGGTTCGACCGCCGCCACCGCGCCCTTGCGTGCGCCGAGGCCCCGGTAAGCGGCCTCCTGCGCGGCCCGGTTGAGGGTCGTGACGACGTCCCCGGCGGGGCTCCGGGCCCGGGTGACGTCGTTCCACAGCGGGAACGGCGCCAGGAGCGGATCGCTGCCGGACAGGATGCCGTCCTCCGCGTGCTCCAGGAACGTCGTCCCGTACTCCTGGGAGGCGAAGCCGGTGACCGGGGCGTACAACGGGCCGTCGGCGTACGTCCGTTCGTGGCGCAGCTGCTCATGGCTGTCCCGGGAGCCGGTGACCGACAGGCCGTCGACCAGGATGTCGCCGCGCGGCTGGCCGTAACGGGCGATCGTGGCACGGCGGTTGGCCGGGTTGTCGGTGTAGGTGCCGGCCCCGAAGACCTGCACGCGGGCCGCGTTGACCAGGAGCGCGGCGAGCAGCAGGACGCAGAATGCGGCGGCGTGCCGGATGTACTTGGTCATGGGCTCACCCGCATGTCCGACTGGCGCCGGGCCGAGTCGCTGAGCCGGATCAGCAGCGCGGTGATCACCCAGTTGGTGACGACGGAGGAGCCGCCCTGGGCCAGGAACGGCATCGCCATGCCGGTCAGCGGGATCAGCCCCGTCACCCCACCCGCGATCACGAACACCTGGAGCGCGACGATCGAGGCGAGGCCGACGGCGAGGAGTTGCCCGAAAGGGTCGCGCAGGTCCAGGCCCGCCCGGTAGCCGCGGGCGACGAGGAGGCCGTACAGGAGGAAGATCGCGGACAGCCCGGCCAGGCCCAGTTCCTCGCCCGCCGTCGCGAGGATGAAGTCCGACTTGGTCGCGAAGCCGATCAGGACGGAGTGGCCGAGCCCGAGGCCGGTGCCCAGGAAGCCGCCCGCGGCGAAGGCGAAGAGCGACTGGGCGAGTTGGTTGGGACCCTGGCCCGCCTCGATCGTCGCCAGCGGATGCAGCCAGTCCTCGACCCGGCCGTGCACATGCGGTTCCAGCCAGCTCACGGCGACCGAGCCGAGGACGGCCAGCAGCAGCCCGACCGCGATCCAGCCGGTGCGCCCGGTCGCGACGTACAGCAGGACGACGAACAGCCCGAAGAACAGCAGCGAGGTGCCGAGGTCGCGCTCCAGGACCAGCACACCGACGCTGATCAGCCAGATGGCGACGATCGGGCCGAGCGCCCGGCCGGTGGGCAGTTGCACGAACCAGACGCGGCGGCCGGTGTAGGCGAGCGCGTTGCGGTTGGCCGCCAAGTACGCGGCGAAGAACACCGCGAGCAGCACCTTCGCGAACTCGCCCGGCTGGATGGAGAATCCGGCTATCCGGATCCAGATGCGGGCGCCGTTCACGGCAGGGAAGAGGATCGGCAGCATGAGCAGCGCCAGCGCCCCGGCCACACTCACGTAGGCGTACCGCTGGAGCACGCGGTGGTCGCGCAGCAGCAGGACGACCACGATGAACAGCGCCACCCCGAGCGTGGACCAGACGAGTTGGGCGGGCGCCGCCCGGTTGCCGGGAGTCTCCAGGTCGAGTCGGTAGATCAGCACCAGGCCGAGGCCGTTGAGCAGCACGCCGATGGGCAGCGGGAGCGGATCGGCGTACGGCGCCCGGAGGCGGACCGCGACATGCGCGAGCAGGGCGAGGACGCCGAGCCCGGCGCCGTAGCCGGCGGCGCCGGGCGGGACGGTGCCGGTCTTCGCCAGGCCGACCGTGCAGTAGCCGTACACGGACAGCAGCACGGCCAGCACGATGAGCGCGAGTTCGACACCTCGACGCCGGGGGAGCGCTTCGGCGGGAGCGAGCGGCTTCGCCGCTGCCAGGGCGGTTACGGCCTTCGTCATGTCCGGAACCTACCCAAATGGAAAGCCTTGTGCTCCTTGACGGTCAGCACCAGCGTGGCGATTCCCCGATGTTGTCGATGAAGCGGCCCGGCCCCCAGGCCCAGGTGCCGTCCGCGAGGAGGTACCAGACGGGGTTGCCGAGCGCGGGCTCGCCGTAGATCTTGCAGTAGATCGAGACCACCTCGCCCTCTGCGGCGAACCCGATGATGCGACTGCCCCGATCCGGCCGGTCCCGCAGCCAGATACCACCGTCGGCCGTGACGACGCCCCGGTAGCGAGCGGTGCCGTCGTCCTCGCCACCCGCCGCGGCAGGGGTGACGGACAGCGCTGTCAGCGCGGTGAGCAGCGCTGCGACGGTGACGGTCGCGGTGACGGCGCCGGGTATCGGGGGACGGCGGGGCATGGGAAACCTCCCGTAAGCGGGCTGAGCCGACTGAACGTCACATTAGGAGGGATTGATGGGGGTCGCCTGCGGTGTGGGCCATCAGGGGAGGGGAGCGGTGGGGCAGGCGTTTCGGGGCTTGTCGGCGGCCTTGTTCTCGGTCGGGCTGGTCATCGGCGGTGCCTCGGTCGCGGTCTTGTCGCCGGGGTCCGTGCTGGTCTCGGTGCTGGTCTCGGTGCGGGTGCGGGTGCGGGTGCGGGTGCGGGTGCGGGTCTCCGTCGCGGTCTTGGTCTCGGCCTCGGCCTCGGCCTTGCTCTGGCCTCTGGCTGGGGTTCGGGCCTGGCCTCGGTCCAGCGTCTGGTGTGCGGGGCCCGGTCCGGGCTCCGGCTTGGCTCGGGTCCTGGACTCGGTCCGGCCCTGGCTCGTCTTCCGCCCCGGCTCTGCTCGCGGGGCAGCACTGCCTCCGCACGAGCGAGGTTCACGTCCTCCTCGCTTCGGCTCCGGTCATGGCCCCGGCTCAGTTCTCGGTCTCAGCCTTGGCTCTGTCTCCGGTCTT